>NZ_CP104270.1:0-330000 GCF_045277075.1 Seonamhaeicola sp. MEBiC01930 | reverse complement strand
CAAAAAAATTGCAACTCCACAAATAGCAATAGCAATTATAAGCATGATAGTATCTATAGGGCTTCTTAGTTTTGTTTGTGATATATAGATAAGTGTTGGACCTGCAAACATACCTGCTAATGAACCCATCATTAGTTTTATACCTTTTACAAGAACTTCTTTATCTGTTCTTTTAGTTTCTGTCATTGTAATTTTTAATTGCTAAACGAACACTTCCGAATTCATTCAAAAGCTTTTGGGCTTCATCCTCTTTAATACTAAGTTCGTTCATAATCATTTTAGTACCTCTATGAACTAGTTTGTTGTTGCTTAATTGCATGTCAACCATTTTGTTACCTTTAATATGTCCTAACTGTATCATGGTTGATGTTGTAATCATGTTTAATACCAACTTTTGGGCTGTACCAGCTTTCATTCTTGAGCTTCCTGTTACAAACTCCGGACCCACAATAATTTCAATAGGAAATTGCGCCGTTTGGGATAATGGACTATTATGGTTACAAGTTATACAACCTGTTATAATATTATTTTGGTTACAGGTTTGTAAAGCATTTATAACGTAAGGAGTAGTACCAGAAGCTGCTATTCCTACTACAACATCGTTCTCAGAAATATTATGAGATTGAAGGTCTTTCCAACCTTGCGTTGTAGAGTCTTCTGCAAATTCAACCGCTTTTCTAATTGCTGAATCACCACCTGCAATAAGCCCAACTACTAATTCATGTGCTACTCCAAAAGTTGGGGGACATTCGGAAGCATCTACAATACCTAAACGACCACTGGTACCAGCACCTAAATAAAATAGGCGTCCTCCAGATTTTAATTTATTTACAATTTGATTAACTAAAGCTTCAATTTCAGGAAGTGCTTTTTCAACAGCAAAAGGAACGGTTTTATCTTCTTTGTTAATGCTTAAAAGAAGTTCCTTTACACTCATCTTTTCAAGGTGGTTGTAATAAGAGTCTTTTTCTGTGGTTTTAGTGAAACTCATTCCTCAAAAATACATTAATTTATTGAACTGAATAATTGAATACATCTGTTTCAGTTATTCTAAAATAACCAAGAGGATAATTCTCTGGATTGGTTTGATTTACACAATTTCCACGAACTGTTGCTGGTTGTGTTTCAAACGGATCTCCAGATTCTTCATCTGTTTGCTGTAGTAAGATGTTTAGATACTCATAATGACGTTCTGATATTCCGGATATTTTTATTCTTAGATTATCTCCAGACTTCATTTCTTCATCTGAAAAGAATCCAAAGATTTGATTTCCATCATTAAATTCATCATCATATACCTCTAGCATTGGAACATTATTATTGTTTTCAAATTGAAATAAATAATAGTTTTCTTCATTTTCTGGGTCTGTGTAATAAGCTTTTATTTCAATATCTTCACCGGAGAATCCACCGTTGTCATTTTGTTCAATATGATCAATAGCTGGTACAGAATACAAAGTCTCAGTACCAGAATAAGTTTCATTGTTGTAAATTATAAAAAGGTTATAAATACCATTTATATTAGGAATAAATGAACTGTTTTTATATAAACCTGTATTAGCATCTTCTACGAAATTAAATGTGTTGTTATTTGTATCCGTTATAATTACAGTAGCACCATTTGCTGGAGGAATGTTGGTGTTGAAATATGGTGCAGTTAGACTAAGTTTTATTTCTTGTTCATTACCTTGAGTTCCTTTTACCCACATTAGTGAAGCATCAATTACCAATCTAGGACTAGTGGTTTTTAACTGGACGTCTATAACTTCTTGACATGAAAAAAAGAAAACACAAATTAGAAGTAAGTAAATGACTTTGTTCATTGCTTTAGAGGTTAAAATTATAAGAAAAAGAAGGTACAATACCGAAAATGGCCAATTTAGTAGCTTCATTTATGCCAGTATCATAGTTCTGTCCAAAAGAAATTGAGGTTGCGTTTTTTCGGTTGTATATATTATAAATACTAAATACCCAATGACTTTTCCATTTTCTAGTTTTTCTTTGTTTTGGAAAATATGTTAGAGATACATCCAACCTATTATAAGAAGGAAGCCTGTCTTCATTTCTTGCACCGTAATTAGGAATATTTATTCCGTTATAAACGTATTGTGCATTAGGAAAGGTAACGGGTTGACCGGTTTGAAATAAAAAGTTTGCATTAAGTTTAAACCTGTCATTCCAATTGTAACTTCCAGTTAATGATATATCATGGGTTTTATCAAATGGAGTGTTATACCAAGCCCCATTATTGATCCCAGTTTCTATTGGAGTTCTTCCTTTTGTTTGTTGCTCTGATTTTGAAAGCGTATAGGCCAACCAACCTTTAAACCTTCCTTCATTTTTCCTTAGAAGAAATTCTAATCCGTATGCCCTTGCATTTCCATTAAGAATTACTTGTTCTATAGCATTATTGGCAATGAGGTCCGCGCCATCAATATAATCGATTCTGTTTTTTATGGTTTTATAAAAACTTTCAATTTCCAGAGAGTACAAATCATTTTTAAAATTTTTGAAATATCCAGCTGCGACTTGATGTAAAGATTGTGGTTTAACATATTTTCCGCTTGGTGTCCAGATATCTAATGGAGTAGGGGCATTAGTATTAGATAACAAATGTAAATACTGGTTCATTTTGTTGTAACTAGCTTTAAATGAACTATTAGAGTTAATTTGAAACGCTAAAGAAATCCTTGGTTCTAGATTAAAAAAACTTGTTATTACATCACTTCGTTTAAAGTTTTCTGTTTCTGTAGGAGCGGCTTTTTCGTAAATTTGAAAATCTTCATTAAATACCACTGCTTGATTGTTTTCATAGACATTAAGTTCATCTTGCCCCAGTCTTAGAAATGAACTTAGCCTAAGACCGTATGAAACGGAGAGCTTATCTGAAAGTGTATGTTCGGTATCTAAATAAATGGCATTTTCAAAGGCGTATTTATGGGTTAATTGAAAAGGGTTTATTCCAGATGTTTCGGTTGTTGGGTTAATTTCACCCGGATTAAACCTATAATAAATACTATTTACACCGTATTGAAGTTTAATTTTATCATTTAAGTAATGTTTTAAATCGTATTTTAAATTGAAATTTTGAATTCCTGAAACCCAATCAAATTCAACAAAACTAAGTTTTAAATTGTAATAGTAATCAGAATAAATAAATGAAAGGTTAGAAAAAAGCTTATCTGAAAACAAATGATTCCACCTAAAGTTTAAAACAGAATTTCCATAAGAATTTTCAAATGAATCTTCAATTCTAAAAACATCTCTACCAAAGTAACCTGATAAATAAATGTTGTTCTTTTGGTTTAATTTGTAACTTAATTTAGTGTTTAAATCATAGAAGTAGGCAATGTTGTTAATATCAAAAAGGGGTAGGAATAAGTGTGCGTAACTAGACCTTCCACCAAATAAAAATGAGCCTTTGTCTTTTTTAAGTGGGCCTTCAGCTAATAGTCTACTGGAAACTATTCCTATGCCACCATTCATATGAAATTCTTTACTATTCCCTTCTTTTTGATAAATATCTAGTACGGATGAAACTCTGCCCCCATACCTTGCTGGAATTCCTCCCTTGTATAATCTCAAATCTTTTATGGCATCAGGATTAAATACTGAAAATAAACCAAATAAATGTGAAGAATTGTAAATTGTAGCTTCATCTAGCAGAATTAAATTTTGATCTGCCGAACCACCTCTTACATTAAACCCGGAAGAACCTTCACCAACAGAAGTAACACCTGGTAAAAGCGTAATGGCTTTCACAATATCCGCTTCACCAAGAACCATAGGTATTTCTTTAATGGTTTTTGAGGTTAGTTTATTAACGCTCATTTGGGGCTTTTTAATTCTAAGCTTTTCAATATTTTCTGTTATAACAATTTCGTCTAAATTTTCTGAAGTATTATTTAAACTAAAATTTTTTGTTATGTTTTGAGTTAGTTCAATTTTTTCGGTTTGGGTTGAAAAACCTAAATAACTAACTACGATAGAGTAGGTGCCTTTTGGTAAAGTAATTGAAAAGAACCCGTACTCATTAGTTGAAGTTCCTGTTTGATACTCGGGAAATATAATATTTACACCAATTAGGGTTTCGTTACTTTTCTCTTCGGTTACGATTCCACTTAGTGTAAACTTTTCTTGTGAAAACCCGTTAAAGATTGTGCAAAAAATTGCCAATAGGGGCCAAAAGCAAAGTTTTTTCATGCAAGTTTTTTTTATAAAAATATAAAAAAAAAGCTCCTTAAAAAGGAGCTTTAACAAGTTGTTAGGTTTTAAGTATGTTTATGCTTTGTTTAATACTTTACCTAATATGTTATTTAAGGTTTCACTTGGTCTCATTACGGCGCTAGCCAATGCTTCATTCGGAAAATAGTATCCATCAATATTGGTAGCATCTCCTTGAATATCATTTAGCTCTTTTACAATAATTTCTTCGTTGGCAGCTAATTCTAAAGCGATTGGACTAAACTCGTCTCTAAGTTCAGTGTCAACATTTTGATTGGCTAATTCTTGTGCCCAATACATTGCTAAATAGAAATGGCTCCCTCTATTATCTAATTCACCAGCCTTTCTAGATGGACTTTTTCTATTGTCAAGCAGTTTTCCAGTGGCATCATCTAAAGTTTCACTAAGTACTTTAGCTTTTTGGCTATTGTTAACCTCTGCATAATGTTCTAAAGAAACAGCTAATGCTAAAAATTCACCTAAAGAATCCCAGCGTAAATGGTTTTCGGCTACCAACTGTTGTACATGTTTTGGAGCAGAACCACCAGCACCAGTTTCAAACAACCCACCTCCATTCATTAATGGAACAATTGATAACATTTTTGCAGAAGTTCCTAGCTCTAATATTGGGAATAAATCAGTTAAATAATCTCGTAAAACATTACCTGATACAGAAATAGTATCTAAGTTTACTTTTACTCTCTCTAAAGTGTATAAAGTAGCTTCGATAGGAGGTTTAATATAAATCTCTAATCCAGATGTGTCATGATTTGGTAAATAAGTATTTACTTTTTTAATAAGTTCAGCATCATGAGCTCTGTTTTCGTCTAACCAGAAAACTGCTGGCCAACCTGTAGCTCTAGCTCTGCTAACAGCAAGTTTTACCCAATTTTGAATTGGGGCATCTTTTGTTTGACACATTCTAAAAATGTCTCCAGCCTCAACTTCTTGAGATAAAAGTACATTTCCATCAGTATCTACCACTTCAACAGTCCCAGCTTCACTTAATTGGAAAGTTTTATCATGTGAACCATATTCTTCAGCCTTTTGAGCCATCAGTCCAACATTAGGTGTTGTACCCATTTTTGTTGGGTCAAAAGCACCATTTTCTTTACAAAAATCAATTGTTGCCTGGAATACACCAGCATAACATCTATCAGGAATTAATGCCTTTGTGTCTTGTTGTTGACCCTCTGCATTCCACATTTGTCCTCCAGAACGAATCATTGCAGGCATTGATGCGTCTACAATAACATCAGAGGGTACATGTAAATTTGTAATACCATTATCAGAATCTACCATTGCCACAGCAGGAGAATCTTCATAAATAGCGTTAATAGCTGCTATTACTTCTTCTTCTTTTGCATGGCCTTCAATTTTATCATAAACATCCCCAATACCATTGGTTGCAGTTATACCTAATTCATCAAATAATTCACTATATTTTTCAAATACATCCTTATAGAAAACTTCAACCACAGCTCCAAAAATAATAGGATCTGAAACCTTCATCATGGTAGCTTTCATATGTAAAGATAGCAATACGCCCTTTGCCTTGGCATCAGCAATTTCTTTTGCTGCAAATTCTTTAAGGGAAGTAATACTCATTACAGATGAGTCAATAATTTCTCCCGCCAATAAAGGAGCATAACCTTTTAGCTCTTTTCCATTGAAAGTAATTTTAAATTCAGTTGCCTCAGCAACTGTAGTAGATTTTTCAGATCCATAGAAGTCATTTGCTTCCATAGAAGCCACATGAGTTTTTGAATCTTTTTCCCATTTCCCCATCTTATGAGGATTCTTTTTAGCGTAATGAGAAACGGCTTTAGGTGCACGTCTATCTGAATTCCCTTCTCTTAATACTGGGTTTACAGCACTACCTTTAATTTTATCGTATCTTGACTTAATGTCCTTTTGTTCTTCGTTTTCTGGTTCACTTGGGTAATCTGGTACTGCATAACCTTTAGATTGCAACTCTTCAATAGCCTCTTCTAATTGCGGAACAGAAGCACTTATATTTGGTAATTTTATAATGTTTGCTTCAGGTTTTTTAACAAGTTCGCCAAGTATAGCTAAATCATTTGGAACACGTTGCTCTTCATTTAAGTAATCTGGAAATACAGCTAATATTCTAGCTGCTAAAGAGATGTCTTTGGTTTCAACATCAATTCCAGCTGACTCAACAAAAGATTCAACAATTGGTAAAAAAGAACGTGTTGCTAAAGCAGGAGCTTCATCAGTTTTAGTGTAAATTATTTTCGACATTTAGTGTTGCTTTTTTTTGATTTAAACGATTGCTATAAATGATTAAAAACATGCAGATTCATTTTTAGCGAAGCGAATATACAAAATTAAGTATTTATAACTAGTTTATAATAAAATGAAAGACAATTAAGTTTTTAGATTTATTGGAATACCAAAAAATTGGTTTACCAATACGAAATTCATAAAAAACTGACCCTGAAGTTGTAAAAAACAAAAGCCATATCACCGCAGAAGTTAATCTCCTTTGATATGGCTTTCTTTGAGATAACATTACTTTTATCTATTTAGTATTTCTACTAAATGGGTATGAATTTTCATCATACTTTTTCAATATTCAGTATTGCTATTTCAAGGAAGCATTTTTTGTAATTTTCAAAATGTATTGACCTAATCACTAAAATGCCTCGGTAATTGTTTTTTTTGATGCTATCAATCTTACTCTTCGTTATTCACGTTAAGTTCGTTTAAAGCATTGCTCTATTGACTACAAAAACTTTCATTTTTATAGTTTTTCAAGCTTTTCAACCACACTAGTTGCTATCTGCTTACACATATAGGACTTTTTGTAGTATCATGGTTTTTAGTTTTCCACGCATACACCTGTTACTTAAAAACCTCAAAAAACAATTAAAATAAAGAACGTTTCCTTATTAGAAACAACATTAATTCACTTATAATGAAAACAAATTCCTAAGGATGTTGTTGTTATTTCTTTTGCTAATTTAACATTAGAAATTTAAAAAGCAAATTTTTTAAAGGTTTTAATATCAACCGGTTATGAACTACAGTTATTAACTTTTGTTAATAAAAAAAGCCTTGATTAAAATCAAGGCCTTTAATTAGTTTAAAATTTAGAGTAATCTTATCTTCTTTCCTCTTTAATTCTAGCTTTTTTACCAGTAAGACCTCTAAAGTAGTATATACGTGCTCTACGAACTTTACCACGTTTATTAACTTCAATTTTTTGTAATGCTGGTAAATTAACAGGAAAAATACGCTCCACGCCAATAGATCCAGACATTTTTCTAATTGTAAAAGTTTCTGAAGATCCAGATCCTCTACGTTGTATTACAACACCTCTAAAAAACTGTGTTCTAGTTTTACTACCTTCTTTAATTTCGTAGTAAACAGTAATGGTGTCACCAGCTCCAAATTCTGGTAAGTCTTTTCTAGTTACAAATTCGTCTTGTACAAATTTTATTAAAGATTCCATCTTTTTATATTTATAAATGGTTGATTCAGAACAACATTCACGATTTTCGCCAGAGGTTAACCCGAAATTGGCTGCAAAGATACATAAAAAGTTATAAGTTAAAAGTTATAAGTTAAAAGTTTTTGTTCTTTTTATGGTGTTCCCATTTGGGGGCAGGCTTTAACTACTCGCTACTTCATTTGGTCAGGGAGCTCAGACATACCGTTAAATCCTTAACACGTTACAAAGGTTAAGTAAAAATAGAAGAGGTGAAAGGTTATTACTAATGGTCTAATTTATTCCTCTAACAAATCTGGTCTTCTTTCTTTGGTACGCAGGTAAGCTTGGTCTTCACGCCACTTTTCAATCTCAGGGAAGTTACCACTAAACAATACTTCTGGTACTTCCCATCCGTTATAGTCTCTTGGACGTGTATAGATTGGAGGAGCCAATAAATTATCTTGAAAAGAATCTGTTAATGCAGAAGTTTCATTTCCTAAAACACCTGGTATTAACCTAATAATAGCATCACAAAGTACAGCAGCTCCTAATTCACCACCAGACAATACGTAATCACCAATTGAAATTTCTCGTGTTATAAAATGGTCACGTACGCGCTGATCTACACCTTTATAATGGCCGCAAAGAATAATAATGTTCTCTTTTAAAGAAAATTGATTTGCAATACCTTGGTTTAGAGTTTCTCCATCTGGGGTCATGTATATTACTTCGTCGTAATCTCGTTCTGCTTTTAAACCAGTAATGCATTTATCAATGGGTTCAATCATCATTACCATACCAGCTCCACCACCAAACTGATAATCGTCAATACTCTTATAATTATCGGTAGTATAATCTCTTAAATTATGAAAATGAACTTCTACCAAATTAGCATCAATGGCTCTTTTTAAAATAGAAGCTTCAAACGGGCTTTTAAGTAACTCAGGTAAAACAGTAATAATATCTATGCGCATAAGTCTAGAAATAGAGCTGCAAATATAATTTAAATGTTGGTTATTTTGGAGAATGGTATTAGGAGGTTCGTTTAACGGTTGGTGTAAGGATAGTTGCGTGATTAAGCAACTAACTTAGCAAAAATGGAACGAACCAGAGGAAAATCCGCAGGATTTTCCGAGTAGGCTAAAACCAAGCAATTATTTTTACACTTTGTTAGCCACTGATTTATTTGTTAATTTCGATTATTTCTGTTTTATATTGAGGTGTATACAAGATGTGTTCGGAATTTAGGTTTGAGACTGTTGGGACAATAATAATTCTTTCTGAATTTTCAATTTTTTTTAGTTCTTCTAATTTATCAGGTGTTAATAATTGGTCAAATCTTTCTAAAGTTATGTCGGGCTCGTTTTTTAGTAATTCGTAGAAGAAATATGGAGTAACGTTGGATACAAAACTGCGAAAATTCACTTTATTAGCATATGAACTATCATTTTTCTTTAAATCATTAAATTCAGAGAATGAATAAGGTCGAGCTAACTTTCCGTCAGAAGTTAAACTAATTGTTTTTATACTCTCATTGGGTCCCGATATTTTTTTTATAATTAGCGAATTATTAAAATAATCAATTAATTTATATTCTGACTTACCCAGTTTAAAAGTACTTCCTACCTGTTCCGTTTTAATTTTTATTTCGTCATAATTGGTCAATAATTTTAATTTGTATTTAATTTCTCCACTAATTTTAATAGGTTGATTTTTGTATAACGAATCTTTTACTATTAATATCGAATATTCAATTTTTTTTGAATTGAATTTTTTATCTACATAACTTAAATTTAATGGTTCATTAAATTGGTCAATTAAATCATTTGACTCCAAAGTAACGTCAATTTGTCGATGAAATAACTCCATGAATTTTTTGTCACTTAAATTTTTAAAAAAATCAGGGAGATTAATTGTAATTTTTAAATCTGCATAATCAGGATGGTCAATAACTTGTGATTGATCAATTACTTCAAGTGTTAATGAGTTGTTTATAAAGTTTAGATATTTTTCAATTTTATTTTCATTTATAGTTTCGAAGAGATAATCCTTTTTGTTAAAATCAACTTTATGATAGACATAATTCTTTTTTTTGAATAATTTGGTAAAATGTAAATAGCTACTTTTAATTGACTTTACCCTATCTTTTTCAGCTATATTTTGGGCTTTCAAGTTAGTAACCAAAATAAGAACTAATATTAAATGAATAAATTTGAATTTCATTGACGTTTTTTAATTTGTGGCTAACGACTTGATATGAAATCGTTTCAATGTTTTATATCTACTGTTAAACGAAGTTAGCCAATTTTTCTGACAAAATCAAATACAAGAACCTGTATAATATATAAAATAGGCATGCAATTTCATCTCAAAAAATCAGTTAAAATTGATACTATTAATGCTTTGTTAAACCACTTGCATAATAGGTATATATTAGTATTTTTGTAGCCATCCGAATAATTTTTAAACCATGAAATTGAAAAGTTTTTTAATATTAGTATTAGTGCTATTTATTGCAGTTGTTAATGGGCAATCATTTCAAAATGAGATACTTTTTTCAATTGATGACGAGCCTGTTTCTGTATCAGAATTTTTAAGAGTCTATAATAAAAATTTAGACTTAGTTCAAGATGAGTCTCAAAGAGATATAGATGAATATCTTAAACTTTTTACAACTTATAAGCTAAAGTTAAAAGAAGCCAAGCATTTAGGTCTTCATGAAAAACCAACTTATAAGAGAGAATTAGAAAGTTATAAAAATCAGTTGACTGAAAGTTATCTTAATGACTCCGAAGTTACTAATGATTTAATTGAAGAAGCTTACCAACGTGTGTCATATGATATAAATGCTAACCACATTCTAATAAAAATACCTCAAAATGCAAATCCTAGAGATACTCTAAATGCTTATAACAGAATATTAAAATTAAGAGAAAGAGCTTTAACTGAAGGTTTTGAAAAAGTTAGGAAAGAGGTGCATAATGGCAAAACTGTTTTTGGTGAAGAGCTTGGTTATTTTTCTGGGTTCAAAATGGTTTATAAATTTGAAACGGCTGCTTTTAATACTG
This sequence comes from Seonamhaeicola sp. MEBiC01930, assembly GCF_045277075.1. Classification (GTDB taxonomy): domain Bacteria; phylum Bacteroidota; class Bacteroidia; order Flavobacteriales; family Flavobacteriaceae; genus Seonamhaeicola. Next base: position 319,251 of record NZ_CP104270.1, on the reverse strand, counting down.
AAGTAGGCGCTATTTCAAAACCTTTTAAAACGCGTTTTGGTTATCATATTGTTAATGTTTTAGATAAAAGTAAATCTAAAGGAGAACGTACAGTTGCTCATATAATGGTAATGAAAAAAAAGACAGATTCACTTACAAATCCTGAGGAGAGAATACAGGAGATTTATAATAAATTTAAGCAAGGAGAATCTTTTGAGGCTTTGGCAAAACAATTTTCAGACGATAAAAACTCAGCTGCTGTAGGAGGGCAATTAGCTCCTATTTCTAGAGGACAGATTAGAGCTAAAAAATTTGAAGAGGTTGCATTCGGTATTGAAAAAATTGGAGATGTTTCTGAGCCGTTTCAATCATCATTTGGTTGGCATATAGTTAAACTGATTGATAAAAAATTAATACCACCTTTTGAAGATATGAAAGGAGAGTTGGAATCTAAAATTAAGAAGGGTGATCGTTTAAAATTAATGGATGAGGCATTATATAGCTCATTAAAAAAGGAATATAATGTTGTTGACAATCAAGAGGCTTTGAATTATTTTATCTCAATTGTTAATGAAGATTATTATAAAAAGATTTGGGAATTACCAGAAGATTTTACAGCTGAGGTTAATTTAGTGAAAATAGGGAACAAACAATTGGTATATAATGACTTCGGTACTTATTTGTTAGCACATCAAAAAGGGGGAGTATATAAAAAATCAATAGAGACATTTGTAAGTGAGAAATATGAAAGGTTTTTAAATGAAAATTTATTTAAATATAAAGAGGATAATCTTGAATATGAAAATGAAGAATATGCTCATGTTTTAGGGGAGTATAGAGACGGTTTATTATTGTTTGATTTAATGGAAAATAATATATGGAATGCTTCACAAACCGATTCAGTAGATATTGTAAACTATTATGAGAAGAATAAGGTAAAATACATAAATCCACAACAGGTAGATGCAATTGTAGCTTCTGGTTCTAAACAAAAAACACTTAAAAAAGTTTCTAAACTTTTAGAGCAAGGAACTGATAAAGATGAAATTAAAAAACTTATAAACGTTAATGGTAAAACAAATGTGATTTTTACAACTGGTGTTATGGACGCCAAAAACCGTACTTTGCCAAAACCATTTACCTTTAAAAAGGGTGTTTCTAAAATTTATAGGTATAATGATTCTTTTGTGGTAGTTAAGGTAAATGAGGTGTTACCAGAAACTCAAAAATCTTTAGAAGAAGCTAGAGGAAGTGTTATTAATGATTACCAAGCCTTTAAAGAAGAAAAGTGGGTAAACGCATTAAAGGAAAAGTATAAAGTAAAGATAAATTACGATGTCTTAAAGAAGGTTAAATCTCAAATTAAGAAATAATTAGGTGCGCTTAAGAATTTTAATACTTGTTTTATTTACATCTATATATTCTTGTGAATATTTTAAAAGATCTACTGATGCTGTTGAGGTGGCTAGGGTGAATAATAGTTATTTATATTATGACGATATAAAAAATTTAGTGCCTGAAGAAGCTAGTTTAGAGGATAGTACACTTATTGTTCAAAATTTTATTAATAGATGGGCTACACAACAACTTTTAATGGATGGGGCTATTCTTAACTTAAGTGAAAACAAGCAGCAATCTTTCAATAAACTGGTAAATCAATATAAAAATGACTTATACACTAAAGCTTATATGGAAGCTTTAGTTAAACGGAATATTGATACCATTGTATCTTTTGAAGATGTACAAGATTACTACTACAATAATAAAGAAGTATTTAAGTTAAATGAAGAGCTAATAAAATTTAGGTATATTCATTTAGATGAAAATATTATTGATTATAACCTTATCCAAGAAAAGTTTAAACGTTTTGAAAAAAATGATAAAAAGGAGTTAGATTCTATTTCACTTCAGTTTAAATCATACTCATTAAATGACTCCATTTGGATCAAATTAAGTCAAGTCTTAGAAAAAATTCCAGTAGTAACTCCTGAAAACAAAAATCAACTGTTAAAAAAATCTAATTTTGTGCAGCTCAAAGATTCATTAGGAGTATATTTGATGCAAATTAATGATGTTTTATTAAGAAATGATACTGCTCCATTAGAGTATGTTAAACCTACAATAGATCATATAGTTATTAATAAAAGGAAGTTAGAGCTGATTAGGCAATTAGAAAAAGATATTACAAAAGATGCTATTAAAAACAAACAATTTGAGATTTATAAATAATTTAAAGGCTTGCACTTTTTTGCTTTTGTCTATATTATTTGCAACCAATAATGTTATTGCTCAAGAAATAATAGAGGATAAAAAAGAAGAAAAACCTGTTGAAAAAGTAGATGAAAAGAAAGATACAGTTGTTAATTCTTTTAAACCGGTAAAAATAGATGGTGTTGCGGCTGTGGTAGGTAATTTTATTATTTTAGAATCTGATGTTCCTAAAGAAAGAGAACAGATAATTGCAGCAGGGGGTAACCTTGATGGCGTTACTGATTGCGAGTTGATGGGTACTTTACTTGAAAAAAAATTATATGCTCATCATGCTATTCAAGACAGTATTCAAGTATCTGATGCTGAAATAAGGGGGCAAGTAGATTACCAAATACAACAGTTTTTACAGTATTTTAATGGGGATATGAAAAAGCTTATTGCTTATTATAAAAAAGATGATGAGAAAAGCTTAAGAGATGAAATGTTTGAGATTACCAAAAGCAATCAGTTAGCCTCTAAGATGCAAGGTAATATTGTAGAGGGTGTTGAAATAACTCCAGAAGAAGTTAGGGAGTATTTTGATAAAATACCTAAAGATAAAAGGCCGTTTTTTGGTACGGAATTAAAGGTGGCACAAATAATTGCTGAACCTAAAACTACCGAAGAAGAGGAGCAAAGAATTATTGATAAATTAAATGGTTTTAGAGAAGATGTACTTGAAAGAGGAGCTAGTTTTAGATCTAAAGCGGTGTTGTATGGGGAAGACCCGGGGTTAAAAGATGCTGGTTATATTTATACATTGGATAGAAAAAAACCTAGAATGGTAAAAGAGTTTAGACAAGCAGCTTTTGCTTTACAAGAGGGTGGGGTTTCAGAACCGTTTAAAACAGATTTTGGATACCATATAGTTTATTGTCAAAAAATAAGAGGGCAGCAATATGATGTAAGCCATGTATTAATAAAACCAAAAGTATCTGATAAGGCCATAAAGGAAGCGAAAGAGCGCTTAGAAAAAGTAAGACAGCGAATTGTTGATGGAGAAATATCTTTTGCTGATGCCGCTAAAGAAGCGAGTGATGAAAAGGAAACCAAAAATGATGGTGGACAATTGATTAATCCAGAAACTCAAGATTATAATTTTGAGTTAACAAGAATGGAGCCTGAGTTGTATTCTCAAATACAAAATTTAAAAGACGATGAGGTTAGCTTGGTGCTTGCAGAACAAGATAGAACTGGAAATACAAAGTTTAAAATATTAACGGTTACAGATAGAATTGATGAGCATCAGGCAGATTATGCTAGGGATTTCTTAAAAATTAAAGGTTTAGCGCTTAAAGAAAAACAATTGAAAACGGTATCTGATTGGCAGTCTGAAAAGATCATGGATACTTATATTAAAATAAATGAAAATTTCAGGGACTGCGATTTTTCTAGTAACTGGTTAAAAAAATAAAAAAATTATTATGTCCGACGTAGCTGCTGTAGAACAATTTGTAAAAAAATACCAAGAGTTAAAGCAAGAAATAGCTAAAGTTATAATAGGACAAGATGAAGTTGTCAATCAAATATTGATTTCTATTTTTTCTGGAGGTCATTCTTTACTTATTGGCGTGCCAGGGTTGGCAAAGACTTTAATGGTTAACACTATTGCCCAAGCTTTAGGTCTAGACTTTAAGCGTATTCAGTTTACCCCAGATTTGATGCCAAGTGATATATTGGGTAGTGAAATATTGGATGAAGACCGTCATTTTAAATTTGTAAAGGGACCAATTTTTTCAAATATTATTCTAGCAGATGAGATTAATAGAACACCACCAAAAACTCAAGCTGCACTTTTAGAAGCAATGCAAGAAAGAGCCGTTACAGTGGCAGGACATCACTATAAATTAGATTTACCATATTTTGTTTTGGCAACACAAAACCCAATTGAGCAAGAAGGAACTTATCCTTTACCAGAAGCCCAGTTAGACCGTTTTATGTTTGCTATTAATTTAGATTACCCCTCGTTTAAAGAGGAAGTTGAGGTTGTGAAATCTACTACTAATGATGAAAAACTAGAAGTTAATGCTTTGTTTTCGGCAAAGGAGATTTTAAATTATCAACATGTAATTAGAAGGGTTCCAGTGGCAGATAATGTTATTGAATATGCGGTTACTATGGTTGGTAAAACAAGACCAAATAGCGATGCCGCTGCAGATTTAGTTAAACAATATATAGATTGGGGTGCTGGACCAAGGGCATCTCAAAATTTAATATTGGCTGCAAAAACACATGCGGTGATACATGGCAAGTTTTCGCCAGATATTGAGGATGTACAAGCAGTAGCACAAAGTATTCTTCGTCATAGAATTATTAAAAACTACAAAGCTGAAGCTGAAGGTGTTTCAGAAAATGAGATAATTAAAAGTTTATTTTAATTATTCTAAAAAATTAAAGTTTTTAAATCCTTTTTCAGGAGATCTACCTCTCTGGGAATTGCTAAATCATAGAACCCACGTATAAACTTATTCTTGTCAACCAAAGCAGCATAGCTACTGTGGTAGAAATCTGTACCCTCCTTATTAGGTTTAAAATTAGTTTTGTATTGTTCTGCCAGTTGTTGGGTAATTGCAGTAGTTCCAGTTAAAAAAAACCATTTGTCTTTTGAAACTCCAGTAGATTTTGCATATTCATTAAGTATGGTTGGAGAATCGTATTGCGGATCTATGGTATGCGAAACAATAATGAAGTCATCAGTATTTGAAAAATAATTTGCAATGTTAGTTAATTGGGTTTTCATTGGAGGACATATACTTGGGCAACGTGTAAAGAAAAAATTTGCAATAAATACTTTGTTTTTTAAGTTTTCATCTGTAAAAATTTTACCTTCTTGGTTTTTAAAATGGGTTCCATAGGTAATTGTATAATTTGTTTTATTACCGTTGTTGTCCAGTTTATAGCTTAAAAAAGGCAGTTCTTTTTGCGGTGAGTTACAGGAAATACTAACCAATACTATTAAAGCTAAACACTTTATAAGTTTAATTGATGTCCACATGCTTTTTAATTTTATTATGCATTTCTAAATCATAAAATAGAATAGCCATACTAGCCATCATTTCTTGGTCTTTATTGGTGGTATTATTAACTTCTAAGTATAATTCGTAATTATGATCTTTATATAACCAAATTCCTGACTCACTTTCAAATGTCGGCGCATTTTTTAAACCAATTTTCTCGGTGAAATTCTCGCTTTTACATTCATAAATTATTTCTTTGGTAGTCTTATTTATTAAAGAGAATTTTTCAGCAAAAGGATGTAAGTGAGGGGTTATTTGGTGTATTCTAATACTGTCTTTTATGTTTAATTGCTTAGAGGCATCAAATGAATAGTTGTGTTTGCCTTGGGGAACTACCCAATGTCCCGATAAGGGGTTGTTGTTTTCATCAAAATAGGTGTGAAGTTTAGTCTCTACAGGTATGCAAGCATTTGGTATGTCATTACTTGGGCCAGCAAAAGGGTTATTAATATCAAAAGGCAGCATGATATAAATAGTTTTGGGTTGTAAAGGTTTTAATTGTTTATCACGATGTCTGATAAATTCAATTTCAACTTTATGTTTAATTTTAAATGTAGAATCTGTAATGTTATGATTCAAGGCTTGGGCATTAAAAACTAAACGTTCATTAGAGTATACTGGGAAACCATAACCTTTTGGTAGTTTAAAAGATTCAACACCATTACTAATAGAGGTTATTCTAGGGTAATTTTGATTAATTCGGTCTGTAAAATCCCAACGGTTATAATGCTCTGCATCTCTATATTCAAAATTAGTATGACACACAAAATCATTTGATATTATGGTTGTTTCTGAATCTGAGTAGGCATTTGTTTTAAATGAAGTTAACCATAAAAGTTCTTCTGATGAATCATCAATAGAAGAATAGAGATCAGACTTTGGACCTTCCATGGACTTATAAATATCGCTAATAACAAAAGTGGGGCTGGTAAAAATAACTTTGTTCGTTTGAAGGTTTTTTTTCCACTTTGAATCTACCAAGTTAAGGGAATAACGAATTTTAGATTTTATTATCTCTTTATGTCGTGTTTTTAGCGAACTAAAATAAATTAAGCCACCAATGGTAAGTAGACCAATAAATAATAGGATTTTATATTTCAAATTCATTTTGGTAATAGCCTAAATTCAATTGCAAGTTAAATTATAAAAACTAAAATTAGTTGGTATATTACAATAATATGATTTAGTTTTAAAAATAATAAAAAGCATAGAAACAGATGTTTGAAAAAGTAAAAGCTGATGATCTTTTTTTTGCTCGGGTAGCAGTGTTTCTGGCTTTTATGATTCCGTTTTTTGTTTGTTACGAGCTTTGGTTTTCAAATAGAACGTTTCCTTTAGTTCCTGTTTTTGATAATTTATTCGTACCCAGTTTTGCTGGTGATATTTTTTTGATACTACTATTCTCATTCTTTTTTGTGGTCTTTGTTTTTTTTCCTAATTGGAAAATAGGATTACCAATAATTTTAATATATGTCTATTGGGTTTTAATTGATCAAAATAGAATTCAGAATTTTTTCTTTGAAATCATTCTAATGGTTATTGCACTCACCCAATTTAAGAATAACGTTGTTTTAAGTAAGAAGTGTATTTTAATTATATTGATTGGAACTTATTTTTGGAGTGGGCTACATAAACTGAATCCAATTTTTCTAGGAAGGTGGGAATTAGGCTTAAGCAAAAGGATACCTTTTGTGCCAGACGTTTTAAGGCATGTATTTACTTACTTGGTTCCATTTTTAGAAACTTCATTTGGGGTTTTATTAATATTTACTAAAACCAGAAAGTTGGGAATATGGCTATTGGCATTAATGCATAGCTTAATTCTGGTTACTTTGATTATGTCTAATTATGGTTTTGTAGTTTTTCCTCTTAATGTTTTCAACGTTTTTATAATGTTTTATTTATTTTATAAAAATCCTTTTAATAAAGAATCTTTGTTTAAGATTAATTATGCAAAAACGAAGGTTGTTATGGCTATTGCAATAGTTTTTCCAGTCTTAAATTTCTTTGGAATTTATGATCATATATTGGCTTTTAGTTATTTTTCTGGAAAACCTAAGTATGCCAGGATTTACTTTTCAAAATCAGACTCAATAAAACAATTACCAACTAATATATATGATAGTGTAAGAGAATATAATGGTCTTTATTATTTAGATTTTAATGAATGGGCTGGTAAAACCATAAAAATTTTGGTTTATCCTGAAGAGCGAGTCTATAAAAAATTACAAAATCATATTAACTCATTTTTGGAGGTTCCTGATACACGATTAGAACTTTATCAAGTTGCTGGAGGTTAAAAAGAATTATGTTTTGAGAGAAAAAAAAGATAGAGTTTTTGGATTAGATTTAATCAGAGCAATAGCAATAACACTGGTGTTAATTTCTCATGTGTCATTGTTTTTTCCTAATTACAATAATGTTATAACTGACTCTTTTCAAGTTTTTGGTTTATATGGTGTTGAAATATTTTTTGTACTAAGTGGTTTCCTTATAGGCGGCATATTATTAGAGTTAATTAAGGTTACTAGTTTTTCATTTAAAAATGTATGTAATTTTTGGGTTAGAAGGTGGTTCAGGACCTTGCCATTATATTTTTTGGTGTTATCAATTAATGTTTTACTTGTTTTTATAGTTGAGGACGAGTTGCCAAAAAAACTTTGGAAATATTGCTTGTTTTTGCAAAATTTCTATAATGAGTACTTGATTTTTTTTCCAGAATCTTGGAGTCTGTCAATAGAAGAATATGCTTATATCCTAGCTCCTTTAGGTCTGTTTTTTATTTCAAAAATGGGTATTAGTTTAAAGGTAAAAAGAGAAAGTATGTTTTTAATAAGTGCCATTATTTTTTCTGCTTTGTGTGTCGTTTTAAAAATAGTTTTCCACTGCAATAATATAGATGACAATCAGAACTTTATTACTTGGAATATTAATTTAAAATCTATGGTGGTATATAGGTTAGATGCCATTTTTATAGGGTTTATATTAGTTTACTTTTTTAAAAAGTACCAATTGTTTTTTGAAAAGCAAAAATGGAAATTTGCAGTTATCGGTAGTATAGTAATCATGTGTTTGTTGGTCTCCATAGTTTATTATCCAATTAATTCTGAGAATTCACTTTATTGGAATGTGTTTTTCCTGCCCTTAAATTCAATTGCCATTAGTTTACTATTGCCATTTTTATATTATTTGAACTTTAATTATAAAACTGTTAAGGCTTTTATAGAAAGGGTGAGTTTGTATTCTTATAGTATGTATTTATTACATTATAGTTTTGCTTATTACCTAATTAAGCATTTAATAAACTTAGGCGAATTAGATTTGTTGGATAGTTTCTTGATTACAATTGTATACTTGATAATTGTTTATTTCTTATCAAAAGCCTCTTATTTATTTTATGAAAAACCAATGACAGATTTAAGAGATTCTAAAACTATTAAAAGGTATTTTAATTGACTTGTTGTTAAATAATCAATTTAACACTGATTTTTTTGTTAAAAAAACCAATCAATTGATTTATTAATGATACAATAACAATTACGTATAATTACTTATTTTTATCTCATTTTAAGTTTTAAATCCTTGCATAAAATTCGTATTTTGCGTCGCTTTTTGAAAAATAATTCAAAAATGAAATTAACATTGAAATACTTCTTTTATGAACTATAACGATTACATCAAAGAGATTGAAGAGAGAAAAGCTCAGGGGCTAAACCCTAAGCCAATTGATGAGGCTGAATTAACTAGCGAAATTATCGCTCAGATAAAAGATTCAGATAACCCACATAGAGAAGATTCTCTTAAGTTTTTTATTTACAATACCTTACCAGGAACAACTAGTGCTGCTGGAGTAAAGGCAAAATTCTTAAAGGAAATTATCCTTGGCGAATCTATTATTGAAGAAATTACTCCAACGTTTGCGTTTGAGCAATTATCACATATGAAAGGTGGGCCTTCAATAGAAGTGCTTTTAGATTTAGTTCTAGATCAAAAGGATATTGATATAGCTAAAAAAGCTGCTGAAGTTTTAAAAACACAGGTGTTCTTGTACGAGGCAGATACAGAGAGATTAGAGGATGCGATGAAGAAAGGATGTCCTATTTCTAAAGGTATCATTGAAAGTTATGCTCAGGCGGAATTCTTTACTAAACTTCCAGAGGTTGAGGAAGAAATTGAGATAGTAACCTATATAGCTGGTGTTGGAGATATTTCTACAGATTTATTATCACCAGGTGCAGATGCCCATTCAAGATCAGACCGTGAATTACACGGACAATGTATTTTTGAACATAACAAAGACATGCAAAAAGAAGTGTTAGCTTTAAAAGAGCAACACCCAAATAAGCGAGTAATGTTAATTGCAGAAAAAGGAACAATGGGAGTTGGTTCTTCTCGTATGTCAGGTGTTAATAACGTGGCATTATGGACAGGTATTTCTTCAAGTCCTTATGTGCCTTTTATTAATATAGCTCCGGTAATAGCTGGAACTAATGGTATCGCTCCAATTTTCTTAACTACTGTAGGTGTAACAGGAGGTATTGGTATCGATTTAAAAAACTGGGTACAGCAGAAAGATGAGAATGGTAATACTGTTGTAGATGCAGATGGGGAACCAGTTTTAGAGCAAGTATACTCAGTAGATACAGGTTCTGTATTTACTATTAATACAAAAGAAAAACAATTATATAAAGACGGAAAAGCTGTAAAAGATATTTCTACTGCACTAACACCACCAAAAATGGAGTTCATTAAAGCAGGTGGATCTTATGCGGTAGTTTTTGGTAAAAAATTACAAACATTTGCATGTAAAGTTTTAGGTATTGATGTGCCTCAAGTATATGCTACTTCAAAAGAAGTTTCTATTGAAGGTCAAGGTTTAACTGCCGTTGAAAAGATTTTTAACAAGAACGCTGTTGGAACAACTCCAGGAAAAACGTTACATGCAGGTTCTAACGTTCGTGTTGAAGTTAATATTGTAGGGTCTCAAGATACTACTGGGTTAATGACTTCTCAGGAGTTAGAAATGATGGCTGCAACAATTGTTTCTCCAATTGTTGATGCCGGTTACCAATCAGGGTGTCACACAGCTTCTGTATGGGATGATAAGTCTAAAGCTAACATTCCAAGATTAATGAAGTTTATGAATGACTTCGGTTTAATTACTGCACGCGACCCTAAAGGTCAATATCATGCTATGACTGATGTAATTCACAAAGTATTAAATGATATTACAGTTGATGATTGGGATATTATTATTGGTGGAGATTCTCACACACGTATGTCTAAAGGTGTTGCTTTTGGTGCCGATTCTGGAACCGTAGCATTAGCTTTAGCAACTGGTGAAGCTACTATGCCAATTCCAGAGTCTGTAAAGGTTACCTTCAAAGGAGAAATGAAGAGTTTTATGGACTTCCGTGATGTAGTTCATGCAACACAACAACAAATGTTAAAGCAATTTGGAGGTGAAAACGTATTCCAAGGAAGAATCATTGAGGTTCATATTGGAACATTAACATCAGACCAAGCATTTACATTTACAGATTGGACAGCAGAGATGAAAGCCAAAGCATCTATCTGTATTTCTGAAGAAGAAACTTTAGTAGAATCTTTAGAAATTGCAAGAGATCGTATCGATATCATGATTAAGAAAGGTATGGATAACGAAAAGCAAATGTTACAAGGTTTAGTTGATAAAGCTAATAACAGAATTCAGGAATTAATTTCAGGTTCTAAGCCAGCTTTAAAACCAGATGCAGATGCTAATTATTATGCTGATGTTGTTATTGATTTAGACGAGATTGCTGAACCAATGATTGCTGATCCAGATGTTAACAATGAGGATCCATCAAGACGTTATACACACGATACTATTAGACCATTATCTTATTACGGCGGAACTAAAAAAGTAGACTTAGGATTCATTGGATCATGTATGATTCATAAAGGCGATATGCAAATATTAGCTAAAATGTTAAAGAATATTGAGGCGCAACATGGTGAAGTTAAATTTAACGCACCATTAGTTGTTGCACCTCCTACATATAATATTGTTGATGAGTTAAAGGCTGAAGGTGATTGGGAAGTGTTACAAAAATATTCAGGTTTTGAGTTTGATGATAGTGCACCAAAAGGATTAGCTAGAACAAAGTATGAAAACATGTTATACTTAGAGCGTCCAGGATGTAACCTATGTATGGGTAACCAGGAAAAGGCTGAACCAGGAGATACTGTTATGGCAACCTCTACACGTTTATTCCAAGGAAGAGTTGTAAGAGATACTGATGAGAAAAAAGGAGAATCTTTATTATCTTCTACGCCTGTGGTAGTGTTATCTACAATTTTGGGTAGAACACCTACTATGGAAGAGTATGAAGCCGCTGTAGATGGTATTGTATTAACTAAATTCAAACCTTCTCAAAAGGAATTGGTATTACAATAAATAAAGTTGTATAAATAAAAAAGACACTAGTTATTTTAAATAGCTAGTGTTTTTTTTTGTCAAAAATTAATATTTATCCAGTTAAATCACATTAATTTACAACGAATGGAACATAGTTAATACTAATTAGTTCTAATTTTTGATAGTATTGTCATCATTAATCTTTGAGTGTAATTCTATGAAAAAAACTACCTTATTAATTATTTTGCTTTTAAGTATTATAATCAAACTCAAAGCACAAACAACTGTTTCCAGCCTTACTGAATTTCAAACCATAGTAAAATCTAGTAATCTAAATATAACTTTAGCTCCCGGAAATTATAATCTTGAAACCGATTTACCTAGTGGTTCAAGAGTAATTGATTTTTCTGGATCAAACAACACTATTACCTTAACGGGAGTATATATTAAAGTGCCTGTTGGATGTATTAAAGAATCATACTTAACAATTACTGGTAATAACAACACTATTAAAGATGGTGAAATTGAAGACACATACAAAAGTGGTATCACAGAAGTAACAGACTTTAGTTCATATAACCAAGACCGGGCAAATCTTGCATATGGGCTTGGTGGACAAGCGGTTATGAGAATTACAGGAAATGAGAATTTGGTAGATGGAATAAAAATGACAGTTAGAGGCTCATATCCTTATGGGTATGGTAGTATATATGGTATTGGCTCTGATAATGTTTTCGGTTTAGATAAACGTTGTGGTATTGTAATAAAGGGTATAAAAAACACTCTTGACAACGTAGAGCTATTACAAAGAGCTTTTGGACATGGTATATACATGCAAGACAATGCAGACCAAACTTTAATAAAAAATTCGTCTGTAAAGGGTAGAGTACGTGCAACAGGAGAATTATATCAAGAAACCAATATATATGATTTGCCTTTTAGGTCTAACTATAAACTTCCTTTGGTTGATGATGGAACAACAACGCCACTGCCAATAGATGAGTATCATTCACTTTGTGAAGATGCATACAGAATGTATGGTATTCCAGGTAGTGTTACTATTGAAAATTGTACAGCCGATAAAATGCGTGGAGGATTTAGGTTATATTTAGGTGGACCAGCTACCGTAAAAAATTCCACTGCAACAGATTGTGGAAGCTCTAACTATAATTTACCTGCAAACTCGGGAATTATAACAAATTCATCAGGTAATTTTGCTTATGCGCCACTTTCAGATTTTGCATTAGGAAGAAATGGTTACAACGCTGAATGGACTATTATCCCATCTCCACATGCAACAGGTCCGCATAATATCATTGACATAAAAGGTAATAATCATAACCTTATTTTTCATAGAGAGGATGGGCCAATTGATACAACAGATCGTGCTATTGTTGTTACAGGTAATAATTCTACCATTACAAATGAAACCGAATATAAGATTGTTTTAGAATCATCTACAAGCGGAAACACTATTCATAATTGCGGCGGTGCAATAATAACCGATAATGGAACTAACAATACTATTTTAACCTATGAAAATTGCGAAGATATAGGTTCAGACTCTTCTTGTTCTTCTAGTGCTGATCTAATAGAAGCTGAATGTTTTGATTTAATGACCGGCATTCAAGTTGGTGATAGTTCAGAAGGTGGGTCTAACATAGGTTACATCAACCCTGGCGACTGGGTTAAATTTTCTAACATAGATTTAACTGGAAAAAAATCAATAAATGCAAGAACTGCAAGTATATACAACGGAGGTTATATTGAAGTTTATCTTAATCAAATAAATGGAACCCTCATTGGAACAATTCCTGTAACTAACAGTGGAGGGTGGCAAAACTGGCAAACAAACTCCGTTGATCTTTCTAGTTTTACCGATGGGGTCTATGATATTTATTTTGTTTTTAAAGGAACGCGAACAGGGTATTTATTTAATGTTAACTGGTTTAGTTTTTCAAATGAAACTTTATCGATAAACCCATATGAAAAAGAGAGCAATGTTAAGATATTTCCTATTCCATCAGAAAATATTATCTATATACATTCAAGCTTAGCAAATAATTTTGAGTTATCAGTATTTGATTTGAGTGGCAAAATGATATTATCAGAAAGAGGAAATCAAATAGATATTTCTTCCTTAGCAAAAGGAGCATATATTTTAAAAGGGAAAACTCTTAATTATTCTTTTATGGAATATATTGTCAAAAAATAATTTATGTAATAACGGGTTTTAATGTAAGTTAGTTGGCTTGCTAAATCATCAATCTTAAAAGCCAAACATAAAAATTTCGTTGTCTGTAAAAATAAACTTTGACATTAAAGCATCTATTAGCTGAGTTCTATAAACTTCCTTCTTCTAGCAAGTATTTATTTATTTCATTGATTTCCAATCATCCCATTTTATTTCCCGTCCTGGATAAGCAACGTTTTTAAATGGCCATTTTTCCGAAATCCATTTTTTAACAGAATCAAATAAGATAGCATCAAGTCCATTATCAACTTCACTTGCTCTTACCCACATATCAATATCTGCATCATAATCTCCTTTAGCAGTTGGATTGATATATAAGCAACCCAGTATTTCGTTTTCATCTAAACTAACAACAGTATAAGCAAATGATTTTCTCATTTGAAATTCCTTTTGATGCCATCCCAAATCAATTAAATCTTGCTCCAGGGTCAAATCCTTTGACGGCCAATTATATATAGGATACATTTTGTTTAAGTGCTCAATACTTGACATTACAGCATCGTAATCTTTTACAACATCGTTAACGGTTAGCATTCTAATTCTAAAATGTTCATTTTGTAAGGTGTCCGGAACTATAAAATCTTTTGGAACAAATGGTTTCTTTTGGGCACAGACAGATTGCGGAATTACAAATAGTAAAATAGTTAGTACTAAAATTATTTTTGTTTTCATATTAGTTTAATATTTATTTCCAACACGGTTTATCTAGAATTTTACTGTATTTATTGCTCTAAATTCAATAAAACCTTTTACTGTTGCTTTAACACATTCACATGGTGTTAATGTTCCCTCACAAGCATTCTCTGTCAATTCAGGTTTGTTTTGTTTTATCCAATCTTTGGCTTCATAAAATATTTCAGGGTCGTTTGAAGAAGTTTCTATTGATTTAATTTTCTCATTTATGATGGTTAAATGGAAGGTGTCAGTGACATTGAAATCAATTTCTAAAGCACCCATTAAATCATCTTTAACTGTGATTGGACAGAGCACCAACGAATCATTTTTTATTATAAAATCATTTTGTTTAACAACTTTGTAGTTACCACATTCTGCCCATTTTTGATAATATAATATGTCACTTCGCGAATCGTCAGCATCGGTAAGAACCGATTGTAAAGAGTTTTTATTGAATGAATAGAATGCAGTTATAAATTCCAAGGCAATATCCGAATTCAAGGTCTTATTAATACTATCTCTTTTATGAGATACATTTTTACAGCTAAGCATATTAATAAGTAATCCGAAAATAAGAAGTGTGGCTTTATTAAACTTACTCATGTTTTTGTTCTTTTGCTACAATATTTTTTCGGATATACTTGATTACTAAAGACCTATATTCGAAGCTTTACGAAGTTAGCTAGTTTTTCTGATAAAATCAAGTGATTTGGTATAGGCTTCCAAATCAGAAATAGCCCCATTATGCTGCCCTTTTAAAATAAACTTGTTTAAATAGATTTTACCGAATTCAGAATAAAAGAACTCTATTTCATTCTATTTCAAACGGTATACTAATTTCGTATCTTAGTAATCCTGAAAAAATTAAATAAATACAGCTTATGACATTTGACATCGATATGATAAAAAGGGTTTACGCACGAATGAAAAAACGTGTTGATGCTGCCCGAGAAGTTGTTGGAAGACCTCTAACACTTTCCGAAAAAATATTGTACAACCATCTTTGGGAAGGTATGCCAACGCAAGCCTTTGAAAGAGGAAAAGATTATGTAGATTTTGCACCAGATAGAATCGCATGTCAGGATGCTACTGCGCAAATGGCTTTATTGCAATTCATGCAAGCTGGAAAAAGTAAAGTAGCAGTACCAACTACGGTACACTGTGACCACCTAATCCAAGCCAAGGAGGGTGCTGCAAAAGATTTAAAACGTGCTAATGATATTAGTAGTGAAGTATTTGATTTCTTAGAATCGGTTTCTGATAAATACGGCATTGGGTTCTGGAAACCAGGTGCTGGAATTATTCACCAGGTAGTTTTAGAAAACTATGCCTTTCCAGGAGGTATGATGATTGGTACTGATTCGCATACTGTTAATGCCGGTGGATTAGGAATGTTGGCTATTGGAGTTGGAGGAGCAGATGCTGTAGATGTTATGGCTGGTATGGCTTGGGAATTGAAGTTTCCTAAACTTATTGGTGTTAAGTTAACAGGTAAACTTTCAGGGTGGACAGCTCCAAAAGATGTGATTTTAAAAGTAGCCGAAATTCTAACTGTAAAAGGCGGAACAGGTGCTATAGTAGAATATTTTGGTCCTGGTGCCATAGCTATGTCCTGTACAGGAAAAGGAACCATTTGTAACATGGGAGCGGAAATAGGCGCAACCACATCAACCTTTGGATATGATGAATCTATGGACCGTTACCTAAGAGCCACAGACAGAGAAGGCGTAGCGGATGCAGCTAATGAGGTAGCAAATTATTTAACTGCCGATGCTGAGGTTTATGATAATCCAGAGCAATATTTCGACCAAGTCATTGAAATTAACTTATCGGAGTTAGGGCCTCTGTTAAATGGACCATTCACACCAGATTTATCTACCGAAGTAGGTTCTGATATGACAAAACGAGCCAATGAAAACCAATGGCCTTTAAAAGTAGAGTGGGGGCTTATAGGGTCTTGTACCAACTCATCTTATGAAGATTTATCAAGAGCCTCATCCATTGCACAACAAGCCTTAGATAAAAATTTAAAAACCAAAGCCGAATTTGGTATTAATCCAGGTTCAGAACAAGTGCGTTATACCGCTGAACGCGATGGTATTTTAGAAGTATTCGAAAAATTGGATGCGACTATTTTTACGAACGCTTGCGGACCGTGTATTGGACAATGGGCAAGATATTCAGACCCAAAGAATGCACCCAAAAATAGTATCGTACACTCGTTCAATAGAAACTTTGCCAAACGTGCTGATGGTAATCCAAACACGCATGCTTTTGTAGCTTCTCCTGAGCTAACGGCAGCCATTGCCATAGCTGGACGATTAGACTTTAATCCATTAAAAGATAAATTGATTAATGAAGATGGTGAAGAAGTGATGTTAGATGAACCAACAGGATGGGAGTTGCCACCTAAAGGATTCGATGTAAAAGATAATGGCTATTTAGAACCCGTTGAGGATGGAAGCGGTGTAAACGTAGTTGTAAATGAAAATTCTGAGCGTTTACAGCTATTAACACCTTTCGTTCCTATTGGTGATAGTTTAACCGGAGCCAAATTATTAATCAAGGCCTTTGGAAAATGTACCACCGACCATATTTCTATGGCGGGACCATGGTTGCGCTTTAGAGGACATTTAGATAATATTGCCAACAACACCTTAATTGGAGCAGTTAATGCTTTTAATAAGCAAACCAACTTTGTTAAAAACCAATTAACGGGAGATTATGCCGGTGTGCCAGATGTACAACGTGCTTATAAAGCGGCAGGTATTAAAACAGTAGTTGTGGGAGACCATAACTACGGTGAAGGCTCGTCTAGGGAGCACGCCGCTATGCAACCACGTCATTTGGGAGTGGCTGCGGTTATAGTAAAATCGTTTGCGCGTATCCATGAAACAAACCTTAAAAAACAAGGTATGTTAGGCTTAACCTTTGATAATGAAGCCGATTACGATGTAATTCTAGAAGATGATACCTTCAACTTTGTAGATTTAAACGCCTTTGCACCTGGAAAACAATTAACGGTTGAGGTTGTTCATGCAGATGGCAGTACAGACACTATTAAATTAAACCATACGTATAATGATTCTCAAATAGAGTGGTTTAAAGAAGGTTCTGCCTTAAACCTAATTAAAAAGCAAAACGCTTAAAATTATTATTCCTGTGTAGGCAGGAATCAATAAAAAAGAAAATCCAACGTATTAGTGTTGGATTTTTTTATTCGGTATTGTTGTAGTTTATTGTAAATGTGTACCGTCTTAAGCGGTAGCTTTTAGGTAATATTTTTTCCGTAGCCAAAATGAAACTCTAACCAATAAAATTAAGGCTGGTACTTCAACTAAGGGACCAATTACACCTGCAAACGCTTGTCCAGAATTTAATCCAAAAACAGCTATCGCCACTGCAATTGCTAATTCAAAATTATTACCTGCTGCTGTAAATGCCACAGAAGCAGTTTTGTCATATTCGGCGCCCATGGCTTTAGTAAAGAAAAAGCCAATTATAAACATTAGCGTAAAATATACTAAAAGCGGAATAGCAATTATTAAAACGTCCATTGGTATTTCTACAATCAACTCACCCTTTAAAGAGAACATTACAACAATGGTAAATAACAAAGCTATAAGTGTTAATGGTGAAATTGTAGGAATGAATTTTTTAGTATACCATTCTTCTCCTTTTAATTTCACTAAAATCTGTCTACTTAAAATTCCCATCACAAACGGAATACCTAAATATATAGCAACACTTTCTGCAATGGTTCCAATTGAAATATCCACAATAGCGCCTTCAAATCCAAAATAGGGAGGAAGAACCGTTATAAAAATCCAAGCATAAAAACTGTATGCAAACACTTGAAATATGCTATTTAAAGCCACTAATCCTGCACCATATTCACTACTACCTTCGGCAAGGTCATTCCAAACCAAAACCATAGCAATGCAACGAGCCAAACCAATTAAGATTAAACCAACCATATATTCAGGATAATCTCGTAAAAATGTAATGGCCAAAACAAACATTAAAACAGGGCCAATTACCCAATTTAGAATGAGTGAAATAGAAAGGATTTTTGTGTTTTTAAAAACCTTAGGCAATAATGAATAATTAACCTTTGCCAATGGCGGATACATCATTAAAATTAAACCAATAGCAATCGGAATATTTGTTGTTCCGCTACTAAAAGAGTTTATAATATTGGGGAAAGTTGGAATAAAATAACCAAGTCCAACACCAAGTGCCATTGCAACAAATATCCAAAGGGTTAGGTTTCTGTCAAGAAAGCTTAATTTTTTTGAAGCCACTACTATGAGTTTATTAGTGAAAAATGAAGACCAAATTGGTTTACATTAATCACATTTTATTAATACATTGCAATATTACGATTAATATTTAAATGCACAATATTAATTTTTCATGTGTAGGCAAAAAATTTTATTAATTTTTAATACTATTAGTTGGTATGCTGATACGTTTTATTCTTTTCTTTTAGCGTAGCCAATTGCTTTTCTAAAAACGAAATGGCTTGCTCAGTTTTATAACTGGCTTTAGACCTAAAATCTTTAAAATCTTCGTTAAATTTTTCCTTACCAGATTTTGCAGCTTTACTTATATCCTCCTTAACCTCTTTAAAATCTTCGGTTATCTGGTCTTTTATGTCCTTGCCTTCTTTTTTAAGTTTGTCTCTGGTTACTTTACCTTTTTCAGGTGCTAATAACACACCTAAACCGGCACCAACCAATACGCCTAATACTATGGCTCCTTTATGAATCATGTCTTTTTCTTTTTAATGTTAAACCTATTTTACTTTATAAGTAGTAAAAATCACTAATCTGTTACAAACAAATACAGTGCCAGATAATTAGGTGTTTTTTGTATGTCACTTTGCGTGATTCCGAAGTATGAAGAATTGTATCGAGAAGTTGGGAGTTCTACAACTATTTTTCCTTATAATATAAAAGGGATACGGCTGCAACTCCTAAGGCAAGTGTTGGCTAGCTAAATTTTAAAATAGAACTATTTTGTTTTTGGTAAAGGAGTTTTTAACTTTTATATATAAGTTCTTTTTCTATGTTTTGAATTAATGTGATGATTTTTTTTTCATGAGATTCTGCTTTCTTAAACAATACTGCAGCTAGATTATTACTTTTTTGAATGATAGCTAACCATTTTTGATTTTTTTTAAGGGCATTCTCATCAAAGGGCATTCTTTTCCAACTTTTCCAATATGTAGTAGATGGAAAACGCTCTAATCGAAAAAAATCATTATTAAATGGTACCATCTCATTTTGAATGATTTGGATACGCTCTTCTTCATATTTGCGATAGTATGGAATAGATAGCTCATAATAACTATTAATAGCTAAACGCAGCTGGTCGTTTTTTATTAAGTCAATCCCTTTAGCTTTGAGAAGTTGATAGCCACCGTTAATAGGGTTGAAATGAGGGCTGATTTCATAGAGATAGACCAAAGCTCCTAGCGAATCAGTAAATGGTTTTGAACTATTGTAGAATTCTATTAATATGGAGTCTCCTTTTTGAATATGTTTAAAGTTTCCAAGCTCATTTCTAATTTCATTTAGGTCGTTCTCAAGGTCAGTTTTTATTTCTTTTAGAATTTTAACTTCAAGCTCCGAATCATCCGCAGAATGTTTCCAATCGTTAATGTTGACAGCTAGTAGTATTCCAATTACCACAAGTACAATCTCTCCACTGGCATATAGTAGGTAGGTTGTAAATTTGTTTTTTTCCATTAGCTTGTGTCGTATTTTTCGGAGGAGAAAGAGCATGTATTAAGTTTTTGCTGATAAATTTCGTCTATAGATAACTATTTTATAATAGTTTATAGGTGGTGTCAAACGAAGGTAGTTGAAAAATATTTCAAAATCAAGAAGTTAGAAGACTGTCTATAGTTTATAACTTAGTTATTTTTGAATTATTTAATCCCAATGCAACTATGTCAAAATGTTATTTTTGCAAAAGTATAATAACCCATAAATAATTTATTTTTTAAAAACATGAAGCCTTTTTCATTCCTTATAATTTTTATCCTATTAACTATAAAGCTAACGGCTCAGGTAACAAAAACAGAAACCATTAATGATACTTTGTTGGTTAAATCTTCTTTGCAGTTTTCTGATGATTTTGATAAAGACCTATTGTCTTGGAATGTTCAAAATGAAATTGCTGGAGGTTCAGTAAAATTTGTAAATGATAAAATGGAAATTATTGCCAATCGAGGTTGTACAATTTGGTTTAAACGAGAGTTAACGGGTCCAATTATGATTGAATACGATGCTGTAATGATTGATAACGGCGGACCTTTAGACCGCGTTTCAGATTTAAACTGTTTTTTTATGGCATCAGACCCTAATGACTTATCAGAGGAATTTATAAATGCGGGAGCCTTAAATGGGAGTCTAGGGGCATATAATAAGTTAAAGCTTTATTATGTTGGCTTAGGAGGGCGTAAAAACACAACAACTAGGTTTAGGCGTTACCCTGGTACAGGTGAAAGACCTATGTTACCAGAGCATGATTTAAGAGATAAAAAGTATATGTTAACTGGTAATACGGTTAATCATGTTAAGATTATAGTTTATAACAACTTTATTCAATATTACCGCAATAACCAATTAGTATTTGATTTTTATGACGCTAACCCTTTTACATCAGGTTATTTTGGGTTCCGTACAACCATTAATCACATGACTGTAGATAATTTTAAAGTTTATAAACTTTCTAAATTAAATAAAGATAAAAACTAAAATCCGTGATTTTTTTAAGAAACAGGTTAGCCTAACAAGATTACCAAAATCGTATTTTTACACAAAACAAAATTTAATGAACTCCAGAAAAAACCAGCTTAAAGCTTTTGATAGATTGTTAACCATTATGGATGAGTTGCGTGAGCAATGTCCGTGGGACAAAAAACAAACCATGGAAACCTTACGTCACCTTACTATTGAGGAAACCTATGAGTTGGGCGATGCTATTCTAGATAACGACCTAGAAGAGGTTAAAAAGGAGTTAGGTGATGTTTTGCTTCATATTGTGTTTTACTCTAAAATAGGGAGTGAAACTAACGATTTTGATATAGCTGATGTGTGTAATGAAATTTGCGAAAAACTCATTAACAGACACCCACATATTTATGGCAATGTTAATGTGGAAAATGAAGATGATGTAAAACGTAATTGGGAACAATTAAAACTAAAAGAAGGTAAGAAGAGTGTTTTGGAAGGTGTTCCTAGAAGTTTGCCAGCTTTGGTAAAGGCAAATAGAGTTCAAGAAAAAGTGGCTGGTGTTGGTTTTGATTGGGAAAAACCCCAACAGGTTTGGGAAAAGGTACAGGAAGAATTACAGGAGTTTCAGCATGAAGTGAAAGCAGGCAATAAAGACGCAATGGAAAGTGAATTTGGAGATGTGATGTTTTCAATGGTAAACTATGCACGTTTTTTAAAAATAAATCCGGAAAATGCTCTGGAGCGTACCAATAAAAAATTCTCTAAACGTTTTCAGTATTTAGAGGGAAAAGCAAAATCTTTAAATAAAAATTTAAAAGATATGACACTTGCCGAAATGGATGTGTTTTGGGAGGAAGCTAAAAAATTGTAACGTCATTCTGAGCGAGGTATAAGCGTAAGAAATCTGTTAAATGAATAGAAAATATTCCTAAAATAAAAGAGACCGATTGTCAATAAGTTCCTCACAATAATGGCAAAAAAAAGAGCTTTAATAAAGCTCTTTAATTTTTTGAAGTTTACTTTTCCAGAGTCGTAAGGATTCCTCATGGGCTTTTATATTATTGTGTACCTCTTTTACTAGCGGATTACTTTCATCTACATTGGTAAAGAATTGTAAGTTGTTCTCTAACTGATTGATTTTGCCTTTAACCTCGTCTATCTTTTTACGAATAAAATTACGTTCATTATCTAAATCTCTATTGTCTTGGGAGGTGTTAATACTATCAAGTTTGTTTTCAAACTTTATCATCTCAACCTCATTTTTATCCATTTTTAAGCTTGATAAAAGCGTGTCAATAGTTTTTTGAAACTTGCCTTCTATATACTTTTTATCATTAGGTATTCTTCCAATAGATTTCCATTGGTTAATACTGTCTTTAATAGATTTAATGTTTTCTTCTTTGCTGCCTTCTAGTTTAAGATCTTTTAAAGAATTTAATAGGTCATTCTTTTTATTAAAAGCTTCTAATGTATCTTTGTTTTCAGCATTTCTCGAGGCATGAAGTCTATCAAAATAATAATTACATGCCGTTTTAAATTGTTTCCAAATTTTATCACTATCTCTTCTAGGAACGTGTCCAATCCTTTTCCAATCGCTTTGAATCTTTTTCATTAAAGGTGTGATTGCAGAATAGTCATCACTGTCCTTATTGTCTTCTGCAATTTTAATGAGTTCAAGTTTTTTCTGAAGATTGGTGTATTGTTCTTTTTTTAAATTTTTATAAAAAGTATTTTTCTGTCTGTTAAAAGTTCTAACAGCTTCTTTAAATTTAGCCCAAGTGCTTTCATTTACTTTTATAGGAACTTTTCCGGCATTAAAGAAATCATTTCTTAAACTTTCAATTTCCTTAATTTTCTTTTGCCAAGCATTGTGAGAGTTACCATTTTCTTGAGTAGATATAGCTTCAATTTTTGCTATAATCTCAAGTTTTTTATCAAGGTTTATTTCATAGACTTTATCTATTTCTTTAAAGTAAACTTGACGTTTATCATTTATAACTTTGGTAGCTGCTTTAAACTTTTCCCATATAACTTCTCGGTGTTCTTTTCCAACTGGCCCAAGCTCTTCTTTCCACATTTTATGTAACTCCTGAAGCTCTCTAAATGCACGTAAAACATTGTCATCTTTTGCTAAATCTTCGGCACGCTCAATAATTTTAAGCTTTTTATCAAGGTTGTGTTTAAAATCTAAATCACGAAGGTCTCTATTTAAGTGTAGAAAATCATAGAACATTTCTACATGGTGGTGATAACTGTTCCAAGCATTATTATACTTGTCTCTAGGAATAGGTCCTGTATTTCTCCAACGTTCTTGAAGTTCTTTAAAGTGTTTATAGGTTGAATTTATATTTTCTTCAACATTAATTAGTCCTTTTAACTCCTCAATTATTTCTAATTTTTGAGTTAGGTTGTCTTTAAGGTTTTTCTCTAAGTTTTGATAATGATCATTAAGTTTTTTGCGGTAATCTCTATAAGCAGATTTGTATCTTTTTTGAACCGGAGAAGAGTAGTAAAAATCTATTTCATGACCACCTTCATTAATAAACTCTTCCTTTTTTTCATCAATTAAAGCCTGAAATTTAGATTTAAAGGCATTATTTATATTATCAACATGCGATTTAATGGCTTGAACCTTTTCGTTTTTTAGAAGCTTCTCTAGCTCAATTGCTAAAGCTTCTAGAGACATCGAGTCATATTCTTTTACAGCAATGGTGTGCCTCTCTTTATTGCCTTCATCTTCTGCGTCTTCTGCATTAGATTCTTCAATTTCATTTATAACTTCATCTTCAACATTTTCAGTTGCCTCTACCTCTTTAACTTGCTCATTATTTTCATTAACTACTTCTTCATCTAAAGTACTGGTTTCCTCAATTGGTTGAGGTGTGCTTTCAGATGTTGCTTCATTCTTGCTTAATTCAGCATTTTCAGTATTTAAATCTTTCTTGTTAACTTCTTCTGCATTGTGCAGGTTATTAATATCAGACATTATAAAAAATGTTAAGGCTCAAATGAGTAAGTTCAGACATTAAAGATACTAACAAGTATATATATTTACAAAGAATACTAAGGGGTTTTAACTATTTGTTAAGCCTTTCTTACTTTAAATTCCAGATAGACCAAGATTTTTCGGCTTGTAACTCTAGCATTTTAAGGCCATTGATTGTAGTGGCGCCGTTTTGTTTTCCTTGTTTTGAGAATTTTGTTTCTTCTGGATTGTAAATTAAATCGAATAAAATGTGTTCACTAGTAATAGCATTGTAAGGAATATTAGGACATTCTTCAATGTTAGGAAATGTGCCTAAAGGAGTGCAGTTAATAATGACAGTATTATTTTTTATATCGGTTTCAGTTAATGAATCATAGGTAAAGCTAACCCCATCAGATGGTCTTCTTGATACATAGTAATGAGCTATTCCTAATTCTTTTAAGCTGTAAGCTATGGCTTTACTTGCCCCACCAGTACCTAAAATTAAAGCTGTTTTATGATGAGGTTTTAAATGTGGTTTAATTGAGTTTTTAAACCCGTAACAATCTGTATTGTATCCAACTAGTTTTCCTTTTTTAGTTACCTTAATAGTGTTTACGGCTCCTATTTCTGCAGCCTTTTTGTTTATTTTATCAAGATAGGGCATAACATCTTCTTTGTAAGGAATAGTTACATTCATGCCTTTTAAACCTTTTGTGTTTTTTATGATTGCAGGAAATAAGCTTATAGATTCAATATCGAAATTTTCATATGATGTATCTTTAATCTGTTCTTTTTCAAACTTAGCTTTGAAGTAAGTTCTTGAAAATGAATATGAGATGTTTTTTCCTAAAAGCCCTAATTTATTCATGACTTAATTTTTCGTGTTTTTTGTCCGTACCATTCCAGTGACAGAACTGTTAATATTCCAATAATAACAAAACCAATGGCAATAAATGTTTCATTATTTAATTGAGGTATGAATCTTTCATAATTCTCAATAATTTTTTCACCCCTAGAGTCTAAAATGAAATTACCACTAGAATTTATTTTATACATTGTTTCTTTCCATGGCCATACCACACCTAAAGAACCTATAATAAAACCCATTAATAATGACAGAGTTATATTTCTATAATGTTTTAACACGTAATTTAATATATGCGAAAAAGTAATTAGTCCAGCTACAGAACCTAAAGTAAATACCCCTAATATTTTTAGCATCCTAATACGTTCTGGGTTATCCAAGAATGAAAAATTTCCAGTAAAAACATCAAAAAAAGTGTCGTATAATGCGTTTACCGAGTCTACGAGTAATAATACATAATTACCTAACAGAATAAGAATAAATGAGCCAGAAAACCCAGGGAGTGTCATTCCTGACACGCTTATCATTCCACAAAATAAAACAAATAGTAGATGGTCATTTTCTTTAGCAGGATCTAAAAAACTAATACTTATTCCTATTATTATACCTATAAATAATGATACATAAGCCTTTGTACACCAACCATCAAAATCTTTACTTAGATAATAAATAGAGCCTATTATCATACCAAAAAAAACGCTCCAAACATATAATTCATAATGAATAATTAAGTAGTCTAATAGCTTTGAAACACTAAAATAGCTAATAATCATTCCTAAAAAAAGGAGGCAAATAAATCTGCCATTAATATATCTGAAGAAACTTTGAAAACGCCCATTGATTAAAAGCTTAAATGCTTTACCATTAAACTTTTGCAGTGAATAGATAAACTCTTCATAAAAGCCAGCTACAAAAGCAACAACACCTCCAGAAACTCCAGGTACTTTATTAGCAGCACCCATGCCCAGTCCTTTTAAAACCAGGAAAATTTTATCTGTAAGTGTTCTGGTACTCTGCATTATTGTTTTTTAGAGCCTAATTTTTCAAGTATAAAAATAGTTACAAAACCAAGTGTCATGAATCCAATGGCAAGAGCTAATTGGTTATTACCCTCAAAAGAAAAAGGAGAAATGCTTTCTTCTAAAAAAGGTATTTGTTCTCCTTTAGAATTTGTTCTAAACGATAATACTTTTTTCCAGGGCCATATTTTATTTAGTGAACCCAAAATAAAGCCGGTTAAAATTGCTAATGTTAAATTATGATAATTTTTGAAAAGCCATTTTAAAAGTTTTGAAAATGAAAGGAGTCCAACAATTGCTCCTAAACCAATTATGGCAATGGTTTTAATATCCTTATTGTTTAAGGCAGCTAACACAGGTTGATAAGCACCTAATAGCACTAATATAAATGCTCCGGAAATTCCCGGTAATATCATTGCGCATATGGCTAAAGCTCCAGCTAAAAAAAGAAATCCATTGCTGGTGTTTTCAGAAACTAAAGGAGGTATAGTAGTAATGTAATACGCAATAAAAGCTCCTGCTATTAAGCCAATAATAGTAATCAAGTTCCATTTGGTGATTTGTTTACCAATAAAAACAATACTAGCGAGTACTAACCCGAAAAAGAATGACCAAATTAATATTGGGTGATTGTGTAATACCCATTCTAAACCTTTAGCTAATGATAAAACACTAATGCCAATACCAATAAAAAGCGCTGTAAGAAAGTTGCCGTTTAATTGGTTCCAAGCCGTTTTTAAACCTTCATTTTTTAAGGTTTTAAATAACGTAATATTTATATTATTAAGAGAAGTAATTAATTCCTCATAAATTCCTGAAATGAATGCTATAGTTCCTCCTGAAACACCTGGAACAACATCTGCAGCACCCATTGCCATACCCTTTATTGAGATTATAAAGTAATCTTTAAAACGTTTTTGCATTAACTTGTTTTTTAACGAAAACCAAAGGTATGCAATTTAACCTAACGTTTTAGGCTATAGATTTTGTTTTAGTAGGTTTTTTACAAGTATTCTATTTGAAACTTCTGGAAATAGTTCATCCACTATAAATGAAAACTCATCATTATACTTAAGGCCATTTTTTAAATGAAATTTACCTTTTTCGGTTTGATTTAAAGAAAAATATAAGCCAGCAAGCCTATATTCAATTTCAGCATTTTCAGGGTAAAATTCATTGGCTTGCTCAAAGTTATAAATTGCCGCTTCAGGTTCACCAAGTTTAATAAGTAAATCGCCTCGAGATAACCAAGTGTTAAGTTCATAATTACCTAACTCTAATGTTTTTTTAAACCCTCGTTCCGCTTCTTCGTAAAAATTTAACCTTTGATTGATTTGTGAATAAAGTTTCCAATAAGTAACGTTTTCACCATCAATATTAATAGCTTTATTAATGTAATAAAGTGCTTTTTGATAATTTTTCTTCTTATTATAAAATCTAGTTATGGCAATCCAACCTTTATCTAAAACCGGATCTTCATGAACGGTTTGATAATAATATTGAACGGCTAATTCATCGTTTTTTAAATTTTCGTAACAAAACCCAATACGCAAAAGTGCAAAAGAAGTTGGTTCGTCTAGTTTTAAAGTGATGCAATAGTTTTCAATAGCATCTTCATAACGGTTTAGTTTTTCAAGTACTTTACCTCGTTCTAAATACGCCCCAACAAATGTGTCATCAGAAATTATGGCAAAGTCAAAAGCTGTTAATGCCTTTTCATAATTTTTAAGAACCATATACTGCTTGCCTAATTGATGCCATGCTACTTCACAATAAGGGTTTTTGTCTAAAAACACATTTAAATATAAGATGGCATCTTCATTCTGATTTAAAAATTCAAAGCAGTAAATTACATTGTAAAGAGCCGAATAATCCTGTAAATCTATCTCCAGGCATTTCATAAAATAAATCTTTGCCTCTTCATATTCATCCAAAAATAAATATTCCATACCAATTAAGGAATATAAGTCAACTAGATCATCTGTAAGGCTTAATGCTTTTTTTAATACTTCTATAGCTTTTTGATGCTCATCTTTTTTTGATAAAATATTAGCTTTTTGAATATAAATTTCTTCATTCGTAGGGTCTATACTATAAATGTCATTAAGTAAATTGTCAGCCTCTAAAAGTTTGTCTTCAAAAACATAAACTTCAACTCTAAAAAGTCTTAGGTTAATAGAGGTTGGGTGTTGGTCTAACCCCAATTTAATCGCTTTTTTTGCTAACGCAATTTTTCCTTGATTTAAGTAGTGATGAATAATGTTTTCAAATTCTTCAGAATCGAAAAACAAAACATGATTTGTTTTTAACATCGATTCAAATTTGGTAAGAGGCAAATTGTTGTTGTCATTATGACTAAACTCCATAGGCACATTGGTATGGTTGTACTTGAATAAATTTAAGCTTCTATTTGCTTGATTTGATTTAAGGTACTAAATGTTTTTAACAAAATAATGAACAGCTATTTTTTTTAGCGGACCGTTGTTAAATGTTTGTTTTGTAGTGTGTTACGCGTTGGTGGCTATTGTTTTAAGCTATTTAAAACATCTATGATTATGGAACACCCCTTAATAATTTCTTGTTCTGAAATAGTTAAAGGTGGTGTGATTCTAACAGCTTTTGGCTCAAAAAGTAACCAGAAAAGTATTAAACCTTTGTCTTGAGATTTTAGAATTAGTGTATTTACAATTTCAATAGAATCAAAGATAATCGCCAGCATGAGCCCTTTTCCTCTTACTTCTTTTATAAGCGGATGAATCAACATCTTTCTAAGAAGTTTTTCTTTTTTTAAGGCTTGAATCATTAAATTACTTTCTGTAATTTCTTTTAAAGTGGCTAATGCCGAAGCTGCAATTACGGGATGCCCGCCAAACGTAGTAATATGGCCTAACTTTGGATTATCCATAAGCAAATCCATAAGCTTTGATGAAGCGGTGAAAGCACCTATAGGCATACCTCCACCCAGCGCTTTACCGGTAACCAAAACATCTGGAATACAGTTATAATGCTCAAAACCAAAAAGTTTACCTGTTCTGCCAATACCGGGTTGAATTTCATCCAAAATTAGTAGAGTTCCTGTAGCATCACAACGATTTCTGACTTTTTCTAAATAGTTGTTTTTTGGTTCTATAAAGCCAGCTCCTCCCTGAATGGTTTCTAAAATTACGCAGGCTGTTTTAGTGGTAATCTGTTCTAAATCTGTATCGTTATTAAAGTCGATAAACTTAATATTTGGTAATAAAGGCCTGAAAGCTTGTTTGCGTTCTTCGAAGCCCATAACACTCATCGACCCCAAAGTATTGCCATGATACCCTTTGTTTGCCGCAATTATTTCACTTCTTCCAGTAGCACGTTTAGCTAATTTAAGAGCGCCTTCTATGGCTTCTGTACCTGAATTAGTTAGATATGTTTTTTCTAAAGGTTCGGGTAAATTATCAGCTAGCAGTTTTGCGAGTTCTACAGCAGGTTTTTGGATGTACTCTCCATAAACCATTACATGCAGGTACTTGTCTAATTGTGCTTTAATGGCGTTAACAACTTTCGGGTGGTTATGTCCTAATGGACAAGCCGAAACCCCCGCAACAAAATCTAAATATGCTTTCTGTTTTTTATCATATATATATGATCCTTCCGCATGAGAGATTTCCATACCCAATGGGTGAGGTGTTGTTTGTGCTTGATACTTTAGAAAGTTTGAGATCATTTTTAATTTAATAAAGAGAAGTCAATTCTGCCCTAGATATAAATACCTTATCACCAATACCTATATCGCCAATTACAATGGTGATTTTATTTTTTGTATTTTTTTTCTTACAATAAACAGAATATTTAGTCAAGCTTGAAGTTAGAAATATCTCAGTTTTTTCAGCAAATACTTTTTCTTCGGCATGATCTCTTATAAAAATTGTTATTTTTCCAGTACCCTTAGCAAAAATAGAAAAATTTAATTGACTATTTTCATTATGAATATTTTGGTACATATAACCATTCTGCTCATCGCTCGGAGAGAGTTGAGTTAATTTTTTGTCAATCCTTTGAGCAACTATATTAGTTTTTGACCATGTTTTACTTTTGAAATCATTTTCGGATTTTAACAAGTTTTTGACCAGCGTTATTTTTTTAATTGTATCACCTATAACACTGTTTTTATAAGAATGGTTTCCGGCTTTCTTAATTCTTTCAATCAAATCGTCATCAAAAAAATCATCTTGGGGAATATAATCCTCCAGTCCTTTTATTTTTGGTAATTTTAATGGTGGGTCATCTTTAAACAAGTCTTCAACGGATTTTATACGTTCTTCCTCTCTCCAATCAAAACCTTTTAAAAGTTTATTTCTTTCTTCAAATTTTGACAGAGGAAATAAATTGCCGTCCACCTGATTTAGTCTAGTATATTCCTCAATGTCACCTTCATCAAAAAGAATTGAAATACTTCCTGACTTGGCTTTGTCAATTCCAATCAACTCTTGCTTGTCATTTCTAGCCCAGAATATAGATTCAGCATTTTGCGTAATGTCTACCTGTCGTAGTTTGTTTTCATCATTAAATAAGCCTTTTAATCTCATACCATAAATTTGATTAAAACCAGTTTTACTTATGGTGTCTTGACTAATAATAAATGCATTTTCAAAAACTAAAAGCGAATCAATTTTTTCTGTTTCAGGATTTGATATTAAATGAATTGTATCACCAGTCATTTGGTTTTCTAAATTCCAGATTATAGGCTTCTGTTTTACAGAAAACCTGTCTTTAGATTTTAACCTATCTAAATTTATGAGTTGCGTTAAGCCAGTTGCTTGTTTTGAATGAATAGAGTCCGCCTTTCCGCTAAGGTCTGATTTGTATATTTTGGCATTATAATAAGCTCTAATAATTCTGTTTTCAGGTTGGCCGGTAACCATTATTTTATCAGCATGCATGTAGATAGAATCATTTTCCTGAACAGTTATGGCTAAAGCACGTTTGGTAATAAAAACAGAGTCTTTTTCTTCCCCTTTAAAAACCTCAGCATAATGCCCTTTTATAATACTGTGATTTAAAGTGTCTGTAACCTTAATGTTGTTTGAAGCAGATGCAAAATTTTTAATGTTATCTAAAAACAGACTGTCTCCCTCAATAATTCTATTGTCATAATTAATTTTGGCATTTTTAAGAACATAACCTATTTCATTTTCAGTGTCATAAAATCCCTTTTCACAGTAGGTGGTGCTTTCAGGGGTTGTAATTGTTGATGGACCAAATAAATAGGCATGACCAGACTCTGAGTAAAAATCGAAGAAATCAGATTTAATGATAGTACTATCATTAACCAAAACAACGTCTTCAACAAATTTGAATTTGTCTTCTTCCATATAGTGTCTTCCAATTTTACTTGTAATGTTAACCGTAGTATCTTTTATTACGGTTCCATTATTTCTGTAAAAAGCTTGTTGTTTCAATCTGTCAAAAAACAAGGTGTCTGATAAAACCGTTGTGTTTGGGTTTTTTAAGACCACATCTCCACTTGCTAAAGCTAATTGAGTAATGCCGTTGTATTCAATATATTTTGAAGTCATGTTTACAGTGTCGGCTTGTTTCATAACCACATTGCCGTAAGCTTCAATAAAGTTGTCTTTTTGATAGAAAATGGCCCTATCACACCATAGGTTTATACTTTCATGGCTAATATGTACCTGTTGTCCATCATCTCTGGTCAAAATAGTTGCTCCAGGGTGGTTTTCTTCACTAACATTGATCCTGCCAGCATATTCTATTTGAATTTCTTTTTTTTCTTGAGCTTGTAACTTATGTACAGAAAAAAGGCTAAAAATTAATAAAAAATATATAAGATGAGTTTTATTCAAAATGAAAATATTTGGGACAAAAATAATGATTATTATAATGTGTGATTATTTAGAAACGAAAAACGCTCCAAAATATTTTTGGAGCGTTTTTTAAGTATATTTAAATGAGACTATTTTCTGAAAATGGTCTGATTCCTATCTGGTCCTACAGACACAATGGTAATAGGAATTTCTAATTCTTTCTCTAAAAATTCTATATATTCATTTAGCTCTTTTGGAAATTGAGATTCATCAGTCATTTTCGTTAAATCTGCTTCCCACCCATTTACTTCAGTATAAATGGGTTCAATGTTTTCCGGTTCAATATTATAAGGAAGATGTTCAATGACTTCACCTTTATATTTATAAGCTGTGCATACTTTTAAGGTTTTGAATCCAGAAAGCACATCGCCTTTCATCATGTTAAGTTGAGTAACACCGTTTACTTGACATGCATATTTTAAGGCTACTAAATCTAGCCAGCCACAACGTCTTCTACGTCCCGTTGTAGCACCAAATTCATTGCCAACACGTCCCATAGTTTCTCCATCCTCATCAAACAATTCAGTTGGGAATGGGCCAGAACCAACGCGTGTGGTGTAAGCTTTAAATATCCCAAATACCTCGCCAATTTGATTAGGGGCTACGCCTAAACCTGTACATGCTCCAGCAGCAGTAGTATTACTAGAAGTAACAAACGGATAGGTTCCAAAATCTATATCTAAAAGAGATCCCTGAGCACCTTCAGCAAGAATGGTTTTTTCAGATTTCTGAGCTTGATATACATATTCCTCAGAATCAATAAAAGTTAGCGATTTTAACATTTCAACAGCCTTAAAGAACTCGTCTTCTAATTCACCTAAATCATATTCTAATTCTACATTATAGAAATCTATCATTGACTCATGTTTGTCTGCTAGGGTTCTATAACGTTTTTTCCAATCTGACAGTTCTAAATCACCAACTCTTAAGCCGTTTCTACCAGTTTTGTCCATATACGTTGGACCAATTCCTTTTAAAGTTGATCCAATCTTTGCCTTTCCCTTTGAGGCTTCACTTGCCGCATCTAAAAGTCTGTGAGTTGGCAATATAATATGTGCCTTTCTTGAAATAAGTAAGGATTTTTTATAGTCAATGCCTTGTTCTGCTAACTTATCTAATTCACCTTTAAAAATTACAGGATCAATCACAACACCATTACCAACTAAGTTAATTGCGTCATCATGAAATATTCCTGAAGGAATAGTATGTAAAACATGTTTTTTTCCATTAAAGACTAAAGTGTGTCCTGCATTAGGACCACCTTGAAAACGTGCTATAATATTGTAGTTTTTAGTTAGTACGTCAACAATTTTTCCTTTGCCTTCGTCTCCCCATTGTAGTCCTAGTAGTAAATCTACTGCCATTGTAAAAAATTAGTTATTTGGTTGATTTTCTGTTTCCGTAAAAATAAAGTGAATGATTGTTGATTTCGATATCGAAAACTTCTTCTATGGTTTTTTTTATTGATTGAATTCTAGGGTCGCAAAACTCAATAACTTCTCCTGTATCTGTAAGAATTACATGGTCATGCTGTTTGTCAAAATATGATTTTTCATAATGCGCTTGGTTTTGACCAAATTGATGTTTTCTAACTAAACCGCATTCTAAAAGTAATTCTATAGTGTTATAAAGTGTGGCACGAGAAACTCTATATTTTTTGTTTTTCATATTCAGATATAGAGATTCTATATCAAAATGTTCATTGTTATTATAGATTTCTTGAAGAATAGCGTAACGTTCTGGAGTTTTTCTATGCCCGTTGGTTTCTAAAAAACTTGTAAAAACGTTTTTTACTATTTCCTGATTTTTATTATCTGCCTTTGCATTCATAATTTCGTCGCAAATTTACACTTTTTTTACACTCTAGTAACCTTATCTATACCATTAATTTTTTTAAGTCTTTCAACAAGCTTTTTTATAAGCGTATTGTTTTTAACTATAAGATTGATTTTTCCAGAGAATAGACCATCATGACTTTCAAAATTAAGGCTTTTCATATTTACATTCATGTTAGAGGAAATAACTTTGGTAATTTCGTTAACAAGTCCAATATTGTCTATTCCAGAAATATTAATTTTCGCCAAAAATTCTTGTTGTGAAGAATCAACCCATTTAGCAGGCATGATTCTATAGGCATAGTTTGATTGTAAACTTACTGAATTAGGGCAGTTTTTTTTATGTACTTTAATACCATCAGAAACCGTTAAGAAACCAAAAACCTGATCTCCAGGAATTGGGTTGCAACAATTAGATATCTTATAATCTAATTTGTCTTCTTCTTTGCCAAAAACTAGAGAGTCATAATTCGCTGTTACCTCTTGCTTTTCAATTTCTTCTTTGTTAATAGTCTGCTTTCTTGATATTTTATTTTTAATAAAACTCATTAAAGCATTACTTCGTGAAGATGCAAAGTTTTTTAGCATGGTATTATCAATAGTACCTATGCCAACTCTATAAAATAAATCTAGACTAGTTTTAAGTTTAAAATAACTTACTAATGCATTTATTGAAGATTCATTTAGGTTAATTTTTAGCTGCTTAAGTTTTCTTCTAAGAATTTCCTTTCCTTCCTCACCTATAAGTTTTTTGTCCTCTCTTAATGCAGATTTAATTTTGCTTCTAGCTCTTGCTGTAGTAGAATAATCAAGCCAATTAGAATTTGGTTTAGCACCTTCAGAAGTTAAAATATCTACTTGGTCACCACTCTCTAACTCATGACTTAAGGGAACAAGTTTTCCATTTACTTTTGCTCCTCTGGTTTTCATGCCAACTTCGGTATGTATACTAAAAGCAAAATCTAAAGCAGTTGCCCCTTTAGGTAGAGATTTTAAATCTCCTTTTGGAGTAAAAACAAAAATTTCTTTTGAGTATAAATTAAGTTTAAATTGCTCAACAAAATCTACGGCATTGGTTTCCGGGTTTTCAAGTGCTTCCTGTAGTCTATTAATCCAAGTTTCTAGATTATCCTCTTTTTCATTTCCTTGTTTGTATTTATAATGAGCAGCATAACCTTTTTCAGCAATTTCATTCATGCGCTCACTTCTAATCTGTACCTCTACCCAACGTCCTTTAGGTCCCATTACTGTTATATGTAATGCTTCATAACCGGTTGATTTAGGAGACGATATCCAGTCTCTTAACCTGATAGGATTTGGTCTGAAATGGTCAGTTACAATTGAATATATTTTCCAGGCAAAGAATTTTTCGTTTTCTAATTCACTTTCATAAATAATTCTAATAGCAAATTTGTCATAGACTTCATCAAAAGAAACACCTTGATTCATCATTTTTTTCCTAATGGAGAAAATTGATTTAGGGCGTCCTTTAATGTTGTATTCAAATTTTTCTTTATCTAGAGATTTTTTAATTACACCACTAAACTGATTAATGTATTCGTCTTGTTCTTCTTTGCTTTCATGAATTTTATCCAAAATATCAAAATAAACCTCAGGCTCTGTGTATTTTAAACCTAAATCTTCAAGTTCCGTTTTAATATTATATAATCCAATTCTATGTGCCAGTGGTGCGTAAATATATAGTGTTTCTGAGGCTATTTTTTCCTGTTTGTCAGGTCGCATAGAATCCATAGTTTGCATGTTATGCAATCTATCAGCAATTTTAATAATAATTACCCTCACATCATCATTAAGCGTAAGCAACATTTTTCTAAAATTCTCAGCTTGCAAAGACACGTCCATGTCTTTTTCTTTACTTAATGAAGAAATTTTGGTGAGCCCATCAACAATAGTTGCTACAGTTTTTCCAAAGCGTTTTTCAATATCCTCAACTTCATAATCTGGACTGTCCTCAACTACATCATGTAACAAGGCTGCGGCGATTGAGGTTCCATCTAAACCAATTTCCTGAGCAACAATTTTAGCAACAGCTAATGGATGAAAAATATAAGCCTCACCAGATTTTCTACGTTGATCTTTATGTCCGTCTAGAGCCACTTCAAAAGCCCCTCTAATTAGCTTTTTGTCTTCATCTGTAAGGGTTGTGTAACTTACTTGGAGTAGCTCTTTATAGGCCCTAGCAATTGCAGTGTTCTCTATTTCTATATCTTCCGCTGTCATCATAGATTAAAAGTAACATAAAGAATATTAACAAGCAACAAGAAGGTTTAATTTTGTTGGTTAATATTCTTGGTATAATGAATTTAAAAAATCAACTAACTGTTTCACTGCTTTGCCTCGGTGGCCAATTTTGTTTTTTAATGCTAAATTCATTTCGGCAAAAGTTTGGTTATAGTTTAAAGGTTTAAAAATTGGATCATAACCAAAACCTTCATCACCATGTTTCTCTTTAGTGATTTTACCCTCACATATTCCAGTAAATGTTGAGATATTGTTATTTATAGAAAGTGCTATTACAGTTTTAAATTGGGCGCTTCTGCTATCAGAAGGTTTTAAATTATTAAGTAATAAGTTCATGTTATCTGTAGCGTTTCTTTGTGGTCCAGCATATCTTGCAGAATATACTCCTGGAGCGCCGTTAAGAGCATTAACTTCTAAACCAGTATCGTCGGCAAAACAATCAAATCCATATTTGTTTTTTATAAATTCAGTTTTTTGAATGGCATTACCCTCAATAGTTTCTTTGGTTTCGGGAATGTCTTCAAAGCAGCCAATATCTTTTAAACTTAATAGTTTAATGTGTTCTGGAATTAAAGCTTGAACCTCTCTTACTTTATATAGGTTATTTGTAGCAAATACAAGTTTATTCATTTTAATGTCTGCCTCTAAGTTTCTTATTGTTAATTATTTTGGTTAGATTTATCTAACTTCAATGCAAAATTAATTAAATATGAAAAGATTATTTCTAATAGTGATAGTAATAATATTTAGTGTGTTTACTATGCAAAGCCAAAATATTAAACAAGTGGCTTCAAAAACCAAATATGAAAATATTTTCTATAGAACTTCTACAACTAAGTATGCGCCTTTTATGGTGGAAAGAATTGTCTATTCTTCTAATTTTCAGGGAATGGAATCAAAAAGTAGTTATCAGGTTTCTGTTTATGGTACTGTAAATGGAAGTAAAAAGCAGTTAAACCACAATGTCCAATCTACAAATGAACTTAAATATTATCAAAATCTTTTTAATAAGAAATATAAAAGGATAAACTTGTTTGAGGGCAGGCGTAAGGTTGGAGGAAAAACATATTTTGATACTTCCATAGCTGTTGAACTTTAATGTTTCAAATAATTAGATTTAGACAGATACTTGTATAATGAGTAGAAAAATAAAAACTGGGGTATTATCTTATGGGAAATCAGGAAGTTTATTTCATTGCCCTTTTTTAGAATTGCATTCAGGGTTTGAATTGTACGCCATTGTGGAGCGTACAAAAAAGAAAGCTCAATTAGAATACCCTTCTATTAAAAGTTATGATTCAATAGATGTGCTTTTAAGTGATTCTGAGATTGAACTTGTTGTTGTGAATACACCTAGTGTCACTCATTTTGAATTTGGGTTAAAGTCCATTCAATCAGGAAAGCACATTGTAATGGAAAAACCTTTTACCGTTACTTCAGATGAGGCTAAAACCCTTTATCATGAAGCTAAAAAGTATGGTCGTTTAATTTTGCCTTATCAGAATAGGCGTTATGATAGTGACTATTTATCTGTTAAAGATGTTTTAGATTCAGGAAAATTAGGCGATTTAATAGAAGTTCATTTTAGATATGATAGATATGTATATCACCTTAGTGATAACAAATTTAAAGAATCTCCTATTCCAGGAAATAGTATTAAATATAATTTGGGGTCCCATGTGGTTGATGCTGCTATTTCTTTATTTGGAGAGCCTATGGCTTGGAGTAAATCTGCGGGTCAATTTAGGCCCAATACACAAGTTGATGATTATGGGCAAATTCAATTAAAATACCCGAATGGGTTACAGGTGTTTATTACTACAAGTTTGCTGGTGGCAGACCCCATGCCTGCATTTGTAATTTATGGTACTAAAGGGGCTTATGTGAAAGAGCGAACAGATGTGCAAGAAGATCAGCTACAAGTTGGAATAAAACCAGATGATATTTTGTATGGAGTTGAAGAAAAAGGAAAGGAAGGTGTTTTGACACTTTTTGAACATGGAACTATTAAAAAACAAGAAAAAACCCCCTCAATAAAAGCTAATTATATGAATATTTTTGAGAACGTTTACCAAACAATTAGGAATAATAAGCCTTATTTGGTGACAAAATCTCAAATTATTAAACAAATAGAAATACTCGAATAAACAGTCAGGAAAATTTAAAGCTATTTTATGACTTTTGTTCTGTATTTCTATTTAAAAAACTATTATTTTAGAAAATGAATTAACAATTAAAAGGAAAAGAGTATGACAGTAAATTTTCAGTATGTTGGAGTAGATGTAAGTGAAACGCTTTCAAGTTTTACAGAAGAAAAATTAGATAAATTGTTTAGTAAATATGAGTTTTTAATTAGCGCATTAGTTTATTTTAAGCAAGATGAAAAAGATCATAATGCCGGTAAAATTTGTAATATAGAATTAAGTTTACCGGGACCAAGAATTTATGCCACATCAAACGAGCATAATTTTGAAGTATCTGTTAGAGAAACTATAAATGATTTAGAACGTCAACTTAAAAAGCGTAAGCGCGTTTTTCAGAACCATTAGTTTTTTAATATTTAGTTTATTGATGGTGATAAGGCTCGTTTTTCAAAATAGTGAAACCTCTATATAATTGTTCAATAAAGAACAATCTAACCATTTGATGTGAAAACGTCATTTTTGATAATGAAAACTTTCCATTAGCTCTGTTGTAGACATCTTTTGAAAACCCATAGGGACCACCTATTACAAATACAAGTTGCTTTATTCCGGAGTTCATGTGTTTTTGAAGGTATGAGGAAAACTCAACAGAGTTTAGTTGTTTTCCATTTTCATCAAGAAGAATAAGAATGTCTGATTTACTTGTAATACTTAAAATAAGTTCACCTTCTTTTTGTTTTTGTTGTTCAGTGCTTAAGTTTTTTACTTTTTTTAAGTCTGGAATTATTTCAAAAGAAAATTTAATATAAAACCCTAACCGTTTAGTATAATTGCTTATAAGTGACTGTAACTCATTATTATCAGTTTTGCCAATGGCTAGAAGTTTTATGTTCATAATATCAAAATTGCCGTTTACTCTTTGCGAAATTTATATTTAGAATAGAAATAAATAAGAATTTCGCAAATTTAATATTTAAAAAAGTAAATGTATTTATTATTTTTGTGCCAAACCAACAAAAAATATGATTACACAAGAGCAGTTTGATCAGGAAGTAAGAGCTATAATTGCCAATGCTATTCGAGAAGATGTTGGAGATGGTGACCATAGTTCATTAGCCTGTATTCCTGAGAATGCAAGAGGGAAGGCTAAAATTCTAGTAAAAGATAAAGGTGTTATAGGAGGTGTTAATTTCGCAAAGAAAATATTTGCCTATGTTGATAAGAACCTTAAACTAGATGTGCGCATAGAAGATGGTACAGAAGTAAAGTATGGAGATGTTGTAATGTATATTGAGGGTCCTTCACAATCTATTCTAAAAGCCGAACGCACTGTTTTAAACGCCATGCAAAGAATGAGTGCAATCGCTACTAAAACAAGGCAGTTTGTTAATTTAGTAAAAGGAACTAATACTAAAATATTAGATACTAGAAAGACAACACCAGGGATTAGGGTTTTAGAGAAATGGGCTGTAAAACTTGGTGGTGGAGAAAACCATAGGTTTGCCCTTTATGATATGATTATGTTAAAGGATAATCATATTGATTTTGCTGGAGGTATTACAAAAGCTATTGAAACCACGAAACTCTACTTAAGAGAAACTGGCAAGAACTTAAAAATAATGGTTGAGGCTAGAAACTTAAGTGAGGTTGAGGAAATTTTGAGAAATGAAGGTGTGTACCGTATTCTTCTAGATAATTTTGATTATGAAGATACTAGAAAGGCCGTTGAGATTATTGGCGATAGGTGTTTAACAGAATCTTCTGGTAATATTAATGAAACTACTATAAGGCATTATGCTGAATGTGGAGTTAATTATATCTCATGCGGTGCTTTAACCCATTCTGTTCATAATATGGACTTAAGCTTAAAAGCAATTAAATAGATTACAGACTAATTGCCGTACTACAGTCATAATTTAATAACTTTGTATTAACTTTATTATACAAGTAATTTTATGACCCAACGCATTGAAGATAAACTTGACAAGATCCCGGTTTTAAATGTCTTGGTGCGGTTTTTAAAAAAGATTAAACTTCCAGGTTTAGAGGGGTTATCATTTTACGATTTACTTGAATTGTACGTTATTGGGGTTGTTAAAGGAGCATTAACTACAAGGGCAAGTGCTATAGCTTTTAGTTTTTTTATGGCTTTGTTTCCTTTTTTGTTATTCGTTCTTTTCATTATTCCATATATTCCCTTGGAAGGTTTTAAGACCGATTTTTTAGGGTTTTTAGAGTCGTTTTTACCTCCTAATACTTCTGATTTTTTTGTTCATAATATTTTTGAGAATATAGATCAATCTCAGAGAGGAGGATTATTGTCAACGGTTTTTGTGTTATCTATAGCATTAATGGCAAATGGAGTAAATGCTGTGTTTTCAGGATTTGAACATTCTTATCATGAGCAACTGACTAGGAATGTATTTAAGCAATATATGTATGCCCTTGGAATAGCATTAATTTTGGCTTTTCTTTTAATAATTACAATAGCTTTTTTAGGGTATTTTCAAATATATATAGTGCAAGAACTTTTGGAGGTTCTAGATGTAGATTCACAAAATGTTTTTTGGGCTAATTTTGCGCAATATTTCTTTTTTGTTGTTATGGTATACCTTGCTACGGCAACTTTGTATTATTTTGGTACGCATGAGGGGAAGCATTCCAAGTTCTTTTCGGTAGGCGCACTTTTCACCACATTTCTTGTTATGCTATCGTCTTATTTATTTGGAATTTATATTGAAAACTTCGGACAGTACAATAAACTTTATGGGTCTATTGGTGCCTTGCTTATTCTGTTGTTTTATTTGTGGTTAAACGCAAATATTTTATTGTTGGGATATGAATTAAATGCCTCATTAAACAAGCTTAGAAAAAGGTTTTAAGCTATGGAGTATTTTATTGATGTAATTCTTCCAATTCCACTTCAAAAATTGTTTACATATAGTATTACTTCGGCAGAGGTAAAATTTTTAAAGGTTGGAATGCGTGTGTCTGTTCCATTTGGGAAATCCAAGATATATACTGGATTAGTTTTTAAAATTCATATGGAAGCCCCAGTTGTTTATGAAGCTAAAGAGATTCATCAAATTTTAGATGAGAGGCCAATAGTAAATGATCTTCAGCTTGAGCTTTGGAAATGGATTTCCAGTTATTATATGTGTACATTGGGAGATGTGATGAGAGCGGCTTTACCAAGTGCTTTTATTTTAGAAAGTGAAACGGTTGTAACAAAAGGTGGTTTTAAGGAAATTGATGAATCTGGTTTACAAGATGATGAGTTTTTAATTTATGAAGCTTTACATCACCAATCCTCGTTGAAGATTCATGATGTTTCTAATATTCTTGATAAAAAAAACGTACTTCCAGTAATTAAAAGACTTATTGAAAAGGGGGCGATTACTGTTGAAGAAGAAGTTTATGAAAAGTATAAGCCTAAATTAGTTAGGTATGTGAAATTGCATTCTAATTTTTCTTCTGATGAGGCTTTGCAAAGTTTATTTGAACAACTCGGTAGGGCACCAAAACAACGTGATGTTGTCATGACATTGTTTTCAATATCTGCCAGTACAAAAAAGCCTGTAAAGGTATCTAGTTTATCAAGCGAGAGCGGAGCGTCTTCTCAAATTATAAAAACTTTAATAAATAAAAATGTCTTAGAGGAATATTTTATTCAAACCGATAGAGTACAATATGATGGTGATGATAATGAAGCTTCAAAACAATTAAATGAGCATCAGGAAATTGCCTTAAAAGAAGTACAAGCGTCTTTTGAAACCAATAATGTTACACTTTTACATGGTGTTACATCTTCAGGCAAAACAGAAATTTATGTAAAGCTTATAGAGGAAGTGATTAAGAAAGAAAAACAAGTGTTATACCTGTTGCCAGAAATAGCTTTAACAACTCAGTTGGTTACTAGGCTTCAAAATTACTTTGGAGAGCAGGTAGCTATATTTCATTCTAAATACTCCGTAAATGAACGTGTTGAGGTTTGGAATAACGTCTTATCTGTTTCCGCTAAAGCGAAAATAGTTTTAGGAGCTCGTTCTTCAATCTTTTTGCCTTTTAGTAATCTTGGATTAATTTTAGTGGATGAGGAGCATGAGCAGTCTTTTAAACAGTTTGACCCAGCGCCAAGATATCATGCGAGAGACACAGCTATTGTTTTGGCTGGGTTTCATAAAGCTAATACCTTATTAGGTTCAGCAACCCCAAGCCTAGAGAGTTATTTCAATGCAAAACAAAGTAAATATGGTTTTGTTGAATTAATGCATCGGTATAACAACGTGCTAATGCCAGATATTGAATTAATTGACATAAAGGACAAACATAAGCGCAAACGAATGCAGGGGCATTTTAGTGATAGGCTTATTGAAGAAATTACTGAAGTTTTGAAAGAAGGCAAACAAGTAATATTGTTTCAAAATAGGAGAGGGTTTTCACCGATTGTAGAATGTAATACCTGCGGACATTCTCCACAATGCCCAAATTGTGATGTGAGTTTAACCTATCACCAATATAGAAATCAGTTACGGTGCCATTATTGTGGCTATGTAAAAGCTATGATACAAGATTGTGAGGCCTGTGGAAGTCAAGATATAGATAGTAAAGGTTTTGGTACAGAGCAAATAGAAGAAGAAGTTAAATTGTTATTTACTGAAGCTAAAGTAGCAAGAATGGATTTAGATACTACAAGAGGTAAGTATGGTTATGAAAAAATAATAACGGCTTTAGAGCAGCAGGAAATAGATATTTTGGTAGGTACTCAAATGCTTACCAAAGGTTTAGATTTTAGAAATGTAAAATTAGTGGGTATAATGAATGCTGACAATATGTTAAATTTTCCTGATTTTAGAGCACATGAACGTAGTTTTCAGCTGATGGTACAAGTGTCTGGTAGGGCAGGTAGAACTGAGGAAAGAGGGAAGGTGCTAATTCAAACATATAACCCGTATCATAATATATTGCAACAAGTGTCTACCAATAATTATGTAGATATGTTCAGTGAACAGATGAACGACCGCTATAATTTTAAATATCCGCCAATTTATAAGCAGATAAAGATAACCTTAAAACATAAAGATTACAATAGGGTTGAGTCTGCTTCAATTTGGTTAGGAAGATCTTTAAGGCAGGTGTTTGGAGATTTAATATTAGGACCAGAATCACCGCCTATTTCTAGAATAAGAAATCAGTTTCACAAGAATATTTTGGTTAAAATTCCTAAAAAACAATCTTTAGCAAAAACAAAAGAAGCTATCATTAAAATAAATAATAGCTTCTCTAGTATAAAAGATTTTCGGTCGGTTAAAGTAATCTTGAATGTTGATAACTTTTAGTGAAAATATTCTTTTTAAATATTATTTAAAGCATCCACCAATTGTGTCTTTTTGTTTCTGCTTAAAGGAATTTCATAAGCACCCACTTCAACATTTTTACTGTTA
This sequence comes from Seonamhaeicola sp. MEBiC01930, assembly GCF_045277075.1. GTDB lineage: Bacteria > Bacteroidota > Bacteroidia > Flavobacteriales > Flavobacteriaceae > Seonamhaeicola. Next base: position 275,529 of record NZ_CP104270.1, on the reverse strand, counting down.
AATCTGTCAATCTTATCAAGATTCACAATATACGATTTGTGGATTCTTAAAAATTTACCTTCTGGTAATTCGGCTTCAAAAGCCTTCATTGTAGATAAAACTACTAAGCTTGTGTCTTCAGTAACTAGTTTTACGTAATCACCAAGAGCTTCAATCCATTTAATATCTTTAATATAAACCTTACGTTTTTTAAGGTTACTCTTTACAAAGATATGCTCACCTTCTTCTTCATTTTGGTTAAGCAATAATCGGTGTTGTTCTAAAGCTTTTTCAACTGAGGCATTAAAGCGCTCTCTTGTAATTGGTTTGTGCAAATAATCGGTAGCATCATAATTAAATGCTTTAAAAGCATATTCGGTTTTACCGGTTACAAAAATAATTTGAGGTTTTTTGTTTAATACGTCTAATAGTTCAAATCCATTTAGTACTGGCATTTCAATATCTAAAAAGATAAGATCTACTTGGTGCGTATTTAATCCATTTTTCGTTTCTAAAGCACTACTGTACTCCGCAATTAAGTTAAGAGAAGGGTGGTTCTCTACAAGCTTAACAATAGAGAGACGTTGTATTGCTGAATCGTCTACTACTACACAGTTTAAAGTCATAACATTTGTATTATTTCGGTTAAGATATCGACAATAGTACAAAAAATTACGTCAAAAACCAAAAAACATCGATAAACAACACGATTTAACAAAATTTTAACATTTGTAATACTGAGTAAATATAGTAAATAAATAGTTGTTTTATATGTATATAATAAGTATTTTTGCACCCAATTTTTAACAAATAAATAGATTTTTATGAATCATTATGAAACTGTTTTCATCTTAAATCCCGTTTTATCTGAAGATCAGATAAAGGAAACAGTAAAGAAATACGAAGATTTTCTTGTTTCTAACGGAGCTAAGATGGTAGCCAAAGAAGATTGGGGCTTAAAAAAATTAGCTTATCCAATTCAAAACAAGAAAAGTGGATTTTACCACTTATTTGAGTACACTGTTGCAGGTGAAGTAATTAATAACTTAGAAGTAGAGTTTAGACGTGATGAACGTTTTATGCGTTATTTAACGGTATCGTTAGACAAACACGCTATTTCTTGGGCTGAGAGAAGAAGAGAAAAACTTAAACAAAAAGCTTAATTATGTCATCAATAGAACAACAATCTAAAGGAAAAAAAGACGGAGAAATTAGATATTTAACTCCGCTTAATATTGAAACTAACAAGCAAAAGAAATATTGTCGTTTCAAAAAGTCTGGTATTAAGTACATTGATTACAAAGACCCAGATTTCTTATTAAAGTTTGTAAACGAACAAGGTAAAATTTTACCAAGACGTTTAACAGGAACTTCATTAAAGTATCAAAGAAAGGTGTCTGTTGCTGTAAAAAGAGCACGTCACTTAGCTTTAATGCCATATGTAGCAGATTTATTAAAGTAAAATACCGATAACAATGGAACTTATATTAAAACAAGACGTTGAGAATTTAGGATTTAAAGACGATGTTGTAACAGTTAAGAACGGTTACGGTAGAAACTTTTTAATTCCTACAGGGCAAGCTATTTTAGCAACTGTTTCTGCTAAAAAAGTATTAGCAGAAAACTTAAAGCAAAGAGCTTTTAAGGAAAAGAAAATAGTTGATGATGCCAATAAAATTGCTGAAGCTTTAAAGGCTTTAGAAATTAAGATAGCTTCTAAAGTTGGCGCAGGTGATAAATTATTTGGATCTGTAAATAATATAGATGTAGCAGCTGCTTTAGAAAAAGAAGGTCAAAATATAGATAAAAAATTCATCAATGTAATTGGTGGAAACGTAAAACGTTTAGGTAAATACAATGCTATTATACGTTTACATAGAGAAGTATCTGTAGAATTACCATTTGAAGTTATTGCTCAAGCAAAATAATTTCAAATTTTGAATATTTAAAAGCCGTTTAGAAATTTCTAGACGGTTTTTTTGTTATAATACAATTTGATATTAACATTATAGTTTAGTAAGATGAAGTATTCAAGACTTACAAAAGAACAATTTGAAGAGCTACACCAAGAATTTATAAATTTTCTAGCTACTCAACAAATAACAGAAGAAGAGTGGACCAATTTAAAGACAAATAAACCAGAATTGGCTGAAACAGAATTAGATGTTTTTAGTGATTTAATATGGGAAGGTGTTTTAAACAATGCCGAATATCTCGAGCATATTTCTGCACAACATATGTATTTGTTTAAATTAGGAGATATTGATATGCAGGCTATAGTTCTTAATGTTAAGAGTGATGTTGATATTACTACTACTGAAGGTTATAACTGGTTGCGTGAAAATTTAATGGATGAAAATGTTGAGTTTTTGCAAGCCAACAAAGACTATACGGAGGATAAGAATTTAGATAAGTTTAAAATGATAGAACAGGGTGCTGTTATTACAAAAGGCGATTTGTTTAATTATTTTAATAACTTGATAAATTAGTATGTCATTCATTCTAAAGCAGAAAAATATTTCAAATTAATCCGTTATTTTTGTATTTCTTGCATGAGTAAGAATATACTTTTAATTTTATTTAATGGCTCAAAAACCAAGTATACCGAAAGGAACAAGAGATTTTAACCCTGAACAAGTTGCAAAGCGTAATTATATTTTTAATACTATTCGTGGAGCTTTTGAAACTTTTGGGTTTCTACCTATTGAAACACCAAGTTTTGAAAACTCAAGTACTTTAATGGGAAAGTATGGCGAAGAAGGTGATCGATTGATTTTTAAGATTTTGAATTCTGGGGATTATCTAGCTAAAGCTAATGTTGAAGCTTATGATAGTAAGGATTCAAATGGGTTAACTTCTAGCATATCTGAAAAAGCGCTAAGATACGATTTAACGGTTCCTTTTGCGCGTTATGTGGTACAACATCAAAATGAGATAGAATTACCATTTAAACGATATCAAATTCAACCAGTTTGGAGAGCTGACAGACCACAAAAGGGCCGTTTTAGAGAGTTTTACCAGTGTGATGCTGATGTTGTTGGGAGCAAAAGTTTATGGCAAGAGGTTGAGTTTATACAATTGTATGATACTGTTTTTTCTGCTTTAAAACTAGAAGGGGTCACTGTAAAGATTAATAACCGAAAAATCTTGTCTGGAATTGCTGAGGTTATTGGTGCAAGTGATAAGTTAATTGATTTCACAGTTTCTCTTGATAAGCTTGATAAAATAGGAGAGGAGAAGGTAAAAGAAGAAATGCTGAGTAAAGGTATTTCTGAAGAAGGTATAGATAAATTACAACCTTTATTTACTTTGTCTGGTAGTTTTGAATCTCAAATAGAAAGTTTAAAATCTATTTTATCAACTTCAGAAGAAGGTTTAAAAGGAATAGAAGAGCTTGCATTTATTGATGCTGCTATTTCTGAGTTAGGGTTAACAACTGCTACCTTACAGTTAGATGTAACTCTGGCGCGTGGGTTAAATTATTATACAGGTGCTATTTTTGAAGTATCTGCTCCTGCAGAAGTTAAAATAGGTTCTATAGGTGGTGGCGGAAGATATGATGACTTAACAGGTATCTTCGGAATGAAAGATGTTAGCGGCGTTGGCATTAGCTTTGGATTAGACAGAATTTACCTTGTTCTAGAAGAATTGAATTTATTTCCAGAGGCTGTAAACAATAATGTTGAGGTGTTATTTATAAATTTTGGTGAAAAAGAAGCACTATTTAGTTTAAAAGCTATTATAGCTTTAAGGCAGGCTGGTGTTAATGCAGAATTATATCCTGATGCAACTAAAATGAAAAAACAAATGACACATGCCAACAAGCGTAATATTCCATATGTTGTTTTAGTAGGTGATGAGGAAATCAATTCTAATACATATACTCTAAAAAACATGGTAACTGGAGAACAGAATAAAGTAGAGTTGCCTGAATTGATTTCTTATATAAACTAGAAAAGAGCCCTATCGGGCTCTCTCCTTAAATTTAGAGTAGATTTGGGGCTACAACTAAATTTGACTAACTAAACTAACTATAAAAAAAACTAAACTATTTTATCTTAAAAATTATATTTTTTGAACTAGGTTGCTACTTTATATTTTTAATAGCTACTCAAATATATAAAAAAAAACCATTCAATCGACAAAATGACTAAAATATTCGATGAAATGCAGTATTTTGTGTAATTTCTAAGGTAATATTGGGTTTTATTTATTGGCTTTTCCCAAAATTTAGCTGTTTTTCAAGGAGTTTTTGGCGTTATTTTATTAGAACCTTCTTGGATATTTTAGAAAATTCAGTTTCTATATTTAATATATAATTACCAGTGGCAAATTGATTGGCTTTATATTTTATATAATTTTGTCTTGTGTAACCTGTTTCAAATTTAAATAGAGACTGTCCTAATAAATTCAACATTTCTATAGATTTTATAGCTGTAGACTTAGGGTTAAGAATAACAATACTATTAATCTTATTTGAAAAGTATACAAGTATAGGTATATTATCCTCCTCATTAGTGTTTAGGCTTAGAGAGTTAGAAAATCGAATATCAAACCTGTTTAAATATTCTCCTGCAGTCAAGAAAATTTCATACGCACTAGTTTTTAGGTTGTGTAATAAATCTAGTTCCTTATCATACAGGTAAACTTCCAAATCTGATGGGGCATTTTCAAGTGCATCTATTGAAATTTCGTTCATTCCATCATCTCTTGTATGAATGCCTAGTGGTAATATCGTACTTTCATTAATTTCATCAATGCCTTGCACCATGTATTTGTTGTTATTTATCAACCAATACATGTCGTCAAATTGTTCATCTTTAGAAATAGCATCATAACCCCAATCATAATGAATAGAACTATTCTCGTCAACCGTAGTTAATAATTGTCTGCGAATGGTATTTACTGAATAAAAACCTAACCTGATTTTTAATCTTGGATCTCCATTTATATTATTTTCAGCTATACTATTAGATTTATCGTTTTTTCCTGGTTTTACAAAGAGTGAATTAGAACCATCTTCTACTTGGAAAACGCGTTGACTATTTTTAAATTTTATAGTTCCAGTAGATTCAGCTTTAACAAAGAATCCTTGACCTACTGGTATATACCTACCGGGGGTTTTGGTAGGAATTCCTCCAGTACCGACATCTGGATGATTTGAACCCATGGACGCAGCAGGGACTCCTCCTGAGAGTGAATATGTTGCATATCCCCCCTGATACTCTGCTAATACATGCGAACCACCTCCCCAGTGCTCCCAAAAATATAATGTACCAGTGGTTGATCCTGTTCCTTCAACGGTATCTCCATTATCAATTATAAATTCATGGGCATCTATTGCAGATGGGTATGGGTTTCCAACTAAATAATCATTGTCTTCAGTAATTGTTAAATTAATTTCTCCGTTGTTGGGTTTTCCTTCTAAAATATAGGTTTGTTCCGAAGAAACTGATCCAGTTCCCGGGCCTTTCATTGTAAAACCTTCTCCTACTTGAAGGGTTCCAGTGCTTCTAACATGTTGCCAAGATGAATATTGACTGGGTTGATTACTAAATTTCCATATCCAATAATCAGCTAAAGTTAGAGGAGAATCACTTCCATCGTAACCCGAACTGGTGAATGTAACGTTAGTAAATATATCCGTTACTTTAAAAGCATTATTATTAGTAGAATTATTAGCTAGTCCTACTGGAGAAGACCAATAATTATAAGTATAGGTGTCTGCTGTACCTTGTTGGTCTCTTTCTAAAGTTCCTTCACTTGTAGCATCTAAAGTGCTTTCTGCTCCTTGGATAAGTTGAGATTCTCCTTCAAGATCAATTTTACCATCTAATTCCAAATACCAACTTACATTTAATGAAGAGTCACCTGAAACTTCCAAATTACTTCCGCTTTCTAGCAATATACCAACTGCAGAATGGTTAGAGCTAGTTTCCATATTTCCTCTTACTTTGATAATCGCACAATCTGAATGGGTGTTATTAATATCCCAAATGTCTCCATAAACCCAATTACTTGAATCACTCCAGTTTCCACTACATGAAACTTCTGTTGTAAATGGGAGTGGAGCTGTTTGCGCTTCAATAAGTTTTGAGTTATAAATTTTAGCTCCTGTGCCAACATCTACTGATGCGGTGGTTAAATCGTCAATAATATCATCTTTGTACGTGTCTAATCTGTAATAACGCTCTAAATATGACCAACTTAATGGGGTTGTTGTTTCCGTACCACTATCGAAATCAGTAATATCCAATGGAATTGTACTTCCTCTAACAATACCACTATTATCTTCAATTTCTTGATAAACCATTTTATGTAGTTCATTCTCAGATAACGCCTTATTAAATACTCTTACTTCATCAATATAGCCATGGAAATAGTTGCTATCAGTATCTGGTTGTCTGCCTATTGTAAAACTTGAGGTATCCGTATTAAAACCTCCTGAGCTAGGGCTAGATGTTTCTTCTAAATTTCCGTTAATGTATAGGTTAAAGTCGCCAGAAAGGCAATCACATTTAAATGTTGCAGCTACATGAACCCATTGATTTGTGGATAAAATGGTGGTATAGTTTAATGTATTTCCATCTGCATAAGCAGTAATGGTTTTGTCTGAATTTAATTGAAGATAAAATTCATCCTGACCTAAAATTATTTGTGTTCCTGTTGAAGCTGGATCAATTTTTATCCATGTCATGATAGAAGCTTCGTTCCAAGTATTGTCAATAACTGTAGTTTCGGCGGCATAATCATTTCTCCCGTCAAAATAGAGTTGTAGTTGTGTGTCTAAATCTCTAGGAGAGCCAAATAAAGCATCATCCGTATCAAATGAATCTACAATACCATCTTCATCAGTATCATTTGTATCGTCTATAATACCATCATCGTTAGCATCTAAACTAGCATAAAGTGTATTAGCAATATCATAATTTGTGCCATCTGAAGTTATATCAAGATAATCGGGCGTTCCATCGTTATCAGTATCTAAAACATAGTATTCCCATCCTGTACCTGTAGATCCTTGGTTGCTGTTTCCGTAGGCGGTGGCCATGGTGCCTCCTTCAAAGAAATCATAAAGGTCTAATATTCCATCAGTAAAATATTCTGGTGTTCCATCGGAATCCACATCAGTTTCCCTTACTGTATCTGTATCTGTACCATCTCCAACACCATCACCACTTATATCACCATCACCATTTTGATAATTGGCATCACCAGAATTTGTAGCTCCAGATTCATCTACATCAAATATAGAATCATTGTCGCTGTCTAAATCCAAAAAGTCTGGTGTACCATCACCATCAGAATCTGGTGCTGTATTACTCTCAACGGAGTCATGCATACCATTTGTGTTGGCATCAATCCATGAACCTACACCTGTTAATGTGGCTTTACCTTCGCTATAAGAACCTAAACCAGCTTCAACAACATCAGGGATACCGTCGTTATCACTATCTAAATCAAAAACATCGGCTACGCCATCGTCATCGGAATCACATAAGGTTTGCGAAATAGAAATATCATCAATAGCCAAATCGTTTCCCGTACCTCCTGTTTCGTTATTAATAAAGTATACGTAAAATTCACTTACACTAAATGTTAAATCTGCTGTAAATTGATGCCAGCTATTTGCTGGGTCGCCATTTATAGACGGAGGAATATCACCTGTTGTGATAGATGCAAGGAGGTTGTCGCTAGCATCTCTAAATTCTACTAAGATGTCTGGTCTTAACCTTGATCCAATTCCAGGAGCAGTAGTGGTGTCTAAGTTTAATACCCAGAAGCTATACGTTATAGGAATATTGGGTAAAGCACCTACTATAGTAGCTGTGTAAAATGTTCCTGGGTCATAGGAAGCGTTAAACATGGCCATTCTACCATCTGTGTCGCCAGAGGTATGGTCTTCCCCAGTATACCAGTAATCATCTGCCCAAGAAGCTACTTCTCCTATTGGAGTGTCATTTGTACTATCTCCATCAGCAGCCTTATAATAAACAACATATTGACCATCACTTAAGTTATTATTGCTTTGCGAAGCACAATCAGAGCCGCTGGTTGTTCCATCTTCATAACAGTAAGTAGTTTCGGCATCATATGTTGTATTAATAGTGGTTCTAGAAGTACCGGTACCAAAAGTCTCGTTTAGAAATTTGTAGTTTACAGTATTGGCTATACTTGAATTTTGACAAAAGGATTCTTCTTCAGAATCTAAAATGCCATCATTGTCATCATCAATATCTATATTATCATATACTCCGTCATTATCACTATCAAAGAAGTTTTGGACGGCATTTGCTTCTATTCTGAATAAATAGGTGCCTTCATCAGAATCATCATTATTAATTGTTATATCACAATTTTTAGTTCCAACACTGACAGAATTAAATGTTACCGTAAATGTAGTACTGTTGCTTGCAGCAACTGGTGAGGAATAAACGGTTCCTGTTATTGAAAAGTCAGTAGTGTTTGAGAGCGAAATACTAGAAATGTTTAAATCTACAGTTCCACTATTATTAATTGTAAAAGTTTTAGTTATTTGTGTACCTATATTTGCCGTTCCATAATCCGTATCATCTGCAGAAGAAGGAGTTGTGTCTCCATCAACAATTTCCACGCTATTCCCTTGAGTTTCAATTTCAGGCCCTGGCGGATAACCGGTTATAACTACATTATCTATATAAACATCATCAGAGTTATTACTAGCATCGCACCTAATTCTGAATTGAGAGTTTGAGGCAAAGGTATAAGTGCCAGAGTTAATGGTAATAGAATCGCTTTCAGCACTATTATTGCTAAAATCTGTACCACTAACATAAGTAACTAATGTTGACCAATTACTACCACCATCATCAGAATACTGTAACCAAAAGTCTTCTCCAGTTTCCATGCTAACCGTTTCATAGTCAAAGGCAAATTCAACACTGCCATAGCTGCTAATGTCAATATCATCGGTTGTCATTGAGGAAGCCGTTCCAGAGTTATCCTGGATATCTATCATGTATGTTCCATTAGGTGTAGAACTATTGGTTCTTGTACAATCGCCACCACCAGAATTCCAGATACCCCAGTCAGATTCAAAATCCTCACTGTCTAGTACGGTTTGCGAATATGTATTATAGTAAAAAGATATACTAAACACATATATAATTATCCCATATTTTGGAATAAGGTTTTTCATAAGTAGGTTTATATTTAGCTTGAGAACTAAATATTAAGTTTTAAAATTACACTTCAAAACCTATTGGATTGGGGTCTAATAGATTATCGAACGTTGAAATAGCAATTCAAATATATGAAAAATATCAAGGCAATCGTTTAAAAGTTAAAATATTCGACGAAATGCAAAATATACGTTTTAAATCTTATGAGAAAATTTTGCAGAATTTATTGTGTTTTGAAAGCTTATTTTAATTAATTAATACTTTTTTAGATACTATTTTACCTTCGAATTCCAATTTAAGAATATAGTATCCCGTCCTTACATTATTAATTTTTTGCTCTAAGAGTTTTACTCTGGAGTTTATTTTTGAGTCCATTATGGATTGTCCTAAAATATTGTACATTCCTAAACTTTCAATGCTTTTTAAACTTGGGTTTAATACGATTAAAGCTCTTTTTTCTTTGGAATAATATAGTTGTAAGCTTTCATTGGATTCTTGTTCTGTTGACAATTGATTAGAGTTATTATTAAATAATATCTCAAATCTTTCTAAATGCTCTCCTGCATTAAGTATGGTTTCGTAATTGCCTAGTTTTAAATTATGATGAATATTTAATTCTTTATCATGTAAAATAATGTCTAAATTATTTGTAATGTTTTCTATTGTATCTATACTAAAAGTAGCAAGCCCTTCTTTATTTATTTTTGTTCCGAGAGGTAACACTGTTGTGTGATTAATTGTATCAACAGCTTGTATGATTAGTTTAGAATTTGATAGTGTCCAAAATAAATCTTCCTTATTATCCTCAATTAAAAGGCCATCATAACCCAAATCAAAATTATTTGAAGCATTTTTGTCTGAACCAACTAATAATTGACGTTGATAACCATCAGGGGAATTAAATGAAATCCTTAGTTTTTGTCTTAAATCATTTATATTTTGATTTGATTCTTTTTTGAAAACACGCTGACTATTTTTAAATAATATATTACCTCCAATAATTGGTTGGGAGATACCAGGATTATTTGACTCCACTAAATTATCATCTAATGAGGCTGATACTGTAAACCCACGCCCTACGGGAATGTATCGTGTAGGTAATTTTGGTTGAGCCATTTCATGATTATTGATTTTTTCAAGATGATTTAAAGAACACACACCCCCCATTAAAGTATACATGGCATAACCCCCTTCGTATTCAGATGAAATATGAGAATTATTAGCATAATGTTCCCAGAAATAGATTGTGCCATTAATAATGTTTCCTTCTTGGTTGGTTCCTCCATCCTCAATACCCATGTTATCCAATAAAAATGAGTTAGCATCAATTGATGAAGGGTATGGGTTACCAACTAAATAATCATTGTTTTTAACAATATTTAGGTTTATATTTCCATTATGTGGAAGTCCGTTGAAGGTGTAATTTTGCTCAGGAGCTGTTGTACCAGGGCCTTTCATTGTAAACCCTTCTCCTGCAGAAATTGCTCCTGTACTTCTAACATGCTGCCATTGTGAATATTGGTTGTTTGGGTTATGGGCAAATTTCCATATCCAATAGTCAGCATTTTGCACTGGTGCTTGGGTACCATTATATCCTGACGTTAAAAATCCAACATTGTTTATAACGTTTTTGGTTGTATAACTAGCGTTAACGGAAGGTGATACAGGAGATGACCAATGATTGTAAACATAGGTGTCTGAATCTCCTTGTTGATCCCTTTCTAAACTTCCCGAACTTGTGGAATCAAGATCACAGTTGGTTGTTTGGATTAATTGAGATTCTCCTTCAAGATCAATAGTTCCATTTAATTTCAGGTAATGTGATATTGTTAATGAATAGCCTGTATTCTGTTCTGTGTTCCCAACAATTTGTAAATCACTATCATTAATAATTAAACCTAAAACCGTTCTATTTCCATTACTATCAGTAGGGATAAAAGAGGTGTCTGCATTGCTCATTTGAACATTATGATTTATCTCAATAATGTTATAATCTATAGTGTTTTTGGTATTTATTTCAGATTTACTACCTGGTAAATATTGTAAGTTTCCATTAACCCATGTGGTTTCATCATCCCAATTACCATCTTGTGCCGTTTTGTATGGAAGAGGGGCAGTTTGATAATCAATATGATTGTAATTAATCATGGATGCGTCATTTCTATTAATAGATTCATCTAATATACTTCCAAAAACCATTTTGTTCATGGGATAATAGGCTATTAAATGACTCCATGAAATAGTTCCTATTTCGTTTTTTGTTGTTTTGGTTGGCAAAATTTTGCCATTTACATAAAGATTGTTGTTTTTTTCGATTTCCTGATTCATAGTATATTGAATCTGTTCTTCAGTGAGTGGTAAATTCCATATACGTATTTCATCAATAGAGCCGTCAAACTTTTGTTGCCTTTTTATATGGTGAGTCGCACCTATAATGAAGTGCCCATCTGAAGGCGTATGCATTTGGTTCATATTGCTATTTTGAACCTCTAAACTACCATTAATAAAGAGGTTAGCTAAATTTGTGTTTGAGTTGTAGGTTACTGCAATATGCTGCCATTTATTATCAGGTAAAGCGTTGGAGGATTGTAAAATGTTATTTGAAGAGTCATCTGGATTTTTCCATTGCATTAGAACCTGATTGTTGGAATTTATTGCAAGTGAATATCCGCTGGTATAGTTTCCGTCTATTTCTAAACCCGAATCAAAATTCCGTTTTGATATTAAATCAAAATCTCCTGATTTTTCGCTTCTTTTTACCCAAACGCTAATAGTAAAATCGGTGTTAGAAAGGTCATTTACATTACCTGCAGTTAGGAAGGTGTCTAAGTTATTGTCAAAACTTAGAGCTCTTTTCCTTTCTTCGGTAATGGAGGTGGAACCAAATGTTATAAATTTTGTGCCCTCAAAGTAAAAGTCAACTTCTAATGAATTGCCAATTGTTTTCATTGTGGTAGACGTTACGTTAGAAGTGAAGTTAGCATCATTTGCAATAATCATAACATATTCATCATTACCAGAGTTGGTTGAAGAAACCATACTTAAGGGTACAGAGAGTTTTATGGTTGGAACCGAATCTGTAACTACAATTTTCCAGATTCTTTCAATAGGTGTAGCATGTACAAGTGTATTTACATCTGTAGAAGAGCCAAAATTTTTACTAATAATGCTGCCTGGTGTTGTACTGGCATTATTGTGTCCCCACATTAAAAAGGTTTTATCTGCAAAGAAATTGTTTGAATTTAAATTATTTGAATGGGCTATTTCTTTTATACCTATTGTAATATCATCAATGGTATTTGCAGACTGTTTTATGTTTTGATTAGCATTATCATCTCTACCAATACCAGATATATTGTTGTTGAAACCTAAATTTGCTGATGCATTCCAAATAATTCTTCCATCAGAATCTGAATAATCTTGTCCTGTCAATTTTCCATAAAAAAACAGGAAAAGAATAATTATGATGTATTTTGAAAGGACATAAACCTTTTTCATAAGTAGTTGGTGTTTAGTTAGGGGGCTAATAACCAATTCAAAAATAAATAAAAACTCTACAAAACGCAAATATAATCGATAAAAAACACTTTACGTTAACATATTAGATACATATGTAAGTAAAAACTTCTTTATTTTAGTTTTATGATTTAAAAATGAAACTTGAATAAGGTAGTGTTTGACTAATATTATTGAGCGATTTCAAGAAATTAATATTAATAAAATAAGGTTTTAAAGAATTCCAACCATTATTAATGGGGTATATAACCTTATGGAAATAAGTGTTTATTTCACTAAAAACATACCTAAAAATACAGCAATAAAACCCATAATAAAACTACCAATGGTGTAAACTGCAAAACTTGTAAAGTCTCCAGACTTCAAAAACACGTGGTTTTCATAAGCAAACGTGGAGAAGGTTGTAAATCCACCACAAAATCCAGTTGCTAATAATAAAGTTTGACTTTGACTTAAAGAGTTATTTTTAGCTGCTAAACCAAGGATAATTCCAATAAGCAAACTCCCTAAAATGTTAGCAGCAAAAGTACCGTATGGAATTCCCGTTTGAGTGTTGTTTAAATATTTTCCAATAATATAACGTAGGGCACTACCTATGCCGCCACCTAAAAAAACTAATAAAAGTTGTTTCATAAACTATTTAATAGGTATGTATATTTCAGTTACCCAATCTGCTGGATTAGGAAAGTTGCCAGGGTCGTTAGTATATATTTCAAAAGGTTTGACATCTAACAATTCTAAACTGTTTTCTGCTATATGCTTCATGCTAGCTTCCCAAGCTTTTGGTAAATTATTATAGTTTCCTTTTAAAGTAGTTTTTAGCGTTTTGGTTTTAGGTATAAAACCACAAAGTATCTCACTTTTATTTTCAACAGAAACCTTATTCATTACGGGAATAGCATTACTCATAATAATATTTCCAGTTTCAGGATTCATTTCATTATAAATAGTAAATGGCATACCGTTAGCTACAATATTATTTTTTGCCATATATCCCATAATTTCACCGTATTGTTTACCCATTATTTCGCTAATATTTGTTCCTGTGGCTGATGTTGTTTTGTACATAAAAAATCCACCGCCATATTCTGTAATACCATTAATATTAATGGAGTAAGCTTTTAATCGTATTGAAACAATACTGTCTAGTTTTTCTAAACTACGTTCATAATATGGACCAATTTGTTTTTCCATGCCTCCAGTAAATGTAGCAAAAGCTTTAAAACCAAAAGGAAGGTCTTTGCCTTTAATGGTCCAGGTAACATCAGTAGCACCATCATCAGTGGGTTTAAATGTCCAAGAAATATCAGATTTAGGGAATTCACCAAATTGCATTTCTTGTTGAATACTAGTGTTAGGTAAAGCTTCAATATTAGTCATGGTGCCAATTCCATCTTCATCTTCCCAAGTATAAGAACCTCCAATACCTTTAGTTTTTTCGCCATAACTAATTTTTATATTTGGGTTTTCTTCTACCCAGGCCGACCAATCAATCCAATTTTTAAAGTCTATTACATTAGAATAAATAATAGGAGCAGGAGCTTTTATTGTTCTTGTTCGAGTAACTTCAAAAGAGTTGGGTTGCACAGCAATGTATATGGCTGTACCAATAATCACAATTAACAAAAGAAACAAAATGTATTTAAATATTTTCATTTTTCTACGTTGAAAAAGATTAGATATTCAAAGATAGTCAATCATCTTTCATTTCGGTTAATAAATTATTACATTTGCGAATATTTAATTATGAATTTTCATATTATATACTGTTGTGGTATTAAATAATAATTAAAATATGGTATTTGTTAAATTATTAAAAGAGTATTAAATCAAATAAACTTTCAAAATGAAACTAAGATTTATTTTAAATGTAGTATTGGTATCTGTTTTTTTGTTTGGATGTGGTAAAGAGAGGTCTGAAAAAGCTCAGGAAACATTAGAAATTAAGGATACGGAAAAGTTTAACTATAATGTTGAACAATTTGCAGACTTAAAAATTTTAAGGTATCAAATTCCAGGTTGGGAACAATTAACCTTAAAAGAGCAAAAGTTAGTATATTATTTAACTCAGGCGGGTTTAAGTGGAAGAGATATTATGTGGGATCAAAACTACCGTCATAATTTAGCTATTAGAAGTGCCCTTGAAAATGCATATACTTTATATAAAGGAGATAAAGAGTCAGGAGATTGGAAGGCCTTTGAAGTTTATTTAAAGCGTGTTTGGTTTAGCAACGGTATTCATCACCATTATTCCAATGACAAATTAAAACCAGAGTTTTCTTCAGATTATCTTAAGCAGCTATTTGCAGATACAAATACTGTTTTAGAAGGAGAAGCTTTTGAAGTTATTTTTAATAACTCTGACGCAAAAAAAGTAAATCAGGGAAAAGATATTGATAATGTAGGACTTTCTGCTGTTAATTTTTATGGGCCTAATGTAGCCAATTCTGATGTTGAAAGTTTTTATGCTGCAAAGCAATCACCAGACCCAGAAAAACCATTGTCATTTGGGTTAAATTCGCAGTTGGTAAAAGAGAACGGGGTTGTTAAAGAAAGAATTTATAAGTCTGGAGGTTTATATGGTGCTGCTATTGATGAAATTATTAAATGGTTAGAATTAGCTAAAGGTGTTGCTGAAAATAAAGCACAGGGAGATGCTATTGGTTTGTTAATTGAATACTATAAATCAGGTGATTTACAAATTTGGGATGATTATAATGTGGCTTGGACAAATGCAACCGAAGGAAATATTGATTATATAAATGGGTTTGTTGAAGTATATAATGACCCTCTAGGGTATAGGGGCTCTTATGAAATGATTGTTCAAATAAATGATTTTGACATGTCACAAAAAATGAAGGTACTATCTGATAACGCACAATGGTTTGAAGATAACTCATCAATTATTGATACTCACAAAAAAGCCAATGTTGTTGGAGTAACTTATAAAGTAGTTAATGTTGCAGGTGAAGCTGGAGATGCCTCACCAAGTACTCCAATAGGCGTAAATTTACCAAATGCCAATTGGATACGAGCCACTGTTGGTAGTAAATCTGTTTCCTTAGGTAACATAACAAATGCTTACAATAATGCGTCAAGTTCTGGGCGCTTAAAAGAGTTTGTTCATGATGAAGAAGAGTATAAATTGGAAAAGAAGTATGGACAATTAGCAGATAAACTTCATACTGCTTTGCATGAGGTAATTGGACATGCCTCTGGAAAATTAAATCCTGGTGTTGGAGAAACTAAGGAAACATTAAAGAATTATGCGTCTACCTTAGAGGAAGGTCGTGCAGATTTGGTGGCCTTGTATTATTTATATGATAGTAAGCTTCAGGAACTTGGATTAGTTGATGATTGGAAAGCTGTTGGAAAGGCTGCTTTTGATGGTTATATACGAAATGGATTAATTATGCAATTGATTAGATTAAATTTAGGAGATGATGTTGAAGAAGCGCATATGAGAAACAGGCAGTGGGTAAGTGCCTGGGTTTATGAAAAAGGAAAAGCAGATAATGTTATTGAAAAAGTATCTAAAGATGGTAAAACTTATTTTAATATTAATGATTATGATAAGCTACGTAAACTTTTTGGTGATTTATTAAGAGAAACGCAACGTATAAAATCTGAAGGCGATTATGCAGCTGTTGAGGCTTTGGTTGAAGGTTATGGCGTTAAGGTAGATCAAGCAATTCATTCTGAAGTTCTTGAAAGAAACAAACAATTTACATCAGCTCCATATTCTGGTTTTGTAAACCCTGAATTGGTAGCAGAAAAAAATGAAGCTGGAGATATAATTAGTATTAAGGTGAGGCAACCAGAAACATTTGTAGGACAAATGTTAGATTATAGTAAAGATTATAGTTTTTTATCTGATGTAAATTAAAACGTAATTTAGAAAAAATAAAAAAACAGAATCTTTTTTAAGGTTCTGTTTTTTTATTTACACTAAAAACTAATAATAATATGTTAATTACCAGTAGGATAGAGATAATTAAAAGTGATTTCATTTTAATTCAGTTTGGTTTAGTTATTAATAAGATGTTAGAGATAATAAAAGGTTGCGTCAAAAAGCATCTTTAATTATATAACAGTTTTCAACAAAATATTCCTAGTTTGGCGTAAATATTTATTAGAATTATTTAAAAAAGAATTTTATGGCAGCAATAAAAAGAATAAAAGCAATGAATGCAATAAGCATCCAAAAACTTCCGGCATAAAATCGTTTATGAAGTTTTAAATCTTTTCGATAAGTGAAGGCAATAATTATAGCAAAGACTATAAAAAATAAAATACCAAAAATCCATTGCCCTTTACTAAACATATAATTACTTTTATGCAAAAGTAAATGAATTTTTTATTTTTAAAAATTTAGATTTACAAAAGTAATTTGAACAAAATAATCATATTTATGAAAGACAAAATAGAAGCTGTAAAGGCATTTCATACCGCATTTAAAATAGGTCATAGAGAAATACCCAAGGCTGATTTGGGAAGTGAAAAAAATACCCTAAGGTATAAGCTAATGCGTGAAGAGAATGAGGAGTATTTAGATGCAGCTAATGATGGTGATTTAGTTGAAGTAGCCGATGCTTTAGGAGATATGCTTTATATTTTATGTGGAACCATAATTGAACATGGTTTGCAATATAAAATAGAAGAAGTTTTTGAAGAAATACAAAGAAGCAACATGAGTAAATTAGGGGAAGATGGAGAGCCAATTTATAGAGAAGATGGTAAAGTATTAAAAGGACCAAATTATTTCAAACCAAATATTGAAGCTATTCTTAAAAAATAATTTAGTTGACATTAACGGTAGATATAAAAAAAGAGAAGCAATTTAGCTTCTCTTTTTTTATATCTAATCTTATTAATCAACTTTAAAACGCCATCCAAAAGGATCGTCAGATTTGTTGGTTTGAATATTAGTAATTTGTTTCTTTAAGAAATTAGCATAAGTATCATCAAGTTTAGGTAATTCGTAATCAACACCTTTAAAACCAAATGCTGAAATTGGAGAAACAACTGCAGCTGTACCTGCTCCGAACATCTCTTTTAAAGTACCATTTTTAGCCGCTTCAACTACTTCCTTAACGGTAAGTTTCTTTACTTCTACGTTTATGCCTTCATGTTTAGCAAGTTCAATAATACTTTTTCTTGTGATGCCATCAAGAATTCTATCACTTGTAGGAGCTGTAATTAATGTGTCATTAATTCTAACAAAAATATTCATTGCTCCTGCCTCTTCAATGTATTCATGTGTGTTGTCATCAGTCCAAATAACTTGATGATACCCTTTGGCTTTAGCCAACTGAGTTGGATAAAATTGACCTGCATAGTTTCCTCCAGCTTTTGCAAAACCTACACCGCCATTTGCAGAACGAGAATACTTCTCTTCAATAAGAACTTTTACATCTCCAGAAAAGTATGGGCCTGATGGTGCGGTACAAATTATAAATTTATACTCATCTGCAGGAGATGCGTGAAACCCTTGCCCTGAAGCAAAAACAAAGGGGCGAATATATAATGAACTTCCGTCTTTTTTAGGAATCCAATCTTTATCCAACGCTAAAAGAGACTTTAGACCTTCCATGAAATAATCTTCTGGAAGTTCAGGAATAGCTAATCGCTTTGATGAAATATTTAATCGTTTGCAATTATCTAATGGACGAAACAACCAGACATCTTCATTATCATCTTTATATGCTTTCATTCCCTCAAAAACAGATTGTCCGTAGTGGAAAATCTTTGCAGAAGGATCTAACATGATAGGTTGGTAAGGCATTATTTTCGGAGCTTGCCATTTACCTTCTTTAAAATCACAAACCAACATATGGTCTGAAAACACACTTCCAAACTTCAAATCATCAAAATCTACTTCGTTTATTTTTGTAGACTCTGTTTTTATAATCTCTATGTCATTGATTATAGTACTCATAATCCATTTTTTTATTAGACAAAGTTAAATAAAAAGGTTTTTAAAAAAAGGGTATATTTACATAAATAGTTTGAAAAGAGAAATTATCATTACTGCAGACGGTTCTACTTCTATTCATATACCAGAATGGAATGAACAATATCACTCTAAACATGGTGCTATACAGGAGGCATATCATGTGTTTATAAAACATGGATTGCACTTTTTTTGTCATTCAGAAAGTCAAAATGAATTGAGTATTCTGGAAATTGGGTTCGGTACAGGTCTCAACGCTTTTATTACATTATTGGAGTCTGAAAAACTATATACAAATGTTAAATATGTTGGGGTTGAAGGGTATCCTGTTTCTTCTGGAGAAATAAAACAATTAAATTATACTTCAGAATTACAATCAGAAGAATTATTATTTGAAAAATTACATGGTGTTTCATGGGAAGAAAAACATCAGATATCCAAATATTTTAATTTAACAAAACAGAATAAGTTTTTTGACAAAATTGAAGATGTAGACACATTTAATATTATTTATTTTGATGCCTTTGGGGCTAGGGTTCAACCGGAATTATGGACGGAAATTATTTTTAAAACGATGTTTAGAGCTTTAAAGATAAAGGGAGTTTTAGTTACTTATTCTGCTAAGGGAAGCGTAAGAAGAGCAATGGAATCTGTTGGTTTTCAAGTAGAAAAATTACCTGGGCCTCCAGGTAAAAGAGAAATGTTAAGAGCTGTGAAATTAAATTGTTAAACCTTACTTAAATAGCTTTAAGAAAGGAATTTCGTTTTGTAACTTTATTGTATGAGGGTATTAATAACAGGAGCTACAGGATTAGTTGGACAGGAGATAGTAAAATGTTGTCATGAGCAGGGTATTGCAATTAATTACCTAACTACTAATAAATCTAAAATAGAAAACAGCAATGACTATCAGGGATTTTATTGGAATCCAAATAATCAGGAAATTGATAAAGATTGTTTTAAAAATGTGGCTGCGATCATTCATTTAGCAGGGGCTTCAGTTTCAAAACGTTGGACTTCAGAATATAAGAAAGAAATAATATCTAGTAGGACTAAAAGTACTGCTTTGTTAGTAAATACTTTAAAAGGAGAATCACATATAATTAAACAGGTGGTTTCAGCAAGTGGTATAAGTATATATCCAGACTCTTTAGTCAACTATTATAGCGAGTCATTTAAAGAATTTAACAATGCCTTTTTAGGGAAAGTTGTTGAAGATTGGGAAACAAATATAGATGCGTTTTCTAAATTAGGTATTTCTGTTTCTAAAATAAGAATTGGACTTGTTTTATCTAATAAGGGTGGTGCTTTAATTCAAATGGTTAAGCCTATTAACTTTGGTCTAGGAGCTGCTTTTGGAAATGGAAAACAATGGCAATCTTGGATTCATATTAATGATTTGGCTAAAATGTTTATATTTTTAATTAAACATCAATTAATTGGTGTTTATAATGGTGTAGCTCCAAATCCTGTCACAAATAGGGAACTCACAAAAACTATAGCCAGCATTTTACATAAGCCTTTATTTTTACCAAATATTCCTAAATTTATAATGAAGACAGTTTTAGGAGAAATGCATATGCTTTTATTTGAAAGTCAGCGTGTGAGTTCCAAAAAGATAGAAAGTAAAGGTTTTTGTTTTAAATATCACCATTTAAAGCCTGCTTTAGAAAGTTTATTGTCTTCTTAATTTTTTACGAACTTACTAGTGAATGTAGGTAGGTTATTATTATTAAAATTAATAAAATAAATTCCAGATTTAAGTTTAGAAGTTACAATAATAGAATTGCCTAATGCTTCTTGTTTTAATACTTGTTTACCTGTAATATCATGAATTGCTATATTATCAAATTCTATCTTGTCTAAGTTCTTAATAAATAAATCATCACTAGTTGGGTTGGGGTAGAGTATTATGCCGTGTCTATTAATTTCTTCTATATTTAATGTGGATGATTCCTCAACACTAAAATTTGCAAATAATACTTCTTCATCTCTTAAATCTTGAGCGTTATTTAAACTTCTATAAATCCCCCACTTCGGTCGAACAAATTCCGCATCTATTTGCCAGTTTTTTGTAGCATTGTCTGTGTAGGTTAGTAATATTGATTGATCACTTACTCTTTTAAGTTCAATGGAGTAAGTTCCCGCATCTGGACTTGAATTAGTGCCATATTTAATAGTTTCAGTGGCCTCAACCCACTCACCTTTAAAAGGAGCAAGGTCAGTTTGAATTAAAGTAGTTTGAGAATTAGTTTCGGCATACCTTAATTCTATTCTGTCTGGAGTAGATTTTCTGCAAGTTAAGGTATACATTGGCATACTTGAATAAAGGCCCCCAACAGATTTTAACTGGTGTATATGTGTAAAATTTGGGGATACTTGAAATCCCGCATCTAATTTAAATTTCCATTTATAAATTACCGTTTCACCTTCAACACCTTTTAAATTGTCAGGTGACTTGTCATAAGTTTTAATTTCGTTACGCTGACGGTCTGTTGAACCATTACATCTATCTGTATCTGTAGCTACGTGCAAATAAAATCTGAAAACATTTATTCCTAAAGTAGCATCAAACAGCTCGTCAATATGCTGAAAAGTTGGTGTATGACTACAATCTGGCTCTTCAACAGCATCATATCCCGGAGCAAAAACGGAATTAATTAAGTCATAAGTGTCTACTCCTCCTGATCCATCTGCATCCAAAAGCACTTGTGCATATGATAATTGGGTTAGAATAATGCAAAATAAAAAAGTAAATAATTTAAATTCCTTCATTGGTTTACCAGTTTGGTTAACCAAATATAATCAATATAAATTTAATGCTCCTATTCTATGATGTTTTTAACAAAGGAGTCTATGTTTTCAGTCCCTTCATTAGTAACATATTTCACAAATGCACTACCAATTATTGCTCCTTTGGCATAAGTGGTTGCTGCCGTAAAAGTTTCATTGTTGCTAATACCGAAACCTACAATTTGAGGATTATTCAAGTCTAGTTTGTTAATACGCTCAAAATACTCTGTCTGCTCATTACCAAAACCAGATTTTGCACCAGTAGTACTCGCACTACTAACCATGTAAATAAATCCGTTAGAAACCGAATCTATAAAGTGAATACGTTCATCACTAGTTTGAGGTGTAATTAAAAATACATTTATTAATCCGTATTTCTCAAAAATGTTTTGATATTCTTCATGGTAGACATCAACAGGTAAATCAGGAATTATTAATCCATCAATTCCAATCTCTTGGCATTTTTTGCAGAAGTCTTCAACGCCGTATTGTAGCACGGGGTTAAAATATCCCATGATGATTAATGGAATACTTACTGATTTTCTAATATCTTTTAATTGATTAAAAAGAATTTCGGTAGTCATACCATTTTTTAGAGCTTTGGTAGAACTATCTTGAATTGTTGGTCCATCAGCTAGTGGGTCACTAAAAGGTAGACCTATTTCAATTAAGTCAACCCCACTTTTTTCTAAATCTTGAATAATTTTAACTGTGTCATCTAAATCCGGATAGCCAGCAGTAAAGTATATAGAAAGAATTTTTTGGTCTTCTTGAAGTTTTTGATTTATTCTGTTCACAACTTAAATTTTAAAATAATCAATATAATTCTGTAAATCTTTATCACCACGTCCTGAAAGGCTCATTACCACAACATCATCTGGTTTAAACTGTTTTTGTTTAAAAATGGCAAGTGCATGAGAACTTTCAATAGCAGGAATAATACCTTCCAATTCGCAAAGTTCTAAACCAGCTTTCATAGCTTCATCATCTGTTATAGATAAAAATTCTGCTCTACCAGTTTTTGCTAAATGAGCATGCATTGGTCCAACTCCGGGGTAATCTAAACCAGCAGAAATAGAATAAGGTTCAGTTATCTGCCCGTCGTTAGTTTGCATTAATAATGTTTTACAACCGTGGATTATACCTTCTTTTCCTAAAACTGAGGTTGCAGCACTTTCACCAGAATCTACACCTAATCCAGCAGCTTCAACAGCAATAATTTTCACATCCTCTTCATGAAGATAATGATAATAGGTTCCTGCTGCGTTACTACCGCCTCCAATACAAGCAGCTACGTAATCTGGGTTTTCTCTACCTTCTTGTTCTTTTAATTGCCATTTTATTTCTTCAGAAATAACTGATTGAAATCTTGTAACCATATCAGGATATGGATGCGGTCCAATAGCAGAACCAATAATATAATGCGTATTTACAGGATTGTTAATCCAGTCTCTTATGGCTTCATTAGTAGCATCTTTTAAGGTGCGACTTCCTGATAAAGCAGGAACAACTTTAGCACCTAGCATTTTCATACGCGCAACGTTAGGTGCTTGTCGTTCAATATCAATTTCACCCATGTAAACAATACATTCTAGTCCCATTAAAGCACAAACTGTAGCTGTGGCAACACCATGTTGTCCAGCCCCAGTTTCAGCAATAATACGCTTTTTGCCAAGACGTTTGGCCATTAAAATTTGACCAATAGTATTATTAATTTTATGGGCTCCTGTATGATTTAAATCCTCTCTTTTTAAGTAGATTTTAGTGTTGTATTTTTCTGAAAGGCGTTTAGCAAAATAGAGAGGAGAAGGACGACCAACATAGTCTTTTAAAAGTTGGTTGAACTCTTTCTGAAAATCAGGTTCTGCCATAACTTTTAAATACTTTTGGCGTAACTCTTCTACATTAGGATACAACATCTCTGGAATGAATGCGCCCCCAAATTCGCCATAATACCCTTTTTCGTCAACGTTATAATTCATAGTTTTTTTATCATTAAGCTTATTAATGAATTCGCGTATGTTTGAAGTACTTTTTAAACCTGGTTCTGTTTCAAATTTACTATTTACATCTATAGCATAGCAATATTTTGAAGCTTCACTGTTTTTGAATTTTTTAATATCCTCAACTTGATTTAACCCAATGCCGCCACTTAAAAAGAATGGTTTTGTTGAAGGATAGTCGTTTAAAAGACTCCAATCAAATGTATAACCATTGCCACCAGGCAATTTACCTTTGGTGTCAAACAAAAAGTAATCACAAACATTTTCATACTCTTTTAAAACTTCAAAATTAAAGCCTTCTTCAATAGAAAACACTTTTATGACTTCAACAGGGTATGAAAATAATTTGGTGGTACGGAGCATGTTACAATAGAATGGTGCTTCTTCACCATGTAACTGTACAGCTTGTAAATTAAATTCATTAACCTTATCAATAACTGTATTTAGATTTTCATTAACAAAAACTCCAGTTTTTTTTATGTTTTCTGAAATAGCTGGAATTTTTGTATCAAAATGTCTAGAAGACTTTTTATAAAAAATAAAACCAAGATAATCAGGTTGCAATGCTGCAACTTTTTCTATATTATCTTCGTATTTCATTCCGCATACTTTTAGTTTCATCTTTCTAATGTTTTAATGAATTCTGCTGCATTAAATCCTGGGTTATCAGTTTTCATAAAATTTTCACCAATTAAAAACCCTTTATATCCGTAAGGTTGCAATTCTTTAATAGCGCTAACACTACTAATACCACTCTCTGAAACTTTAACAAAATCATCAGGAATAATGCTGCTTAATGATTTGCTGGTTTCTAAACTCACATCGAAAGACTTTAAGTTTCTGTTGTTTACACCTAGCATGTCTAGACTTGGCATTACGGATTTATGCAATTCTTCTTCATTATGAACTTCTAAAAGTACATCTAGGTTTAGACTTTTAGCAAATTCTGAAAATTGTTTAATCTCTTCTCTTGTTAAAATGGCAGCGATTAAAAGAATGACATCTGCTCCATGAGCTTTGGCTTCAAGAATTTGATATTCATCAATAATAAATTCTTTTCTAAGTAAAGGCAAATTACAACTGGCACGTGCTGTTAGTAAATCGTCTAAAGAGCCTCCAAAGTATTTGCCATCTGTTAAAACAGACATACCGCAAACACCAGCATTTTCATAACCTAAAGCTACGTCTTGAACAT
Source organism: Seonamhaeicola sp. MEBiC01930 (assembly GCF_045277075.1). GTDB lineage: Bacteria > Bacteroidota > Bacteroidia > Flavobacteriales > Flavobacteriaceae > Seonamhaeicola. The sequence goes on along the minus strand of NZ_CP104270.1, from coordinate 250,929 downwards.
TTAGGCTATTGTTAATTATAGATTTTGAAGGTGATCTACGCTTATGTTCTGCAATAATACCAGAGGCACTATTTTTTAATTGTTCCGCTAGTGAAACAGTTTTTCTATAAAACAGAACAGATTGTTCTAACTGAGAAGTTGGAATTAAGCTTTTTCTTAAATCTACTTCTTTGCGTTTATCAATTACTATTTTGTCTAAAATGTTCATTATTTACTCAACTCAATCAATTTATCTAAACTTTGTTTTGCCTTTCCAGAGAATAAAGATTCTTTGGCTAATTCAAACCCTTTTTTATGTGAAATTTGTTTATTTGTGGCAATGGCTAAACCTGCATTGGCACAAACAACATTGTTTTGTGCTTCGGTACCATTTCCGCTTATTATATCAACAAATATTTTGGCAGCATCTTCAACGGTATCACCACCATAAATGGCTTCTTGTTTAATTTTTGAAAGCCCTAAATCTTCTGGTGAAAATAATTTTTCAGAATGATTAGAAACTATTTTTGCATTTCCTGTTAAAGATATTTCGTCGTAACCATCCAATGCATAAACAATGCTATAATTTTTATCAGTATTTTGATATAAAAAGCTGTATAAACGCAATACTTCTAAATTAAAAACACCTAGACATTGACTTTTAGGAAATGAAGGGTTTACCATGGGCCCTAGCATGTTAAAAAATGTCTTAACACCTAATTCTCGTCTAATTGGTGCTACATTTTTCATTGCAGGATGGAATAAAGGAGCGTGTAAAATACATATACCAGCCTTATCTAAACAGCGTTTTAAAAAACCTTCATCATTAGAAAATTTAACACCCAAATTCTCCATAACATTTGAAGAGCCGGAAGTTGATGAAACACCATAGTTACCGTGTTTAGAAACATGAACTCCAGCACCAGCAGTAATAAATGATGATAATGTAGATATGTTGAATGTGTTTTTACTATCTCCACCTGTACCAACAATATCTATAGCATTAAAATCACTAAGGTCTATTTTTACACACAGTTCTAAAAGCGCATCTCTAAAACCTTGTAACTCTTCAATGGTTATGCTACGCATCATGTAAACCGATAAGAAACAAGAAATTTGACTGGGGTTATACATATCATTGGATATGTTAACAATAACCTGTTTAGCCTCTTCACTTGAAATGGTTTCATGATTTATTAATCTATTTAGAATATTTTTCATAGCTTAACTATTTACCCAATTTTCTAAAATTTTCTTTCCATCTGGTGTTAAAACAGATTCTGGATGATACTGAACACCTTTAACATCATAAGTTTTATGTCGCAAAGACATTACCTGTCCATTAGCATCAAAAGAAGTAGCTTCTAAACTTTCTGGTAAATTGGCATCTACCACCCAAGAGTGGTAACGACCAACTTCAATATCTTTATCTAAACCACTGAAGATTGACTCGTCGTCAACAGTAATTTCAACTTTAGTAGCTACACCGTGATACACTTCATCTAAGTTAACTAATGAGCCTCCAAATACTTCGCCTATTGCTTGTTGCCCTAAGCAAACACCTAATATACTTTTAGTAGGTGCATATTTTTCTATAATTGCTTTTAATAATCCTGCTTCATCAGGAATTCCAGGGCCTGGAGATAATACAATTTTATCAAATGGTTCTACATCTTCAAGTTCAAGTTTATCATTTCTATAAACCGTTACATCGCAATTCAAATCTTCTAAATAATGAACTAAATTATATGTAAAACTATCGTAGTTATCTATGACTAATACTTTCTTCATGACTACTAAATATCTTTTGCTAATTGAATAGCTTTGTTTAATGCTCCTAATTTGTTAAATACTTCTTGTCTTTCACTTTCTGGGTTTGATTTGGATACCAAACCTGCACCCGCTTGCCAGTTCAATTTGTAATCTTTACTTAAAAAAGTTCTAATCATAATGGCATGATTAAAGTTGCCTTCAAAATCCATAAAACCTATGGCACCACCATAAAAACCTCTACTGGTTTTTTCGTATTGCTCAATAAGTTGCATAGCCCTGTGTTTAGGGGCTCCGCTTAAGGTTCCAGCAGGAAATGTATCGGCAACAACTTGCATTGTTGAAGTTGTGTCGTGTTTTTGTCCAGTAACTTTACTAACTAAATGAATAACATGAGAAAAGAACTGCACTTCTCTATAAGTTTCAACTTTTACACCACTACCATGTCTGCTCAAATCGTTTCTAGCTAAATCTACCAACATAACATGTTCTGCGTTTTCCTTTTCATCTTTCACCAATTTATCAGCTAAAATCTCATCTTTTTCATAATCTCCAGTCCTTTTAAATGTTCCAGCAATTGGGTGAATTTCTGCTAAACCATCTGTTACAATTAATTGAGCTTCTGGTGAACTCCCAAAAATCTTAAAATCACCATAATCAAAATAGAATAGATATGGTGATGGATTGATACTTCTTAAAGCTCTGTAAACGTTAAAATCGTCTCCAGTAAATTCTTGAGAAAAACTCCTAGATAATACTAATTGAAAAACATCGCCTCTTGCACAGTGTTTTTTTGCATAATCTACATGTTGCAAGAACTCTTCATCTGTTAGGTTGGATGTAATATCTCCTTTAGAATTAAAATTATAAGATGCAAAATTTTGTACGTTAATCAGTTTGTCAATCGAGTCAATATTATTTTCGGTTTTATCATAACAATGCGAAAATATATAGGCTTCGTTTTTAAAGTGATTTATAGCAATTATATTTTGATAAACCGCGTAATAAACATCGGGTATTTCAACAGAGTTCTCTTTTTTGCTAATTTTTACATCTTCGAAATATCGAACAGCATCGTAAGCTGTATATCCAAAAATCCCATTGTTTATAAATTTGAAGTTTTCTTCACAATTTGTGTTAAAGCGTTTAGTGAAATTATAGATTTCGTCTACTACACTTACATCTTCGGTAATTGGTAAATCTTTGGCAGTGCCATCAGGAAATGTTTCTGTAATCACTTCATTTTCAACTTTAATAGAAGCAATTGGATTAAAACATATGTAAGAGAAGTTTTTGTGGTTTCTATGATAGTCACCACTTTCTAATAAAATACTGTTTGGGTATTTATCCCTAATCTTATAATACACGGTAACAGGTGTAATAGTGTCCGTTAATATGCGTTTATGATAAGTTGTTAAATTAAATGTCTTCATTTAGCTGAATTTAATTTCAGTTTTTATATTATAAAAAAAGCTTGTCGTGAATGACAAGCCTTTATTTGATATTTTGTTTTAAATATACGAGGTTCTTACTTCACGAATGTTAAGTTATTGAAGCACCACCACCAATTATTATTTAAATTTTTATTCATTTTGTTGTATTACAGAGCCAAATATAAAAATGAAAAAATAATTAAGCAATTCTTTAAAGTGTTTTTTCTTTAAAAGATTGTTAAACTGTATTTAGTTCAAAGAACTTATCATTATTTTTACACTTATGAAGATAAAATTATTATTTGTTGCATTTTTAATAATGGTTGGTTGCAACAATAAAAAGAAGGCTGATACTAAAATTGGAGAAAAAGAAGAAACTTCAGAAATAGCTGTAAAAGAAAAAGATGTAGAATTAGAAATTTATGATTTTGAAGGACTATCATCTTATTTAAATAAAAAAGATGATAAGGTTTATATTATAAATTTTTGGGCTACTTGGTGTGCTCCCTGTGTAAAAGAACTTCCTTATTTTGAAGAAATTGGATCTAAATATAAAAATGAAAATGTTGAAATTATATTGGTTAGTTTAGATTTTCCACATTTATATGATTCTAAATTAAAACCATATATAAAAGATAAGGAATTAAAGTCTAAAGTGGTGGCATTAAATGATGATGATATGAATACATGGATTCCTAAGGTTAGTGAAGATTGGTCTGGTGCAATACCCGCAACAGTTATTTATAAAAATGATAAACGAAGTTTTTACGAGAAATCATTTACGTATGAAGAATTAGAAAAAGAATTAAAACAATTTTTAAATTAAACACATTATGAAAACAGTAAAATTATTTGGATTTGCTTTAGTTGCTATACTTACTTTAGCATTTACATTGCCTAATTCGTACTCAGGGCAGGGGTATAAAATAGGTGATATTGCAGAAGATTTTTCTTTAGAAAACATTGACGGTAATATGGTGTCTTTATCAGATTATAAAGATGCAAAAGGTTTTATAGTTACCTTTACTTGTAATACTTGTCCATTTGCTGTGGCATATGAAGATAGGCTTGTTGCTTTAGATAAGAAATATGCCTCAAAAGGATATCCTGTAATTGCAATTATGCCGAATAATACAGATGTTAAGCCAGGGGATAATATGGACGCCATGAAAAAAAGAGCAGAAGACAAAGGGTTTACTTTTCCCTATTTAATGGATAAAGGACAGAAAATATACCCTAAGTATGGCGCTACCAAAACTCCTCATATTTATATATTAGAGAAAACAAAAATGGGTAATGTTGTTAAATACATTGGTTCTATAGATGATAGCCCTAGAAATCCTAAAGGGGTACAAGTTAAATATGTTGAAAATGCAGTAGATGCCTTATTGGGTGGAGAAGAAGTTGAAATTAAAGAAACTAAAGCTATAGGTTGCTCAATTAAGGTTTAATAAATACTATTAAATATAACAATAAGAAATTCTGAAGTGTAATGCTTCAGTTTTTTTTCGTCTATACGTATAGAAACATTAATTTTGCAACAAGTAAAACCAAATAATAATAAATGGAAGATTTAACTCAAGAAGAATGGGCAGAACAATTGGCAAATGATGATAATGCTGTTGTGTTAGATGTTAGAACGGATGCTGAAGTAGCTGATGGTATAATACCAAATGCCATTCATATAGATATTTATAAAGGTCAAGAATTTATAAATGAAGTAGAAGAACTAGATAAAGCAAAAAACTATTATGTGTATTGTCGTTCAGGTAATAGAAGTGGTCAAGCATGTTCTATAATGGAAGAACTAGGTTTTGAAAATGCTTATAATTTAGAAGGTGGTATGTTAGAATGGACTGGAGAAATTGTTGATAATTAGTAGCCAATGAAACCGTTGTTAACCATATTTTGCTTTGTTTTCACATTTATAGCTTGTTCTGAGATACCCAAGAATCATATAAAAATGGTTTCAACACAGCAGATGGTTGATATTATTAAGAAAGAAAAAGTTCAATTAATAGATGTTAGGACACCAGAAGAGTATTCTGAAGGTTCTATAGATGGGGCAAAAAATATAGACTTTCATTCCAATAAATTTGAAGAAGAAATAAAAAAATTAGATAAAAACACCCCGATTTTGTTGTATTGTAGAAGTGGAAGAAGAAGTGGTAAAGCTTCAAAAACACTTCTTGAATTAGGTTTTAAAAAAATATATGATTTGGATGGAGGCATTCTAAAATGGAAAGAAGACGGATTAAAAGTTAAAAAATAAGAAGTTCTCAATTTGAGAGCTTTTTTTTTGCGTTTTTTACGTTAAACTTTTTTTTGAGTACTTCAACTTAAATATTTTTTAAAAAATCTAGTTTTAGATATTTTTATAAAGATTTAGGTTTCAAAGCTAATAAGTAAGAAATTTAAATTTTATTAATTAATAGCATTTAAGAAAATTATGGATAACGGTTATATTATTTTAGGAATAGTTGCCTTGTTGTTTTTGAGTCTGTATGGTTTTGCCTATTTCTCTGTGTTTTTAGAAAAGTATAAACAGAAAAAATTTCAAAAAAGAGAATTAGAACGGGAAAGGCTTAGAAAAGAGCAAATGATAAGGAATCAGGAAATTAGGGATGAAAAGCTTCGTAAATTTAATAAGAGGAAAGAAGAAATTCAACGTGAATTAATGCTACTTGAAAAAATGAAAATGAAACAAAAAGTTAGCTAATTAATTTACATATAAATAGATAATTAAATGAGCCTGTATTGTTATATAGGCTTTTTTTGTTAATTAAATGATTTTTTTAGATTAAAAGTATCCTTCATTTAAAGTTCCTTTTTATTTTTATAATCCTTATAACAATATATTGGTTCCAATTTGATTATTGATAATCTTTGATGGTAAAGCATTTTTGTATTTTTTGTTTATTAGTTTGTTCAAATCTTTTTGGACAAGATGTTAGCATACCTACGCGTTTCTCACAAGATGGAAGTTTATATAAAAATCTGGAGAAAAGTACCAATGAATTGATTGAACCAATTGTTGACTTTAGAGAGGGTCAAAAATGTATTGTTGTTGAGTATTTAGGCAACGATAATTATAAAATTCAATTTAAAGATAACGAAGGCCTGGTTGTAATTGATGATTTGGTTGTAAATGATGCTCTAGATGATTTATATTATGATTACCAAGAAAAGGAGCGAGAGAGAAGAAGGCTAGAAGAAGAGGAAAGGAAACGTCGGATTTATGAAATTGTTAATAAGGAAGCAATTGAAAAGCAAAAAGCAGAACAACGCCGATTAGATTCTATAGCACAGGTAAAAGAAGCCGCTCGATTAGAAAAGCTCCGGTTAGAAGAAGTTGCTAGACAACAAGCAGCCGCAATCCAAGAACAACGCCGATTAGATTCTATAGTACGGGTAAAAGAAGCCGCTCGATTAGAAAAGCTCCGGTTAGAAGAAGTTGCTAGACAACAAGCAGCCGCAATAAAAGAACAACGCCGATTAGATTCTATAGCTCAAGTAAAAGAAGCCGCTCGATTAGAAAAGCTGCGGTTAGAAGAAGTTACTAGACAACGAGCAGCCGCAAAACAAGAACAACGCCGATTAGATTCTATAGCACAAGTAAAAGAAGCCGCTCGATTAGAAAAGCTCCGGTTAGAAGAAGTTGCTAGACAACAAGCAGCCGCAATAAAAGAACAACGCCGATTAGATTCTATAGCACAAGTAAAAGAAGCCGCTCGATTAGAAAAGCTCCGGTTAGAAGAAGTTGCTAGACAACGAGCAGCCGCAAAACAAGAACAACGCCGATTAGATTCTATAGCACAAGTAAAAGAAGCCGCTCGATTAGAAAAGCTCCGGTTAGAAGAAGCTGCTAGACAACACGCAGCCGCAAAACAAGAACAACGCCGATTAGATTCTATAGCACAAGTAAAAGAAGCCGCTCGATTAGAAAAGCTCCGGTTAGAAGAAGTTGCTAGACAACGAGCAGCCGCAAAACAAGAACAACGCCGATTAGATTCTATAGCACAAGTAAAAGAAGCCGCTCGATTAGAAAAGCTCCGGTTAGAAGAAGCTGCTAGACAACAAGCAGCCGCAATAAAAGAACAACGCCGATTAGATTCTATAGCTCAAGTAAAAGAAGCCGCTCGATTAGAAAAGCTCTGGTTAGAAGAAGTTGCTAGACAACACGCAGCCGCAATCCAAGAACAACGCCGATTAGATTCTATAGCACAAGTAAAAGAAGCCGCTCGATTAGAAAAGCTCCGGTTAGAAGAAGCTGCTAGACAACACGCAGCCGCAAAACAAGAACAACGCCGATTAGATTCTATAGCACAAGTAAAAGAAGCCGCTCGATTAGAAAAGCTCCGGTTAGAAGAAGCTGCTAGACAACAAGCAGCCGCAAAACAAGAACAACGCCGATTAGATTCTATAGCTCAAGTAAAAGAAGCCGCTCGATTAGAAAAGCTGCGGTTAGAAGCAATTGCTAGACAACAAGCAGCCGCAATCCAAAAACAACGCCGACTAGATTCTATAGCACAGGTAAAAGAAGCCGCTCGATTAGAAAAGCTGCGGTTAGAAGCAATTGCCAAACAACAAGCAGCCGCAATCCAAGAACAACGCCGATTAGATTCTATAGTACGGGTAAAAGAAGCCGCTCGATTAGAAAAGCTGCGGTTAGTGAAGGAGGCTAAAAAACGAGAGGCGATATTAAAAGAGCAACAAAGACTTGAAGCTATTGCTAAAGCTGAAGAAGAAAAACGAAAACGTTTGGCTGCTTTGGAAAAAGAGGAGGTAAATGATGAAAAGAAGTTTGATATAAAAGCATTAGAGAGACAAAAATTTAGAAGAGCCTGTCATTATGCAATGAATGAGTTTGATTACATATCACAACAAAAGGTTATATTAACTAAAAAGTATGCATTAGCTAAAGGTTTTACAGCAGAACTATATAAAAAGGGAGGAAAGATTGATGTTTTTTTTAGCTCTAATTTAAGCTTAGGATGTGTAAGTGGTTTTTCTAATAAAAAATCATATGTTAAAATACAATTAGAAAATAATAAGATAGTCACCTTTTATCATACATATGGAACTAATTGTAGTGATTTTGAATTCAAAGGAGGCTTGTCTAAAGAGCAAATGTCTATTCTTAAAAACTCACCTATTAAATCAATAGAGATTAAAGCAACTGAAGGTTTTAAAGAAATTACTACTATAGATTATAAAGAATTCTTTATAGATAAATTGAAATGTATAGAATAAAAGCTAAATACTATTGTATCAGGCTTTTTATGTTGTGGCACAAAACCACAATGAATTATAGCCATTGTTGTGTATAGTTTTTATTTCTCTATTCTTTCGTAATTTTTCAATGTCTTCAAAACCCATAAAGTCTGTATTCCTGCCCACTCTAATTTTGTTCCCTCACTGATACCATACCAAGTATCCCATCGCCCATCTTCTTTTTGTTTACTAATTAAAGACTCTATGTCCTTGTTGAGATTTTCTTTGGTAAATAGTGAATTTAAAATACTGTCAGGTGATGGGGCATAATTTAAACGATGCGGTTTTCCATAAAGTCCCCAACCTTCATCGGATTTGTCTTCACAAATAATTCCATTATTCGATATCCAGTTATTTAAGTCATTGATTGTTTTTATTGCCTTGTCTTGACTTTTCGTATGCTTTAAAAAAGTTAACCACCTTGGCACACATAAATAACAAAAAACGTGTTTGTCTTTAATTCGCTCAAATTCGCTCCAAACAAACTCTTCTGCTTTTTTCATCCAAGGAATATTTATCTTGTACTTTTCCAATGTTCCAAGTAAAGGTGCAGTAGTGCTTAAAGCTGCCCACTCTTTAACTGTTTTGAAATGTCCTTCACATGGGTAATCACTTTTTGGCCTAAACATCCAGGGAATTCCTCCTTTCTCAGTAGTGACACTTTCAAAATAGGGCATAAAATCATTTAGAATAATTTCCTTGGTCAGATATCCAACTTCATCAAGTGTTTCAAGTGCCATAATGCTAAACAGAGGTTGACTTTCTGGAGATGCGGTATCTGGTTCCATTCCGTGTCCAAATCCGCCATCGGGATTTCGATAAGCATAAACGGCGTGAAAAACACCATTCATATCTCCGTTTGCAAAATGAAATTCAAATAAACGTCTTTCTATCATTCTCGCATTTGTCAAAATGAAATCTCTTGCTTTCAGAAGGGCGTTTTTCGATAAAATCATTTAGTTCTCAAGGATGTTTTAATTACACACAACGTGTTTGTGTATGATTAGTTGCGGGAAAGGACGCGAGTCATTTTCGCGCCGTAACCGAAAGATAATTAATAAGATTGAATTTCCGAGAGGAAATTCGGCCGCAATTAATTATACACGTTGTTACAGGTCGTTATTTGTATTATTTAATATCTTATAAATTCCAGTTGAAACATTTCGAGGGTTATCGGAAACATTGTTACTAAAAACAAATATTCGTATGTCTTTTATCGGATTCACGATAAAATGACTTCTAAACCCTACAATGTAACCTGAATGGCAAATTGTACCTTCATTCAAACTTATTCCATAACCATACATTTGAGATAAATCATCAGGCCCTAATTCATCATCTTTACTAAAAGGTGTTAGCATCTTTTTTAGAGAGTCATCTTTTAGGATTTTATTTTGAGGTTTAACATAAATATCAGTCCATTTGTAGAAATCGTTTAATGTTGTTACCAAATTTCCATCGGCTTGTGTAACTGGAAGGCTCACAACATCATCCAAAACGTGTTTTCCTAACTCATCACTCCATCTATATCCAGCGGCCTCATCACTTGATATCGAATAATCAGGTGTATGAATAAATGAAGAATACATTTCTTGTGGTAGAAGTACATTTTCTTTTAGGTAAATAGAAAAAGGCTTTCCAGTTGTATTTTCAATGATTTGCCCAAGTAAGGTAAAACCAATGTTAGAGTATTCGAATTTTGAACCTGAAGGAAAATTTAGTTCTTTGGTCATTGCTTCCTTAATCATTCCGTCAACAGTATTGCCCAAGCAAAACCCTTTTTCCACTTCGTAGTAATCTCTTGTAACAGCATAGTCTTCAATACCACTTGTGTGAGTTAAAAGATGATGAATAGTTACATTTTTCCATTTGTCAGAGCGATAATGTTCAGGTAGATAAACATTTATAGATTCTTGCAGGTTTAATTTATTTTTTTCCGTCAGTTGCATTATTGCTGTTGCGGTAAACTGTTTGGTAATTGATGCTACGTGAAATTTAGTGTCAATTGTATTTCTAATCGAATCTTGAGCGAGTCCATATCCTTTTGTATGAATTACCTTGTCGTTCTTCGCAACAAGTACAACGCCTTTGAAATGCTCTTCATTAATCATTTTATTTATAAACGACTCAATAACTGGATTGGTCGTCTCCGTTAGAAGATTACTTTTTTCCGCAACGGGTTTATGGTCCGTTTCATTTTTTATTTCCTTGCAGGAAAATAGTATAAGTAAAATAAAAATTATGTTGATTGCTTTGCTTTTTATCATTGGTTGTTTTTATGACCTGAACGGTTTTGTGTATGATTTGTGGCGTGTTTAAGCAACTAATTTAGCAAACAAAAACGAACGAGAGAAAATTCCGAAGGAATTTTCCAAATGAGCGCTTGCCAAAGCAATTAATTATACACTTTGTTGTAAAACGTTTTTTATTCCGTTTTCAAATTCCGTTTTCAGTTTATTTATTTTTCTTTTATTCGCAAACCAATGAAAAGGTGAAGGACTTGAGTGAAGTCCGAACGATATGCAATTTACAAGTATGTCAGTTCCATCATAAATTATTGTCAATTGTTTTCCCCAATCAAATCCGCCAGATTCTTTCCAATTCAAATTTAGAATTGTCATTTGTTGGTTGCTTGAATAAATATTCCAATTATTCTTCTCTGCAATTTTTTTTATTAAAGCGGTGTTTTGTCCTCTGGATAAACCATTGATTCGTTTCAGCGTATTTAAATTCAGAATAGAGTAGATGAGTAGAGAACTAAACGTTAATGATAAAGTCAATAAGATTAGCGAAATTCCAATCGGTTCATTTTTGGTCAAATCCGAATTAAACTCCATTATTGTAATAAATGGAAAAGCAATAACAAACATTCCATAAAGAAAATATTCAACAATTTGTTCAAGAATCCATTGCTTAAAAATCAACTTTTCAGTTTGCTTTGATTTAGGTATGTCAATTTGGTTAATCAGTTTCTCGAAATGTTTTACAACGGTTCGTATAACCGTCCGTTACGGGTTAAAAGTTAATGTTATTCGGTTTAGAACTGTTGTTAGCAATTCCGAGTGGATTGGACGTAGTCGAATCCGCCGTAATTGCGGTTATACATTGTTGTGCGCTGGCTTTTTTTCTATTAACTCTAATGTTTCTTTTACAAAATCCGTTTTTCCAAGTACATATGAACCTCTATCGTTTTTAAATTTAGAGGCTAATTCAAGTTTTAGCTTTTCATACTGTTTAGCTCTTTCAAGGTTTGAATTCAGATAGTCTCGAAAGTCAATTTGTTTCCACATCACGTTATCCTTTGGACACATATGAATGTGAAAAATCTGCTCTTTTGTTCCATCAACATTGTATCCTTTTCCGAAATTTGAATATGCCTCAATATTTTCTCGGGCCGGAATCACAAAATGAACGTAACCTAATTCCGTAAAATCCGCGATTAGATTTTCGTTAAATAATTTTTCTTGTGGTATTTCTATCATTAAATCAATATATGGTTTTGATTTAACGCTAGGAATAGAAGAACTCCCAAAGTGTTCAATTCGCAAGATTGTTTTAGTTCCTATCTTGTCAATTATTCGTTTTTTTTCATTTTCATATATAACCTTCCATTGGGGATTATGGTCAACCAATTCAATAGGAAAAAGTGTATTCCAATCTTCTTTGGTTAAATCATATAATGTCTTTTTCATTGTATCTTGATTTTTTCAGCTTGCGCACAACGTTTTCGGCTATGAGTAGTTGTTTAAAGTACTAAGTTAGCAAAAAGGCACAGAGTGAGGAATATTCGGAGAATATTCCGATTGGCACATACCAACCTCAAGCAATGAATTATAGCCGTTGTTGTATGCAGTTTTTATTTCAGTCCGCTAAAGTTTCTTTTAGGGTTTCCAATATTTTAGTCAGTCGATTATCATTCAAATTAGAGATTCGATATTGACGGTATTTTTTGAATCCGTCACTAAATATTATTTCGTAGTCGTTCAAAGCAATAGTGTCAATCATAATTCTTTTTTGGTCGTCACGAAGTCCATGTTCAATAGAACGCGAAATAATTAGTCGATACAATGATGTTCCAATTCGGAAATGATTGTTTTCTCCTTTTTCTTTTAATTCCGCAATGAATTTCTTAACTGGTTTTAATTTTTCAAATCCACTGTTATCAAACAAGTCAAATATTCGTTGAGTTGTTTCCCAAGAATCTTGAAATCGCTTTGTTATTTCTATAGTTCGACTGTCCATTTCTCAAATTGCATACAACGGTCTCGTATAACCGTCAGTTACGGGTTAATATGCGTTAATTTTCGGTTTGGCACTGACGTTAGCAATTCCGAGTGGATTCGGACGTAGTCGAATCCGCCGTAATTGCGGTTATACATTGTTGTGCATAGTATTTTTACCATCTCAATTTGATTTCAGTTCCTTTTTTTAACCCATAAATTGATTCCAAAATTTTAATCAACTCATTAAAAATCAAGTCAATTTCATTTTTTGATTTAGCTCCGTACCATTTTGAGTAGTTAGGACTTATATTTCCGTCCGAATCTTTTTTTTGCGGTTCTAAAAATCCCAAACTGAATATTCCATTTTTTTGATTCTCAGAATACTGATTTTTTTTGTCCAAAAACTCGTTACTTACTATTTCAGAGTAAAATTCTTTGCTTTTTATAAATCCTTTGTATTGAATATAGTAAGAGTCAAATTCAACTATTAAGTATTCAAGATTGGGGTTTTTACTTAAAATATTGGTAAAATCAGTTTTTAGATTCTTATTTTCAAGATTCCATTTATAGGATTTAGTTTTTTCAATATTTCTCTTTTTGAGAACTATGAAGACACCTATTAAAACTATTATTATTCCAATTATTAATTTCACTCGAATGCGTTTTCAATATTATGCACAACGGTTGGTGTATGGTTTGTTGCGTTGATAATAAAGTTAGCAAAAAGGAACGAACCTGAGGAAAATTCGGAGAATTTTCCGATTAGCACTTAGACACTCCAAGCAATTAATTATACACCGTGTTGTGCACTGTTTTTTTAATAATATTCTATTTTTCTTTCCACTAAAAAATACTCATTTTTAAATGTGTGGGCTGTTTTTTTTATCCAATTTTTCATAGAGTCATATTCGTAATTATAGACCCATTTTATTTGAGTGTTTTCAAGCAAATCAAATTCAGTAATCTCAACTTCATTTCCATTTTCATATCTATAGACTATTTTCCCTTCAAGTTCACCATCTGCATAATTTTCCCACGTAGAAGTTAAAAGATTATTATCTTCATATTGATTGGTCAAGTTTTCTAATATGCCTTCTTCATTGTCATACCATTTTTTATTTATTACTTTTCCATTCGAGTCATATTGATATTTATACCATTCTTTGAATCCATCATTGTAAACTGTCTCCTCTTTAAGAATTAAGTTCTTATCACTGTAAAAAAAGGATGTTGTCAAATTGGTGTTTTTCTTTTTGTTAGTCTCAATCTTCTTTTTTAATCTCCCTTTTAAGTCATATTCAAACTGTACGAAGAGTTTTTCTTTGCCTTCAATTTCATCAATATTAGAAGCACTAATACTTTCTGGGGTTCGGTCAAATATTTTTTGGGTTTCTAATCTTTTTTGGTTGTCATAAGAGTATTTAATAATCTCATATTTGGTTATAGATTTAATTAGAACCTGTTTTGAATAATCAAATTTATCAGTTCTAATAACTTTATTATTTAAATCTTTGTATATGATTTTTGTTATTTTTCCAACTTCATTAAATTCGATTGTCTTGTCTAATTTTTCAGTTTCTTCCCATCCTTTTTTAATTTTAAAAAAGTCTTTGTCAGTTTGGTATGAATCATAAGTTACTTTCTTTACTTTTCCATTGATATTATAGTCTTTTGCTGTTATAAACTGTCCAAAAATCTCATTAGGATTTATTATATAAAATATTGCTATTAAGAATATTAAGTTTTTGTTCATATACTAAATATAGGTTTTGACAAATTGTGCATAACGGTTACGTATAAGAATAGTGCGGTTTTGTGTCCGAGGATTTTCCGCAGGAAAATCGGAGTGACCAAATACGCACTAACCTTTTGATTTAGGATTAAACTTAAGCATTATTTTTATACAATGTTGTGGTTAGTTTTTTACTATTTACTTTCTTCATTTATAACCTCCAAAGCACTTTTGAAATAACTTTTTAAATTGTCAAATTCGTGTTCACCAGGATACCAATTTGCAAATTTCCAGTATTTCCATTTGTCACTCGTCGAGTTTGGAGGAACTAGTAGAAAGTATTGCTCTTGATTTATTCCACCAACAATAATACTCTTTTCAAGCTGTTTTCCAATATTTTCAATTCCGTCAATGCTGTATGCTTCTATGACATAACTGTCAATATTTTTTAGAAAATCAATTTTATTAATCGGCTCGAAAGTCGGCTCAAAATCATTTGGTGCGAAAAATCCGTTTGTAATTAATAGAAATTCTTTAAAGTCCGTTGGTAATTCAATTCCGAGTCTTTCTTCAGTCAGTTTTATTTCAGTTTCTGAACATGGTTTAGTCCCTAACCATTTATTTTCAGTCTGCCCTTGAGAAAACTCAAAATCAGCTAACTCGATTGCTTTTTCTGATATTTGTTTTAGTAGACTTTCCATTTTTTTAATTAACCACAACGGTTCGTGTAAGGATAGTTGCTTAAAGTACTAATTTAGCAAAAAGGCACAGCGTGAGGAATATTCGGAGAATATTCCGATTGGCACTTACCAACCCCAAGCAATTATTTTTACACTTTGTTAGGCAACGTATTTTATTTATAATATTCAATTGTCCGTTTTACAATTCTCAACGGTTTATTGTTTTTAAATTCAATTTTTTCTATCCAATTATTTTCTGAATCATGTTTAAAATCATAACTCCAAATGTCATTAGTTTTTCCGTCATTGGTCTTAACTGTTTTTTGAGTTAAATCACCATTTTCATTGTATAGATTTCTTTCAGTAATGGCGAATTCATTTTCTCCCATTACTATAATTGATTCCTTTAGTTTTCCGTTTTCGTGATATTTGTTTTTTGTTTCATCAAAAGTTGAGTCGTTTTCTACGTTGAATTTCTCAACAACTAATTGATTGTTGTTGTTATAAAGATATTCGTTTTCTACTCTGATAGTATCCCAAGTTCTATATTCGATAATCTTTTCCTTTTCTTTCAAGTTTTGACTGTTAAAACTTCTTTCGATTAATTTTATTGGGATGTTTTTATATCTAAATTGACCTTCATAAATCAAATTGTCGTTTTGGTCATATTTTACACTGTAAGTCGATTGAACTGTGTCATTTTGAATAGTTTCTCTTTTTATTGGTCGATTATTGTTATCTCGCTCAATTTTTAGAGTTCTCTTAAATCCATCGCTGGATATTAAAACGCTAGTCAAACTATCCTTAGCATCATATTTAAATTCGAAGTCTAAAAATGACCCTTTTCCGTAATTATCAATTTCCTTTCTTTTAATTAATAGGTCATTTTTATCATAAGTATAGATATCTTCTTTTATTACTTTGCCGTTGTAAAGAAACTCTTTTATTGAAGTAAGGTTTCCGATTTCATTAAATTCTAGTAAAGAATTCCGGTCAAATGCAGGTGAATTTATTTTCTCTCCGATTTTAAAAGTGTCTTTCTCGATAATTAGATTGAAGAGTTCCGATTTTACAGATTTTATCTTTCCATTAAAGTCGTAATTGGATAGGTCGCTTTTACGGTCTGTATTGTCTGCTGTTTTAGAACAACTAAACAACCAAAGGCAAATTGTAAATAATATTCCGAATGCTTTTTTCATATGTTGCCTAACGGTTGGTGTATGGTTAGTTGCGTGTTTAAGCAACTAATTTAGTAAACAAAAACGAACGCGAGAAAATTCCGAAGGAATTTTCCAAATAAGCACTTTCCAAAGCAATTAATTATACACGTTGTTGTACACAGTTTTTATTTCTCCTTTTTTTATTAGTTCAATTAATTCACATCTTTTTTCCGAATTACTTTGTTCCGAGAAATTCTCTCCAATTCGCACAAAATCGTATGGAATATGTTTGTTTTCAGATACGATTGTTTTTTCAAAACTACTTTCTCCATAAGCGAGAAGTGTTGTTTTGTCTGAACTTATAGAACTTAATAAGATTCTCTTTAATTCTCCGTTTTTTTGCTTGGTAAAAACTCTAAATCGAGAGCTTTGTAATTCCAATTCAGTTGGGTAAAAAGCAATTCCATTTTCATCAAAAACGATTTGTTCTCGATGATTCTTTTTGTCAAACTTTTGTCCGAAGTCTGTATTGTCAATAATTATTGCAGTTCCTTTAAAGTTTTCAGGTAAAATTAAATCCACTTTTTGGATATCAGCGAAGTAAAATGATATTTCATAAACTGCTTTTGAAGTAGGATAGAACAAAACTAAAGGTGTTAAAATCCAAATTAGCTTTTGTTTTAATTTAAAAGTCCCAAAGAGTAGAGAGATTATTCCGATAATAAAAATCGGAAGTCCGATTATAAATCCCATAAAGACAAACATTGGAATCAAAAATCCAATAATAATTAATCCAATGCCAATTTTGTCATATTTGTTCATTCCTCAAATTGTGTACAACGGTCTAGTATAAGAATAGTTGCGGTTTTGTGTGCGAGGATTTTCCACAGGAAAATCAGACGTAACAAAATTGCAACTTCCTTTAGTTAAGCACTAATGTAGCAATTATTTTTATACATTGTTGGCAGTAGTTTTTTAATTTCTTTCATCAACTTCTCCGCTTTCTTTGGCTTTTTTTAATTGCTCTTTTATTAATTCATAAATCTCACTTAAAGCATTTGGTCGATATTCTAAAACCGACTTTTGAACAGAAGAGAAAGGGAATCCATTTACAAAATATTTCTTATCGATTACGGTAAAGTCCGTTCCATATTGGTCAGTAATTAGTTGCCATTCAAAATTCAGTTTTTCAGATAAAGTTTGTCCGAATAATGCTCCAATCATATCTATTACATCCTCTGTTTTTTCACGTGATTTTTGGTCAGCATTTTTCCAATTTTCTATGGATGTATCCAAATACTGAAATTCCATTATACTCTCTTTTTTGAAATCAGAGTATTTCGCAACAAATTCAGACGCTTGCTTTGATTTGTTTTTTATAAAATCAATTTGTTCCGTATTTAAGTCATTCAGAACAGGTTTATATTTTTCGTCTGTGGATTGAGCTTTTGCTTTTCCACCAAAAAGTGCACTAAAAATTCCCATTATTAATATTAGTTTTCTCATTTCTCAAATTATTGCCAACGGTTGGTATAAGAATAGTGCGGTTTTGTGTCCGAGGATTTTCCGTAGGAAAATCGGAGTGACCAAATACGCACTAACCTTTTGATTTAAGATTAAACTTAAGCATTATTTTTATACGTTGTTGTGTACAGTTTTTTTATTCTAATTCTTTATAAACAATGTCAAAGTCCAAGTCGTTTGGAATATTTAGTCTTTTGCGTTTTTGTTCAAATTGTTCCAAAGTCAGATTGAGGCTTTGTTCAGTACTTTTTTTCTCTATTTCGATAATGTGGTAATAAGTCAAGCTTTTGTCAATTCCGTTGTCCGAATTTTTGGGATGACTTTTTGCAATTATAAAATCTGTGTTATGTCCAACGGCAAATACAGTTTCGGGAATTATAAGTCGGTTTGAGTATTTGTCCGAGTGATAAATTATGCATAGTTCATCCATTGTACCGTTTGCAAACAAGGAGTAATCAGCGGTTATATCTTTTTCCACTAATCCAGCTCCGAAATAGCACGATTGTAACATCAATAAAATGGCTATTCCTAATATTTTTGTCGCTTTTCTTAATATTATTACGGTCATTCTTGAAATTGTACACAACGGTTCGTGTAAGGATAGTTGCATGATTAAGCGACTAACTTAACAAAAACGGAACGAACCAGAGGAAAATCCGCAGGATTTTCCGAGTAGGCAAGAACCAAGCAATTATTTTTACACTTTGTTAGCACCTGTATTTTTTTATCCATCTATTAATATTTCAGTCGCATTTAAATCATTCATTGTCAAAGTAAATGTATGGTTTAAGTCGTGTTCACTTTCAAAGGCGATTTCCCAAACTTTTGGCTCATTTTCACAACGAGGCAAGAATAAGTAAACAGCTTTAAATTCCTTTTTAAAGTCAGCTATTTTAAAATCCTCTTTCCAATTCCGAAATTCATTTTCAATCATTGGTTTTATTGACAAAGCGATTTCATTATAATCAGATTCGATTTTTCGGAAAAAGTCCTTTTGTATTTTTGTCGGTCCGTTTACATCTCCGGTTATTCCTATTTCAATAATGTCATCAGTTGGCTTGAAATGTCTTCGACATTCAAAATAGCTTTTAAGCGGTTCCTTTTTGTCATCAAGAAAAACCATTTTCCCGAAAAACTCATCATCTATTTTTATTGTCTTTCCTAATATGAAGTCAAATATTCCCATTGTGATTCTCTTATTGGTGCTAACGTATTTGTATATGGTTTGTTGCGTGTTTTAAGCACCTAATTTAGCAAATACAAACCGAATAGAAAATCCGCGAGGATTTTCGTAAGTAGGCTAGAACTAGCAATAAATTATATACGGTGTTGGCAACAGTTTTTCTTTTTTTATTCAGCTATTTCTACAGTTTCTTTTGTTCGACCAAATAATATGGCAATAGCAGAGATTATCGCTGGTAAAAACAAAATAAATAAGGTTAATATTGCAACATAAGATTTTCCAAAGCCAAACTGAGAAGCAAAAATAATTGGTGTAAATACAAGAAAAAATATTCCAAATATCAATGTCAAAATTCCGAGTATTTTTGAGTATTTCTTTACCTTAAAATCTGTTGAGCCAAACTTACGAGCATTCCAGCCTGTTACTGACATTAGTATAAACATAAGAAATGTTATTGTTATTCCATAATCGATTTTTTCGCTTAACATTATTACTAAACTCACAATAGACATAATCAAATAGAATATTGAGGCAAACCAAGCACTTATTCTTACTAATATTAAATTCATTAATCTTCTTTAATAAATTCGTTTGGGTCAAATCCGTACATAAACTTGTTTAATTGTCCATTTGAGCTTTCCAATTCGACAATGTCCATTAGTTCCTCAAAATATGAACAAACTCTTTCTCGGTCTTCTGTATCCAAGTCCAAATAAATTTCCGCAAACCTTGAAAGTCCAATTCCGATTTTTTCCTGATACTTTTTGTCATTCGGTTTATCAGATTCGGCAACAGTTTTAAAATCAGACGCAACTTGGTTTATTTTTTCCGTTAAAATTGGTCCCATTTTTTCGTCCGCAATTCCAGGATAATAATTTTCCGATACGAACTTTTTCTTTGCTATAAATTTCGCAAATTTTTCATTCGCATTTTTAGGTGTTTTCATTTCGGTTACATTTTGTCCACAAGCAGAAAAGGTCAAAAAAAACACTAAAATTTGAATGTGTTTCGTCATTTCTCAAATTGTTGCCAACGGTTTTGTGTAAGGATAGTTGCGTGATTAAGCAACTAACTTAACAAAAATGGAACGAACCAGAGGAAAATCCGCAGGATTTTCCGAGTAGGCCAGGACCGAGCAATTATTTTTACACGTTGTTAGCAGCTGTTTTTTTATTTGGTTCATAATTCTGAGGAATGCAAACATTATGCTCGGATTTTTCTATAAGTATTCCCATTAATTTTTGAATATCTTCAGTTTTGTAATCCGTTGTATTTATTGATATTTCTGATTTTGATTTAAACTTCAGTTTTAATTTTTTACTAAATCGGTCATACCGAATTTGAGTGAGTTCAATCAGATTCCTTTTTTGGGCCCAACTTTTATTTAATATTATTTCATTTTCCTTAATAAACAGAGTAAAAGGTTTTTTTGCTTTGTAGATAAAATGAAATGTAAATTCAATTATTGAATGCGCCCAAAGAAATAAAACAAGAAAAATAAAACTATCGTAATATTTATTAAGTATTAAAAGGGCTGTCCAAAATGACGCTATTGTCATTGAAAATCCATTTATTTTTTTCCCATAACTTTTAATTTTAAAGTCAGACTCAAAATTTTTGTTTAAAACAGAATATTCCCAAACAAAAAGAGTAAGGAATATTAAAAACAATAAAGAAGCGTTCAGAAAAGTAGAGAATTCCGCATCAGTCACTAATCCGTAACACAGAGTTCCAAGTAATAATATAAGTACAATAAAGTATTTCATTCAAATTGCTGCTAACGGTTTGTATATGGAAAGTTGCGTGTTTGTGTGCGGCGATTTTCCGAAGGAAAATCAGACGTAAGCAAACAAAGCAACTCACATTGATTAAGCTAAAAGTAGCAATTTTTTATATACGTTGTTAGCTACAGTTTTTAATCAGTCCAATTTTCAATCGTTCCATTTTCGTTGAACCAAATTTCAATATATACTTTTTCATAAATCGGTTCTCCTTTCCGTTTCAGAATGTCAAATTGCAATTTAGAAAGCGCTTTTTTAACAGATTTTATGCAATAATTATATTCTCTTTTAGTGTCCCAATAATATTCAATTTCATCCGCAGTTTGATAATCAGTCATTATTACATCAGTTATTTTTCCGTTTCTTCCAATTTCAACTATAAAACTTTCTCCACAGTCAAATTTGTCCAGTTTCTTCCATTTGTATTCTTTAATTGAGTTGAATAGAATATCGCTAATTGTATCTCTCTTGAGTCTATCGATTCCGTTTTTTAAATTAATGTAATTCTGTTCGTTACTATTTTGTGTTATTTTTCCGTTCTCAACTTTTAAAGCTGTTTCATAAATAAAAGTTCTTTCAAACACTCCATCCCAACGAATTTCTTTATTGTCATTTCTTTTTGTAGGAAAAGAGATGTTTCCACTAAACCAATCGATAAATACTTTTCCATTTTTGACTTTTTCTCCAAATAATTTTCCGATATAATTTTTTGGAACTTTTTCTTTGTATTCAAGCGAATGGCAATTTATAATTGAGCTTACAAACAAACTATCATTTTCGATTTTGTATATTGCTTGATACCCTCTCCAGCAATTCAATGATGTTCCTTCTGTATCGTCAATTGAGTTTCGGAAACTCAAATCAAACAATCTACCTTTGTCATCTTTTCTTGTTTGCAGATATTTTTCAACCAACAAATTGTAGGTTGCAATTGTATCGTTTTTATAGATTAGATAGTCGGGAACTTGTGGACTTGCAAATGAATTTGACACAAAAAAGATTAATAATATTATTGTCAAAATTCTTGTCATAATGTTTTTTCAAATTGTAGCTAACGGTTACGTATATGGAAAGTTGCGTGTTTATGTGCTAGGATTTTCCGAAGGAAAATCAGAAGCTAGTGAACAAAGCAACTAACATTGGTTAAGCACAAAGTAGTAATTTTTTATATACTATGTTGTACAACGTTTTTAATATTCTTTTTCCTTTTTCACTTCTCCGTTTTCAAAATATGTAGTCCAAACACCTTTTTTCTTTCCATTAACTCTTAGACCTTCTTTGAATAGAAAGTAAATTCCATTCTTATTTGAACATCTGTAAAATTGCGTATATGTTTTATCACTGATGTGGTCTTGGGATTCAAAAAAATCATTTAACGATTTTGCGTTTGAGTCTATTTCCGTAGTTAGATATTCTTCAACCTTATTTCCTTTACGGTCAAAGATTTTTATTCTCTTCAGGTTTCCATAATTATCAAAAAAATACTCATGGGCAATTTGTCCGTTTTTATAATACTGTACCATTTTCCCAGTTTTGGCCCAAAATTTTTCAGAATTATGCTTATAGTTTGTCGAACACATAGTCCATCGTATGTTTCCATTTTTGTAAAATATCGTGTCCTTTTGACAGCTAACTTGTTCTAAATCTTTTACTAAATTTAAAAACCTAACCGTATGTTGAGCATTGGAAGAATAACTGATTAGAGTTAATATTATGATGTTTAATATGCTTTTCATGGAAATGTTGTACAACGTTTAGTATAACAAGCGTTGCATCCCGGAGGGTGCGATGATTTGTTATATAGTGTTGTGCTTTCGTTTTTATTTATTCATTCTTTCAATTACCTCCTTCGCAAGGTCTTTAAATGTAGAATTGAATTGTTCAATTTTATAATCTTTAGCTACAACCTCTAACATTTCGTCATGGAATAGAAGCATAAAATGTTTCTTTTCTTTCCATGTTGGTTCGTGATAATAGGGGTGGACTTTATGAATTGTTTTTAATTCCTCAATCCATTTTGAATTTTCTATAACGTGAGCTTCATACCAGTCCATTCCTTTATCCGCTATTGGCAAACCACCAAACACGTCTTCATTTGCAATTCCAAATCTAAATGTCCCACCATCAAATTCGACAAGTGCTAAAGGGTATTTATTTTCGCTTGAGTTGTCAATAACTGTAGTATATGTTCCATCCCAATTTGGATCAGGTTCAGATATCATGTATAATAAAAAAGTTTTGTGACCATTTCCATAAACCTGTGGCATTGGTGCACCAGTGTCCCATTTTAAAGGCCAATCAATAATCTTAGCATATTCATTATTGTCTGCAGATGATTCTTTGTCTTTATTTTTACTGAATATTCCCACTATTTACTTTTGCATTCATGAAGCACAACGGTTGGTGTAAGAATAGTGCGGATTTGAGAGAGGCTGATTTTCCGAAGGAAAATCGGACGCAAGCAAATCAGCACGAACTTACGATTAAGTAATAAACTTACGCATTATTTTTACACGTTGTTGGCACCAGTTTTTATTTTTTCTTTAAGTGCTTTTTTTAACCAATCCGAGTCATCAGTTTTGATATTTCTTTTTAAGTCCGATGTCAATTTTGTATTGCAAATCAATGCGTGACGAACTGATTTGTCTATGTCAGATTTAAGCATGTCAAAAATCCGATTATTAATTTTTCGTTTGCGTGCTATTGCGTAACGAACTTTTTCATCCTTGTCAGATGCTAAATATTCAAGAATTTCAATTTGAATTGTTTTGTTATGAACAACCCATTCCTTCAATTCAGGAAATTTTTGAATTACTTCATGCCAAACACCAATGTCTGCTGATTCTGATGCTGAGCGTTCCTGTTCTTCGAGGTTTTCACTTGTTCGTAATCTCTTAAATTCTTCTGCTGATGAAATCATTTGCTCAAATTGGTGCCAAAGGTCTCGGCTATGAGTTGTTGCGTGATTTAGCACTTAACTTTGCAAGTATACACCAAGCTGAAAATCCGCGAGGATTTTCAGAAGTAGGCGAGAACAAGCAATTACTTATAGCCATTGTTGTAAAGCGTTTTTATTCTTTTACTTTTTTAAATATTTTCTCTAAAGTTGGTTTATATTCCGTGTATTGCCAATACGAATCATTTCTCAAAATAGATTCAAGCAATAAATTGTCTTTTTCTTTTCCATGTTTCTTCTTTTGTGATAAACACAAGGAATGATACATTAGGGTTTCGACATATTTGTTTATATAGTACTTTTTAAAACTTTCCTTCGGTTTTCTTTTATCAGTCGTCAGTTTGAAATCCTTGAAGTTTAAGTCAGTAAATCTGTAATAATCAATTCCATTATATCTTGGGTATTTTTTTATATAGTCAAGAGCTTTTTTATAATTCGGTGGTTTTGGAACATTAATATAACCCCAAATCATCGTGCCAAAAGTTCGCATACTCATTAAAAAAAATATTCCTTTTTCAGTATCATTTGAGAGGTTATAGTTATTTAGAAAAAAATTAACCTCTGATAAATCAAATGGCTTGTTTTTATTTCCAATGGCTGAAAATAACATTCCATAATAACAAGAAACTAATTCGTGATAATCAGTTTTTTCATTTTTTAGAGAATCAACAACTATAATATTGTCTTCGGCTTCAGCTTCGTGCATATTCCAATTTACTCCTCGAATGATATATAAACTCTTTAATGTGATTGTATCTGGTTTAGTTAAAAATTCGGATGTCAATAATTTATTATTAGATGTAACAACTTCTGAAATAAACTTTTTAGCCTTTAATAGTTTTTCAGAAGAAATTGAGTTGACTTCTTGATAAACGTTACTTGGAGGATCGCTTCTGAAATGAAAATTTTTATACGTTTTTGCTAATTCTACCAAGCCTTTATCGTATTCATTATTTTGACTAAAAATATTTTGAGAAAATACTAATGTTAGGAAGAAGATGATTGTTTTTTTCATATGTAGTTTGGTTTCGTAAATGCTTTACAACGGTTTTGTGTATGGTTAGTTGCGCGTTTCAGCAACTAATTTAGTAAACAAAAACGAACGCGAGAAAATTCCGAAGGAATTTTCCAAATAAGCAACGACCAAAGCAATTAATTATACACGTTGTTGGCAAACGTTTTTTAATTTCTTCCAATTATTCTCCAGTCGCTATCAATGTCCTTTTGAGCTGACAAAATCATTTCTTTATATTTTTTATCACCTTTCAGGAGTAAGGTCAGAGTTGCATTTCCACTTCTTCCACGACTATCCTTTTTTAAACTTATTGAACCAATTGGTAATGCAATAACACTGTTTATCTGTCCGATTTCATTTATCAATTCAATGTTGGATTTTACGTGATTTTCTATAGTTTTAAAAGCATCAGATTTATTAAAAATCAGATTTATTAATCCAAACATAGCGATGCTTAAAATTATAAAAGCTTTTCCAATTATCAGTACGAGATTTGATTTGGATTCGGATTTTTTTTTTTTTGATTCAGTGTTTAAGACAAAAAATATTCCGATTAAAAATACAATTCCACTTAAATACAAACTTTCCCAAAAGAAATAGAAGGGAATTATTCGGCAAATTATTCCGTAAATAAACATGGCTATTGCAAAAAAGATAGTCAGTTTAGAGGTTAAGTTAATTCTATTTAGGATTTCCATTTAAATGTTTGCCAACGTTGTTGTATATGGAAAGTTGCGTGTTTGTGTGCGAGGATTTTCCGAAGGAAAATCAGAAGCTAGCAAACAAAGCAACTAATATTGGTTTAGGGTAAAACTAGCAATTTTTTATATACGGTGTTGGCAAATCGTATTTTAATCAAAGTAACCTTCATATTTTATTGATTCCAAAATCCCATTTTCAAATTGAAAAAAGAATAATGAGGTTTGCTCTAAATTCCCAAGAGTTACTTTGTCAGATTCTATTTTAGTTTTTAATATATTTTCAAGCGTTCTTTTATTAATTCCGATGTTTAAAGAATCAACGAATTTTATTTCAGGATTTTTGATAATTCCGCCAATAATTGATTCCCAGTTTTTCGCTTTATAAAATTCCAATTTAGTTTTGTCAAAAGTCAGAGTTTTCATTGTGTCAATAACACTTTTGTCGTGATGGTTTTGATAAGGTTTTAACTCTATTTTGAATAAAGAACTTTTAAGAGCATAATCTTCCAATTCAGATTCAAAAGCAAATGCTAAACTGTCATTTTCTACAAACTGTTCCTCCGCAATGTTTTCCTCAACTTTTATTTCCATTTCGGTTTTTAATTCAGTTGTTGCATTTTGTTCGACAATTTCAGTCTTTTTGGTTTCAGTTTGTTTGCAAGAAACCAATAATATTAAAATTAGAATCGATGTTAGTAAATGTTCTCTCATATGTTTGCCAACGGTTTGTGTATGGTTAGTTGCGTGTTTATGCAACTAATTTAGTAAACAAAAACGAACGCGAGAAAATTCCGAAGGAATTTTCCAAATAAGCAACGACCAAAGCAATTAATTATACACGGTGTTGGCAACTGGCTTTTTTTTCGTTCGTTATTTTCTTAATTATTATTCCGCTAATAAAAGTCGAAATTATTGTCAAAAATATAATCATTCTGTAATTCACGTTATTTTGATGATATTTCAAAACTCCGTCATTCATTATTGGATTGGTTATAGTTATTTTTATAAACTGACTTTCGAGATAGCAAAAAAGACAGTAAAAAGCCGGAATTAAAATCAGATAGACTAAATTCAGTCCGATTATTTTGGTAAAAGAACTAACTTTTCGAGATGTGAAATAAAATCCGATTGGAATTAAAGTCAGAATGAAAACAATGTCGGTTTCAAAAAGTCTAAAGTCCTTTCCTCCATAAAAACCGAGTTCATAATTCGCAAAATATTTTACTGTTCTGCGAGTCAAAATTCGATAATCCAATTCGTATTGCATTCCGAAAATAAAAGTCAGAATTACGATGAAAACTAATATAATAAGTTTTCGATTCTTTTTTAGCATTTTCTTTTTAAGAATAAATAGAAGCCAAACTGAACGAGTAAATTTGGAATCAAAAAGATTAAAAGAATGATTGTGAAAAAGTATAAATATTCAAAATCAAATGAAATTTCGTTTTGAGAAATACTTATCCAAGCTACGAGAATTACCATTAATACTAAAAGAGTAATTCCAATTTTAATACTTGGTTTAAATATCTTTTTTATGACGTCTTTTGTAATCTCGAAGTTTTTATATTTTCCATAACCATCTCCATAAAAAGCTAAAGCAGCAAGAGGTATTAAAGCTCCTGAAATAACCCCAAAACTCGAATGACCTTGAAATGATGAATAAATCAAAATTCCGCCAACAATTGCGTTAATTATTCCAGCAATAACTATCGCTAGATTAATGTAATGATTTTTTATTAATGCCATTTTTCAGCTTGTTGCCAACGGTTTTGTGTATGGTTAGTTGCGTGTTTCAGCAACTAAATTAGCAAATACAAACCGAATAGAAAATCCGCAAGGATTTTCGTAAGTAGGCGAGTACTAGCAATGAATTATACACGTTGTTACCCAACGTTTTAATTCGGATAAATCGATAACCTTATCTGATTGTAGGAACCTTTAGTATTTCCAAAAGCAAACAAATAAGCATTCATTCCGTTTTTATTTAGCCACTTTATTCCGTCTCGATATGTTCCGCCATCTTTTGGGTTTTCAGACTCGATTTCCGAAATGGTTGGTTCTCCGTACTTTTCAGTTAACATTTCAGTCAATTCTGTGAATTTTTTCTCGAACGCTTTTTTCGTTTTAAGATTCTCATTTTCCGATTTGAAACTTTTTCTTTTTAAATCATTCCATTCGTACATAATTACTCGAATCGTACTATCTTTTGTAAAATGATAATCAACTTCGAGTGAGAAATTAGGTTTTATTATTCTCTTAAAATTCCGAGATATTTCAAGTTTGTGGTTATTCTTATTTGGATAAATTCCTTCTCCTAATCCAATTCGATAACTTGGCGAAATATCTTCAGATTTTAATTTTTTTTCTAGTTCGAGAACATAATTCAAATTCAGATTTTCATAATTAAAAACCCGTTCATTTTGGAAAACTTTTTTGAAGTTGCGCATCCGACTAATAATAAAGCCAGAAATATAATTGCTATGACGTTTGTTTCTCTCAAATGTTGGGTAACGGTTGGTGTATGGTTTAGTTGCTTGTCAGCAACTAAGATAGCAAAAAGTAACTGCGCAGCGGAAATTCGGCAGAATTTCCGTGATGGTCTTTAAACACCATTAAGCAATTAATTATACACGTTGTTACCACAAGTTATTTATTCCGTTCTATTTTCAAATTCAGTCCAATAGCTCTTACTTAATTCGGCTAATTTACTGAAAGTCAATTCGTTTAAAGATTGGTCATATACTTTAATTCCGTAGCAATCAAAAATAATACTTCCTCCAATTAAGGCTGTTTTAGGGTCCTCAATTTCAACATCGATTTGGTAATTTCCGTTTTCTATTTTACAGGTGAAAATATTGTATTCCCATTGAGAGATAATTTTCAAATCCGATATAGTTTTTCTTGAGAAACCTTTGTCCGACCAAGGTTCAAATTCCAATTTAGTCGGTTTGATTAATTCAACGTAAAAACATTCAAATCCAGGATTAATTCTTTCCGATAAGTAATAGCAATCGATTTTCAATTTTATCTTGTCCGAGTAGTTTTCAAATCCACAAATTGTTCCGTCGTGGAATATTGAAAATGTACTTCTAATATTTTCCTGTGCGGTTGTCATTAATTTGTGGTAACGGTCTCGTATAAGAATAGTAGCGGATTTGCATACACTTACTTTTCAGTTAAACACTTACCTTTTTTATTATTACATACTTTTGTTTTAGCGATTAAACCGCTATTATTTTTATACATTGTTACCTGCTGGCTTTATTCCGTAAACTTGCTAGCGTTGGTGAAGACATAGTCTTTTACAGTTTTGTTGAAGCTTGGATGGTGCGACTGTAAATGTGTATGGCTTTCAGCGTTGGCTATTCCACAATGTCTACAATTTCGTTTTGTTTATATAAATTCGGCAAAAAGCCAGATTTTATTCTAAACTGACTACGTTTCTTTATTTTCGGTTTGGTTGATATATTTTCCAATTTAATTCCTGGGTCATAGTAAATATTCCCAAGTGCCATCTGCGAAAGGAACAATTGAAAATCTGTTCCAGTTCCCAATATTATTTCGTTACCATATCTGTATTTTCTTTTCGGTTTGATTTCAGATAATGATGGCACATAACAAGCTTGATTATGCTTTCGGTTCCAATGTTTTAGCATTGAAGAAAAGCTCCAAGATGCAGTTTCTTTTTCTTTTTTGTCTAATAATGCAATTCTGCCGTTCGTATTTCTAATTTTACCACTTTCAATATCAAATCCGATTAATTGCATTGTTAATTCTGTCAGATGATGTTTTTCTCCAACTTTGTGAACACCTCCAAAATTCAGTCGGTCTGGCCTTCCACGTTTGTCTTCATAACCATAAGTTCTAACAAAGTATTCACTTCCCTCGGTTTTGTATAATCCGTCAGTTGGCTCAGGTGTCATTAAAGTGATAGCTTTAGATTTAGTACGATTGAAATTCGCAACTCCGAACTGCTTGACTTCCCAACCCATAAAATCAGGTTCGGAATAGCCATTTGGCGTAACTCCTAATTCGGCTTCCAAAGTATAACCACCGCAATTTGGTGCTCGACAATCCATTATATTTCCGTCTCTATCTAATCTTTTTGAGTTAATCCAACCTAATTCGTGAATACGCTTTAGCTCACTTAATAATACTGCTCGGTTGTTTTTAGCTTGAGGTAAATCTATAACTGAGAAAACTCCGTGAACAGAATCAGATTCTGTTTGATTGAATTCGTTTGCGATTTCAGAAGTTGGTGAAGTTACATAACCTAAAACTGTTCCGTTTTGAGCAACTGAAAAGAAAAGTAATCGACCAGCTAACCTTTGTGTCATTAAGTTTGATGGTGCTTTTTTGCATCTTGCAAGAAAACCAGAAAAACGAACTTCAGGATACTTAGGGTAGAGAATAAGTTGTGCTTGTGGTGCAGGGAAGATTGAACCTTCATCATCAATCCAGGAAAAATTAATTTTCGCCTTAAAACGTTCTTTATTCCAATCTCCTGCTTCTTCAGTTATGATTTCTGATATTGGTAAAATATTGAGAATTTCAAAATTCCCACCAATATAAACTTGATTTTTAGAATTATCGTTAGGCGAAAGAGTTTTTATATAAACTTTCTTGCATCCATTATTAATGAACAGCGATTTTAGATTGGTTAGATTCATTAATTTTTGAAAGTTCTTTTACAATGTTTTTTGCAACAACTTGTATTAAAGGCGTTACAACTGAATTGCCAAATTGTTTGTATGCTTGATTGTTTGAAACTGGAATTATGAATTTGTCAGGAAATCCTTGAAGTCTTGCACATTCTCTTGGTGTTAGTCGTCTTGGGTTTTTCCCTTTTTGAGGAACTAAAACTTCTGAACCATCTTTATAATATCTTGCACTAATTGTTCTCGATATTCCGTTCAAATCGGTCATTCCAAAACCAAAACCATTCCCTTTGGCTTTGTGTTTTCTAGCGTGTTCTTGAAGATAACTCCACAGTTTATCTGATAAGGTGTATTTGTCGTCTACTTTTGGCTCAAGTATATCTTTAAAAACAAAATCTGTTACTTGTTCTTGTGGGTCAGGAAATTCAAAAGTTTCTTTACTCTTAAAAATTGTCTTTTTGAATCCTACAATTATAATTCGTTCACGATTTTGAGGGACATAATACTTACCATTTAAAACTTTATAATGAACGTTATAACCTAGTTTTTCTAAAGTGTTAACTATGACTTTAAAAGTTTTCTTCTTATCGTGAGAAACTAGATTTTTTACATTTTCAAGCATAAAAGCCTTTGGCTTTTTATGTTTTATTATTCTTGCTATGTCAAAAAATAAAGTTCCTTGTGTTTCATCCAAAAAACCGTGTTTTCTTCCTAGAGAATTTTTCTTTGAAACTCCAGCGATTGAAAAAGGTTGACAAGGAAAGCCACCAAGCAAAATATCGTGGTCTGGAATATCTTTTTCTGAAATTTGAGTAATATCTCCAAATGGTACTTCTCCAAAATTAGCTTCGTAAGTTTTTTTTGCATAAGTGTCCCATTCGCTCGTGAAGACACATTTTCCGCCATTATTTTGATAAGCTAATCTTATTCCGCCAATTCCAGCGAAAAGGTCAATAAATTTAAATGTTGGATTTTCAGTTGGCGGAAATGGAATATCCCATTTTATTGGTAAATAATATTGAAAATCTGGTTCTTGAAGAATATTCAATTCTTCGTGTAGTTCAGTTAAATACTCGGTTGCTGATGGTCTGAAATATTGTGAGACACCATTTTTGTGATTCTGAAAATAGTGTGTCAAATGCGCCAAATCATTAGTAGTTTTCTTGTCTACAGTGATTTGAAGTTTTTCTTTTATGTCCG
Source organism: Seonamhaeicola sp. MEBiC01930 (assembly GCF_045277075.1). Lineage (GTDB taxonomy): Bacteria > Bacteroidota > Bacteroidia > Flavobacteriales > Flavobacteriaceae > Seonamhaeicola. The sequence continues at coordinate 219,660 of NZ_CP104270.1, read as the reverse complement.
AATATTTTTTACTCATAATTAATTTGTAAAGTAAAGAAAATTTAGGATAGATTCCGTTTTTCAGCACTTCGTTTTTTAACAATCTTATGAACGTACACGAGCGTTGGGAAAAGGCAAGCTCTTTTTATTTTTGAGGCACGAAAAAAATGAAATGTGCTTGACTGTGCGGTTGGATTTTCAGCTTGCAGGTAACGTGTTTGTGTATGGTTTCGTTGCGTGAGAACTAAGATAGCAAATAAACAGAAACCCATTGTTCAGCAGCAAGGAAATTCCGAAGGGAATTTCAGACGCAATGAACTATACACGTTGTTGTAAGCAGTTTAGTTTTTAATTTTGTTTTTCTCGTATTCTTCTTTTTTCTTTTCAAATTCCTTTCTGTATTTTTTCGAAATTTCTACCTTACCATTAAAACTATTATAATGATTAACAGCCTCTTTAAGTGCAGCAGAAAGATTTGAAAAAGTAACAGTATCATAAACTCCAGCACCTAAAGAAAACAAATCATAGGTGCTTCCATTTCGAATATCAGTGCGTTGAACGAAGACTTTGACGTTAATTTCTTTTTCCTTGAAAATCTTTTCAAAAGATTGTTGAATTTTAGAGTCAGATTGTGAATCATACTCATTACCTGCTATAATGAAGATTCCAATTCCAGGTTCGTACTTTGAAAAGTCAGCTGCTGCTTTCATTAACATAACGTCTGGGGTAATTCCTTGTCCATAAGACATAAAAGAAAACAAAAACATTATCAACAATAATCGACTTTTCATAATTTGATTTCGCTATTCATTTTTTAATTGCTTACAACGTTTTTGTGTAAGCGTCAGTAATGGGAAAGTGCGAGAGTACTTTCCGCTGACGCAACTAATTTATTAAAAAGGCTAGAATTTCCGATTAGGAAATTCAGCCATTATTGCGTTTACACGGTGTTGTAAAACGTTTTATTTTTTTCGGTTGTCATTTTTTCTCCATTCCTTAAATCCTACTACATCATTCCTGACTTCTTTTTTCCATATTTTTCCGTGCTCTTTATTTAGATATTCGAAAATCACTTGATTATAAGCAATTATTAACTCGTTTTCGGGTCCGGTACAACCAAATTCATAGAAATAAATTCCATATTCTTTTTCAAATTCTGGGTCAGTAGCAATAATTGTTGGTGCAATTCCTCCCGCTAGCAATAGAAATGGAATTCCGTTCTGTATGTCCAATTCCGCCATTTTTTTAGCCTCTTTCCAGTCTGAAATAAAAGTCAGTTTAGATGCTCCAGAATTATTCAATTGTTCATCACTCAATTCTCCAATATTTGAAAATATCACAGTTTCTTTTTCGTCAGATTGAGCATTCAGAGTGAAAGTCAGAATTGCAATAAATAAGGTAAATATGAATTTCATACGGTTCTTTTCAAATGTTTTACAACGGTTGGTGTAAGAATAGTGCGGATTTGAGAACGGCTGATTTTCCGAAGGAAAATCGGACGCAAGCAAATCAGCACAGACTTACGATTGAGGAATAAACTTACGCATTATTTTTACACGTTGTTAGCTGGCGTTTTTTTCTTTATAGTTCAGTTCAAATTCTCCGAATATTTTATTCAATTCAGTCCGTTCTGTTTCAGTTATATCATAATCAATGTCGTCCAGAACTTCTTTTACCACATAGTATTCGTCCAGATTTTTGATTTTTCCTTTTTCTAATACCTTTTTCGGAACATTTTTGATTTGAGAAGTCAAAATATTCAAAGAGGGTAAATTGTTCGAAATTAAGTTGTTGTTCAATTCCGTTTTCAATTCATTCGGCAAGTCCTTGAGTCCAGTCAATGAATCTCTCAATCCTTCTTTCAATCCACGTCTTGCCAAAGAGTCGCTTTGCTTTTCCCAATTCCGTAAAACATTCAAAGGTGAGAATTCCGCATTCGGGTCCATTCTCGCATATTTAGCCTCGAATTCCCAAATCACTTTGAAAACTCCTTTATAAAATTCGTAATTGGTTTTATTAATCTTTATCATTTTTCAAATGACAGCTAACGTTTTGTGTAAGGATAGTTGCGTGATTAAGCAACTAACTTAGTAAAAATGGAACGAACCAGAGGAAAATCCGCAGGATTTTCCGAGTAGGCCACAACCAAGCAATTATTTTTACACTTTGTTGTGTGCAGTTTTTATTTCAATTCCTTATACATTGGTCCATCGGAATTTACTTTCTCAATAGCTTCTGACCAATATTCCCAAAAAGCAGAATCAGCAGGCTCATTGGTTCCTTTCCAGTATTCGCCTCCGCTTAAAATATCTGTCAGGTCATTAGAGCCACTATTTTCCCAATATGCTTTTAAACAATAAAGCATCGCTTCGTAACCAACCTTTTTTGTTATCAATTCGTTCTTTTCGTTATTCATTTATTTTTAAAGTGCAGTTTTTATTTTCGTTCTAATTCGGTTATCAATTTCACAATTTTATCTCGATTCTTACCTGACTTCATCCAATCTGGAAGTTTTTCCACCATTGTCCAATGAGTTCTACCATTTTTCTCTCTTAATTCCGCAGAAATGTATTGTTTTAAATACTCTAAATGGTCATAATTAAATGCCCAAAAGTTATTTCCTCTGAAGTTTTTGGTAAGCCAAAGAGGAAGCCCAAAGTAGTTTTCAGAAGGTTTTCCTGTACTCTGGTATTTCCATTCTTGCGCTATGTTGCGAGGTGAATAGTTTTCTGTTTTTCCACAACTTGAACATTTAACAGCAATTGTTTCTTTTTTTTCGTTCATGTTTGGCATTTCTACTTTCATTTCCGTTGCACAATGAGAACAATTACATTTTAATTCAATCACATAAGATTCTTTTCTTCCATTTAGAGAATAAAAGCAATTCGGACATTTCAGCGTTCTTTGAGAAAAATAAGATTTCGGATTGTCTTTAGTTACAATTGCTCTTTTTTCACATTTCGGACACTCAACAAATATTTCATCGTCGAAATGGTAAATACTTATATTTTTATCTTGAAATCTGTTCATTGGTCAAATTGCACACAACGGTTTGTATATGGAAAGTTGCGTGTTTGAGTGCGAGGATTTTCCGAAGGAAAATCGGAAGCTAGCAAACGAGCAACTAACATTGGTTAAGCCCAAAAAAGCAATTTTTTATATACTTTGTTGTGCATAGTTATTTTATATTTATTTCGTTCAGATTCAGTTCAAATAGATTTCCAAATTTCTCATCTTCGAGTTTTTTAATTTGAATATTATTCCAAGTCAACTCTATCCTTATTTCTTTGTTTTTTCCATTCTCAATAACTGTAATTATGATAGGAATGTTTTCTCTTTTTCTCTCATATAATTTGAGTAATATTTCCGGTTTGTCAAACAAATTAGAAGTCAGATGTGAGCCCAATTCAACTTCAATTCTATCATTTTCAGTTTTGATTTCTACAAATCCGTATTCCGAATTTTCATTTCCTAAGCCTTCTAGAAATTGAATTGTCGGAAGTTTTATTTTTTCAACTTTAAGTGATTTCGATTTTATATTTCCGACATATTTTATTCTGTATATTCCGCAAGCTTGTCCATAAGAATATTGGATTGTAAGGCTTAAAGTTAACAGTATAAAAATTCTTTTCATGCAGTTCTCTAATTATGCACAACGGTTCGTATATGAAAAGTTGCGTGTTTGTGTGCGAGGATTTTCCGAAGGAAAATCGGATGCAAGCAAACAAAGCAACTAACATTGGTTAAGCTAAAACTAGCAATTTTTTATATACTGTGTTGTGCATTGGCTTTTTTTATTTTTAATTGATATTTAATTCCGCATATTATTCCAATAATTCCACCAACATAGCTAAACGTATGCATCGTTCCAGCTGTCAAAAAACTTTGTCGGTCAAACAAGTCAGTTGGGATATTCCAGTCAATATTCAATTTTGGGATTATAAAAAATCCAACTAAAACTCCAATTAAACCCAACAAAATAGCAAAAATAAAAATCCGAGACGTAGCCCCAATAATGCTTTTTCTCATTGTTTTTATGTTACTTTGTGTAAGTCCGATTATTCCATTTATAATTCCGAAAATCAGTCCGAACCACCAAGTTGATAAACCACCTACTAACGAGACTTTTAATCTTTCATCTCTATAACCATTTTCCCATAATCCAAATTGTTCAAATTTAAAAACGGTGAAATATTCTTCAGATATCGAATAGGAAATCTGGTTATGAATTATTCCATAAATGCAAGCCAAAATTATAGAGAGAATTATTGTTAATATTAGAAGACCTATTTTATTATTCATTAAGTTTTTTGGCTTGTGCACAACGGTTTTGTGTATGGCTCGTTGCGGAAAATCAGCTATGATTTTCCGCCGTAACCGAAAGATAGCAAATTGCAAGGAATTCCGATTAGGAATTCAGCCGCAATGAGCTATACACGTTGTTGTGGCTAGTTTTTATTTTTACATATTGCGACTAAACTGTCAGTTGTTTTTTCTAATTCTCTTGAGCGTTTAAATTCACTCCATTTGGCTAAACTATCTTTTGAACTGATTACATATTCTCTGAATGAGTAATTAATTCCGCCATTCGGATTCGGATTGTATTTAGTTCCGCCACCACTTAACCAAATTCCAACTTCACTTTCGTCTGGTTTTTTTTCTGAATCCTCCCAAAACATATGATTAGCTCGAAATGGGATTTCTGTTTTATTTCCGTTATTGTCAATTTTGAAATAGCGATTATTAATATATCCGCTTTTTAAATTTCCCTTGTAAAGCAAAATTCCGTTCTCAGGAATTCTTAATTGTTCTCGGTTGTCAATAATTTCGATTTCCTCTCCGCAAGGCATATCAGAAACCACAATTGCTTTTCCTTTAAAGTTCTCTGGAAATATTAAATCAAGTTTTTGTGCCGTTGCTGTTCCAATTGTTCCCATTACATAGAAATACAAATGCATACTCGGATACCATAATATTATTAGTGTCAAAATCCAAATCAGTTTTGTTTTTAACTTTTTATCGGAAAGCAGAAGTATAATAATTCCGATTATGAATAGTGGAACTCCGAAAATCAGCAGGTACGGATTTAAGCAAACCAAAAAGGCTATAATTATAATTCCGATTCCAATTTTTGCTTTCATTTCAGATTTGGGTCAAATTAGCCACAACGGTTGGTGTAAGAATAGTGCGGATTTGAGAGAGGCTGATTTTCCGAAGGAAAATCGGACGCAAGCAAATCAGTACGAACTTACGATTGAGGAATAAACTTACGCATTATTTTTACACGTTGTTGTACTACGTTTTTATTTTTTATTTAATTCCTTTATTGTCAAAATATTTGTCAGTTTATTTATTCCAGTATTTGAAATAAAACGAAAACTTAATTCTATAAATACAAACCTTATAACAAGTAAACCAATTAAAAGAATCGGTAAGAGGTTCAGTCCTTTTGCGATTCCTTGATTATATGCAATTAAACCGAATCCAATAAATGGATATGATAAAAGGATTGAAAACATAACTTTAAATGCTTTATGTATTCGTACTTCAATTTCACCAGTTTTTTCCTTAAAATTTCCAATGAATACGCAAACTGCACCACGCCCAATTTCAGATGAGATTACCTTGAATCCATTTTCATTTACTTGTCCGCGAAATGCTTTTTTTGTATGCTTTGATGTTAATGAATCGGTTATGTCCGTGTTAGATTTTAAATTTTGCATTGAGATTGAATAATCACTTGTCAATTCTGTTGCAAAAGTTTTGGAAGGAAATAAATTCATTCAGTTTTAGGGTTTTCTCAAATGTGGTACAACGGTTTTGTGTATGGTTAGTTGCGTGTTTGAGCAACTAATTTAGTAAAGAAAAACGAACGAAAGAAAATTCCGAAGGAATTTTCCAAATAAGAAACGACCAAAGCAATTAATTATACACGTTGTTGTGCAACGTTATAAGTTCATTACCATGAATGAAAGTAAAACATGAAACCTCCATCAATTTTTAAGTAAAGCGTAAGTTTTTCTCCTTCCGAGTACATATGAGCTACTGCTGCCGCAGAATTGTATTCCATGGGATTTTCTATAAAATGCAATTCACTCAATTTTTTGTTTTTGAATCCAGTAATTAATTTTTGCCAAATTATACTTCCGTTTTTGTCCTTACAGGTTAGAATCGTTTTATTTCTTAAACTCGAAATAATTAAAGTACCAAATTGAGTTTTCTGTATTTTATTAGGCTTCACATCCAATTCCTCATGATAGTCAACACCATAAAAAGGACCATCATCAAATGTGACTATCATATCAGGAAGATATTCAACACTATTTACTTGAGAATAGAAGTCATCACGCAAGAAATCAATTTTTTCAATGATTGATTTTTTTCGAAACTCTGTTGAATCTAACTCCCTTATTCTTAAGTAAATTTCTGATATTTTATTAAAATAATTTGTGTCGACATCGTCAGTGCAATTAGGATGAAATTCCTTTAGTTGATAGACAATCATTGGTATGATAAAGCTAGTCTTAATTTCAGAATGCTCTCGTTCTTTGATGAAATTTACTTTCAATAATCTATCAAGTTCTGATTGAGTCCATTTAACAACTTCTATTTGATCTAAACCAAAAAAATCTAAATATTTAATTTTATAACAATCATTTGAACTTTGTCCAAATGACGAAATATTTAGAGTTAAAAATATTATTATTAAAACTAGATTTTTCATGTTTTGCTCAAATGTTGCACAACGGTTTGTATATGGAAAGTTGCGTGTTTGAGTGCGAGGATTTTCCGAAGGAAAATCGGAAGCTAGCAAACTCGCAACTAACATCGGTTTAGCTAAAACTAGCAATTTTTTATATACTTTGTTGTGCGTTCGTTTTTTTGTTTTTCAAGTCAGTTTTGAATTCGTTTTTTAATATTCCACTGGCGTGATGTTTTAAACCAAGAAACCTTTTTATTTCATGAATAATAGTTTCGATTGAGTTTGTCCACGGTTTATATAATTCTTTACCTCTTAAATTTTCAGGATAAGCAAAAATGATTTTGTCCTGTTCCCAGATTTCTTCCAAGTTTAATTTATCTTTTAGTTTTTCCATAAACTTATCAAAACCTTGCATTTCTTCAGATTCATAAGTCATGTTAAAATAGATTGGTTTTTTATCTTCTAAAATGAAAATTAAAAAAAAAGAATCGTCATCTCCTCTCATTATATTTCCAAAAGCTACACCTAAGATGTCCTTATATTTTAAATTCCAACTATAGTTTACTAAATGCCTTTTCGTTTTAATAAATTTGGTTTGAGTGTCATTTACATAAAATCCTACATCGTATTTTTTGATGTATTCCTCTTTTTGTTTCCTTAATTTTTCAATCAAGTTTTCACTCATTTTATGGGTTTCTTAAATGACGCACAACGGTCTCGGCTATGGACAGTTGCGTGGGTTGATACGGACTTTTGCAAGTACACGACAATCTGAAAATTCCGCAGGAATTTTCAGGATAAGCCTGTAATAGCAATTGTTTATAGCCATTGTTGTACCACGTTTTTATTCATTATAAATTGCTAATCTTATTTTTCTGTAATCAGTCGAATTACTGCCTAACATAAATAGATATGCTTTATTTCCATTTCCATTCAGCCATTTAATTCCGTCCCTAAAATTTGATTTGGCAGTATCTGAAGCAATTTCCACAAAACTCGGTGTTCCAAGATTAGAAGTTAATTGTTTCTTTAGTCCGTTATATTTTTTATCGAACTTTTTAGTGTCAGTTTTATTTATTTTTCTCAATTCAGTCCACTCGTACATAACAACTCTAACAATACTATCCGAAGGCGTGTAGAAATATTCTGTCTCTAATTCAAATTTTCCGTTTTCAATTCGGTTGTATGTTTTTGGCGTTTCAAGATTATACTTTTTTTCATTTGGATAAATACTTTCTCCGATGCTAATTTTATGTTTGGGTGTTTGGTCACTCGAACCAAGTCCAAGTTCAATTTTATTCGCTTGGGGAATAGTTAGCTTATTCAAATCCGCAAACCTTTCCGCTTGAAATATTTCTTTATTCGTAGCACAGGAAATTAGTATTATACTAATAATTATCGATATGTAGAATGTTTTTCTCAAATGTGGTACAACGGTCTCGGCTATGATTTCGTTGTGGAATCATCCGCAGGATTATTCCGCCGAAATCTAGCCGTTTGATTTATACTTTTATTTTGGTGTGGCACAAAACCACAATGAATTATAGCCATTGTTGTGCGTTCGTTTTTTATCCACCATCAAAGTGAATGATAGTGTTCTTTGGTATTTTTTCAAGCCCACAAATTCTGTCCAATCGCTCAAGACTTTGGGTATATGAAATATTATCCAAATAGTCACTTTTAGAGGTTTTAATTATTTCATTAATTTTTCTATTAGATTCAATTTCAGAACTTATATCGTACAAAAAGGGTCTCCACCAACCATAGTAGAAATATCTTAGGCTTTGTAAGATGGTTTTGTTTTCTTCAAATGTGCTTATAACTAGGTAAAATTCTAATAGTTTATAAATAACATTAATTTCTTCTTCTAATTCCTCATCTTTTTTTTGTTTAGGATTATGAAAGTTGTGGTCAATAAATTTTTTTCGGTAGTTTTTTTTCTTTTCCCACTTTTCTTTGACGACCCAAGCTTTGGTTCGAATTTCTTTAAATCGTTCGTCATTGAATTCTTGAAACAATTCGATCGTTCCTTTTTGTATATCTCTCTGAATGCTTTTTTTAGAATATATAATGGCAACAATTATCGATATAAAGCCTGTTATTGATATTGCAGTGCCTATTATTTTTAGCGTTCCATCTAATCGTTTTTCCTTAATCGGTTCATTAAAAATGTCATATCCAACGAAGATGTCAATGAAAAAGTAAATTATGATTGAAAATAAGATTCCCAATAGTATTATTAATACAAAGGGATAAATTAAGTCTATAAAATATTCTTTAAATTTCTTCATTTTCTTTTTTCAAAATGATGCACAACGGTTGGGCTATGATTTCGGCGTGGATAAATCCGCAGGATTTGTCCGCAGTTGAAATCACGATTAAAAGTAAGAAAAGTTCTTTTGTCTAGCCAAAAAATAACGCTGAATTATAGCCGTTGTTACCACACGTATTATTTTTCGTTTTCCATTAACCAATGTAAACTTTGGTCAAAGTACTTCTTTAAGGATTTGTCTAAAAATTGGCTGTAATCCGTTTTTTCATTTCGTTCTTTGGATAACCAAGCCGTGGCATATGCAATAATCTGTTCAGGTAAATACCCTTGACTACTAGATTGCCAACCAAAACCTTGAGAACTGAACTGAAAGCGAGAGTTACCAATGAATATTCCAAATCCATATGTAATGGCCGTTAAGTCCGTTAAGAACTCATCATTTTCTTCTATCCGATTTTCTCCCAATAAAATCTGGTGAGCTAATTCATGTGAAACAGTCGCAATTAACGAAACAGGATTTTTTAATTGTCCGTTTTCTATTGAGATTACAGTTTCATTTTTCGTTTGCTGATAAGTTCCGCTTGCACTATTCCAACTACCATCTATATCGGCAGGAGTTGTCAATATAGTTCCATCACTCATTTCAACTGGTGAGTCGGAGAAAAAATCCAAAGAGATGTTTAAGTTTCGGATATTCATGAGCTCCATTGTCCGTTCAAGAATAAATTCTGCGTCTTTTTTAGTTCCATCAAAAGTTCGTTCATAAAAATCCTTAGTTGGGGTTACAGTTCGGATTTCCATAAAATGTTCTTCACCCAATTCAGTCCGTAACCAATTTAAGTCTTGGTCAATCCAAACTTTATCTTCTGTAGTAATCGGTAGTTTTTTCTTTTTATTCCAGAACATTGTTGTTTAGGCCATATGTGTGGTAACGGCTCCGTATAACCGTCAGTTACGGATTAATATGCGTTAATATTCGGTTTGACACAGGCTTTAGCAATTCCGAGTGGATTCGGATGTATTCGAATCCGCCGTAATTGCGGTTATACATTGTTGCCCACAGTTATTTTTCAGGTGTTAGTTTAAATTCAGTTCGTTTATTTCCACCCATTCCCATAAGCGAAAAGTTAGTTTCAATGTCCATAATTCCATCATACAAAATCCAATAACCTTTCTCAATATCAAACTCGGCAGTTGCTTTGTGCGACATTTTCATAAATGTTTTTTTATCAGCTTTATCTTTTGAAAACATAGCCATCATTCCATTGCCGAAATCTCCAGAAACGAATTCTTCAATATCATATTCGACAACAGCAATCTTTTTTCCATTTTCCTTTTTGATGTCTTTAAGTCTAACAACGTTTTTCTTGTGAAGAGTATCTGCTTTAAAGTTTTGGTCCATTGAAACCATACTCACTTTTAAATCCCATTCATCTCCAACTGCAACAGGTTTTGTTGGAAGTTCAAATAGAATAGAGATTAGATTTTTTTGAGCCTCTTTGTAATAGAAACTCAAAAGTTCTCCGTCGGGACTAACTTTTCCTCTTAACACTACATTTCCATTCATTTGAGCCATTCCTGAAAATAAAGTTTCTGTCGTGTCTGCTTTTTCTTTTTTAAGCATCATAGCAATGTCCACATTTCCGTTTTTGTCAGGAAATAGTTTTGTTTCGTATTTTAAGTCGGATAATTGTTCTTGCATTGCTTTAAACATTCCGCTCATTTTTTCTGAAATGGAATCGTTCTCGATTTGTTCTTTACTTTTTTCAAGAACTACATCTCGCATTACAGTTTTATAAGTCAGAGTATCGTTTATTTTCCACTTTAAATCTACAGTTTCTTTTTGCTGTGCATTTAATGAAAACGCGATTAGTATAAATGGTAGTAATAGTTTTTTCATAATTGTGGGCAACGGTTGGTGTAAGAATAGTGCGGATTTGAGAGAGGCTGATTTTCCGAAGGAAAATCGGACGCAAGCAAATCAGCACGGACTTACGATTGAGGAATAAACTTACGCATTATTTTTACACGTTGTTGTAAACAGTTATTTTTTCTGCGATATATTTTTCAATCAGTTCTTTGTCCGCTTTATTTTTTAAAATTAGTAACTCGTTGTTTTTATGAGTCCGATAATTCATTAAGAATTTTGTTTTTCCGCTCCGAGTTAATTCTGAATATTCAAATCGGTTTGGGTCAAATTTATTACTTATCAATTCCGTTTTTTGAGTTCGGTCGAGTATTTTTTTCAGTCGAGTTAATTTTCCGCTTTTCTCGTCTATTTTTAATTCCGAGTAGTAAATCCAAGCAGCAAATCGGTAAAAAGTGTATCCGATTAAGGTCAAAATCGCAATAAAAATTCCAATTCCAATTCCGAGAAACCAAATCAGAAATATGAATGAAGTAGAAGTCCAAATCAATAGTTCTTTCCAGTTAAATGGAATCCTATCGCTCAGCGTGTGAATGTCTCCATTTTTAGAAATTCTAATGTAGTCTTCGCGTTCGTTCATAATTGTTTACAACGGTTGGTGTATGGTTAGTTGCGTGTTTGAGCAACTAATTTAGCAAAGAAAAACGAACGAAAGAAAATTCCGAAGGAATTTTCCAAATAAGCAACGACCAAAGCAATTAATTATACACGTTGTTGTAGCTAGTTTTTATAGTTAATTTTTCTATATGTTTTGGAATAGATTTTCATTGGTTGTTCACCTTCACTAAATGACTTAATCATCTTTGTCCAATTACCATAATTATCATATTCGTAATCAATGTCGTAAATGATTTTATCTTTTTTATTTGAAGTAATCCAATACATTTTGGTTATGTCATTAAATTCATTTCTATTTATAACATAATCCGTGTTAAAGAAACCTTCTTCTTCATTTCTTATTCTTCCGTCAAAGTCAAATTCAGAACGAACAAAAATCCCATTATCATAATCGTAATTTATGTTTTCTAACCTTGAACTATTTGGTCCGCCAACAATTGTACTTTTTACAAGTGTTGGGTTTTTAAGGCTATCATAGTTCACTTCGTAGCGCATATAGATTTTACCAAATCGATTAATTTTTTCGGTCGTTTTTTTGTTAGATTCGTAAGAATGATTGAGTCTAGTCACATACCATTCGCCTTTACTATATTTTATATTTCCTTCGTATTTTATTATTCTCTTTTTTGAGTCAAGATTATATTTTTCATCTTTTGCTAAAGAATCATTTCTATACTTTTTCACAAGAATTTCATTTGGTTTTTCAAAAGTATAAATGTTATGTTCAATCCATTTTTCTGAATTCCTGAGTATGATAGTATCATTGACCTCAATCGAAGTTGGTTTTCCTTTTTTAACCAGATAGTAGTTTCGAGGTGAGTTCTTATCATAAATTTCAGAGTAGAAGTCAGGTTCTTGTTCTTGGGCTCTTATCGAACAAAAGCTTAATAATAATATGATTATCCAAATATTCTTCATCAAATTAGCTACAACGGTTGGTGTAAGGATAGTTGCGTGTTTAAGCAACTAACTTAACAAAAATGGAACGAACCAGAGGAAAATCCGCAGGATTTTCCGAGTAGGCAAGAACCAAGCAATTATTTTTACACTTTGTTAGCACCTGTATTTTTTTTATCCATCTATTAATATTTCAGTCGCATTTAAATCATTCATTGTCAAAGTAAATGTATGGTTTAAGTCGTGTTCACTTTCAAAGGCGATTTCCCAAACTTTTGGCTCATTTTCACAACGAGGCAAAAACAAGTAAACAGCTTTAAATTCCTTTTTAAAGTCCGCTATTTTAAAATCCTCTTTCCAATTCCGAAATTCATTTTCAATCATTGGTTTTATTGACAAAGCGATTTCATTATAATCAGATTCGATTTTTCGGAAAAAGTCCTTTTGTATTTTTGTCGGTCCGTTTACATCTCCGGTTATTCCTATTTCAATAATGTCATCAGTTGGCTTGAAATGTCTTCGACATTCAAAATAGCTTTTAAGCGGTTCCTTTTTGTCATCAAGAAAAACCATTTTCCCGAAAAACTCATCATCTATTTTTATTGTCTTTCCAAAAATGAAGTCAAATATTCCCATTGTGATTCTCTTATTGGTGCTAACGGTTACGGCTATGAGTAGTTGCGTGGTTTAGCGGTTAACTTTGCAAGTACACACCAAGTTGGAAATTCCTGCGGAATTTCCAAAGTAGGCGAGATGTAGCAATTACTTATAGCCATTGTTGTGGTTAGTGTTTTATCGTTATTTACTTAATTTTAATATTCTAAATGCTCCTTGAATTACCAAAACAAAAACGATTGTTCCGATAATCAAATCAGGTTTGCTTGAACTCAACCAATTTACTAAAAGTCCAGCTATAATTACTCCCAAATTGATAATCACATCGTTTGAAGTGAAAATCATACTCGCTTTCATATGAGCTTCTTCTTTGCTCTTTGACTTTTGCAAAATGTAAAGACAAATTCCGTTTGCAATAAGTGCAAAAATCGAGACGATAATCATTGTTGAAAAGTCGGGAAGTTTCTCGTCTCCGAAAAATCTCCTTAAAACTTCTACAAATCCAATAATCGCAAGTGTTATTTGAAAATATCCAGCAAGTTTAGCAATCCTTTTTTTCTTGATTACCGTTCCGCCAACCGCAAACAAGCTAATTCCGTATACAAAACTGTCTGCAAGCATATCTAAACTGTCGGCAACAAGTCCCATTGATTTTGAGATAATCCCTGTTGTCATTTCGATTATGAAAAACGCGAAATTTATTGCAAGTACAGACCAAAGTAGCTTTTTCTGATTTTCGTTTTCTTTAAATTCCGTTTGGTCGGTTTGTTCCGTTGAGATTTTCTTTCCGCCTAAATTCAGTTCTATAACTGATTTTTCGATTTGGTCAATTTCTCCGCTGTGAAAAACGGTCAATTTTCGATTCGGAATGTCAAAGTCCAAATTGGCAATACTTGAAATTCCGTCCAATTTCATTCGGATTAGATTTTCCTCTGATGGACAATCCATTTTTGTAATCTCAAATATCGTTTTGTTCATTCAATTTCTCGGTTTTTTGACATTAACCACAACGTTTAGTATAACAAGCGTTGCATCCCGGAGGGTGCGATGATTTGTTATATAGTGTTGTGCTTTCGTTTTTATTTATTCATTCTTTCAATTACCTCCTTCGCAAGGTCTTTAAATGTAGAATTGAATTGTTCAATTTTATAATCTTTAGCTACAACCTCTAACATTTCGTCATGGAATAGAAGCATAAAATGTTTCTTTTCTTTCCATGTTGGTTCGTGATAATAGGGGTGGACTTTATGAATTGTTTTTAATTCCTCAATCCATTTTGAATTTTCTATAACGTGAGCTTCATACCAGTCCATTCCTTTATCCGCTATTGGCAAACCACCAAACACGTCTTCATTTGCAATTCCAAATCTAAATGTCCCACCATCAAATTCGACAAGTGCTAAAGGGTATTTATTTTCGCTTGAGTTGTCAATAACTGTAGTATATGTTCCATCCCAATTTGGATCAGGTTCAGATATCATGTATAATAAAAAAGTTTTGTGACCATTTCCATAAACCTGTGGCATTGGTGCACCAGTGTCCCATTTTAAAGGCCAATCAATAATCTTAGCATATTCATTATTGTCTGCAGATGATTCTTTGTCTTTATTTTTATTGAATATTCCCACTATTTACTTTTGCATTCATGAAGCACAACGGTCTTGTGTATGGTTAGTTGCGTGTTTCAGCAACTAATTTAGTAAACAAAAACGAACGCAAGAAAATTCCGAAGGAATTTTCCAAGTAGGCACTTGCCAAAGCAATGAATTATACACGTTGTTGCCAACTGGCTTTATTTCATTATTTCAGTCAGATAAACGATTCCGAAAATCCAACCAACATAGAGTAGAGTATAAGTCAGAGAATAAACTGCCGAAATTCCAATATCTCCTTTTGTATCTTTTGATTTTTTAAAAACAAATTTCAATGCTCTAAAGAAAAGCCAGTAAAGCATTGCTAAAATTATAAATAGTGAAAACCAAAAAATGGCTTCTAAAACAATTAGCAAAATCACAAAAAATATTGACATTCCGATCCATAGTAAAATTGATAAAAGCAATCCTCCAATTCCATCTCCAACTGATGGTAATTCCATTGTAGGTCCAGTTCCGCTAGTTGAAATAAAATCTCCACTTTTAAAATTCCTAAATTTTGGAAAATTGTCAATCAGTCCGATTCCAGTGTAAAGTCCATAAGTCATAAACAGAAATAACGTTGTCGCTATAATTCCTAGTGAAAAATAGAGATTTGAAGTCAAACTCCGATTGTAATTTATTCCAGTCAGATAAACAGTCAGAATTGTAATTCCGATTACGAGTAATGAAACTATAAAAACGGATTTTCCTTTTAAATAATTCTGTTTAATTTTCAATTTAGAGGTTTTTGAGTTGCTTGTTGGCAACGGTTGTATAAAGACAATTGTCTTTATATTTAATATATTTAGTAGGTTAAAAATAGTTCTTATCCTTACAAGTACAATGAGTTTTTTATAGAATTAAGAGTTTTTCTTTAGGGTACATTGTATGCACTTTCGTATTCAAAATGGTATTCAATAATGGAGAATCTGTTTCAAATTAGACATAAAAAAACGGTTTAGAAAGGCTAAACCGTTTGTCTTAAAGATTTTATGTCTTGTAGCGAGATCGAGATTTGAACTCGAGACCTCCGGGTTATGAATTCTGAACCATTTATATCTAAATGGTTCTAAATGTATTTAAAATCAATTGATTATGAGTGTTTTGTGTTTTTGTTGTAAGAGGTAAACTCAATAAAAATCATGAAAAATCACTAATTGTTGTACCTGTGTTGTACCTAAATTTTGTATCTTTATACTAATAAAAACAAGAGCTATGTCAACAATACAGGCAGTTTTAAGACGAAAACCAAACAGTGCAGGTTTGTTTCCTCTTGCCATTCGTCTTACCAAAGATAGAAAATCTTCATATTTATACACAGGTCAGTATATTGACGAAAAATTCTGGGACAGCAAGCATAGTAAAGTAAAAAAATCTCATCCTAATTCTAAGCGATTAAACAATTTGCTCCTTAAAAAGTTGTCGGAGGCAAATGATACTTTATTAAATAGTGATAGCAGTAGTACAGACCAATCTGTTAATAAAATAAAGAAGGCAATAGTAGGAGAGGATAAAAAAGAGTTTTTTGAAGTGAGTGAAATTTTCCTCGGCAATCTACTGAAACGTAAAAAATTTAATCAGCATTACAATCAGAATAAGAGAATAGAGATTTTTAAAAACTTCATAGGGCGTTCTGAGCTAGCTTTCACAGATCTAGATGTTACATTGCTCAAAGGCTTTGAGGCGCATCTTTTATTTGAAAGAAAGGTATCACCACGTACAGCAGTTAACTATCTTATGCTTATTCGTACTATTTACAATTTTGCGCGAAAGGAATTTAATATTGATTATAATAATTATCCATTTGGTAAGGGTAAAATTCAAATTAAATTTCCTGAAACAGAAAAAATTGGATGGAATAAAGAAGAAGTTCAACAATTAGAAACTGTAGAAGGTATAACCCACGCCCAACAACAGGCCGTCCATGTTTGGTTAGTGAGTTTTTATTTTGCTGGTGTTAGAGTTGGGGATGTTCTTAAACTGAAATGGTCTGACTTTAAAGATGGTCGTTTATATTACCGTATGGGTAAAAACCAAAAGCTTGTTTCTTTGGCTGTGCCGGAGAAAGCACAAATAATCTTAAATTCTTACGAGGTTGAAAAAGGAAAAAAGGATAGCTTGGTTTTTCCATTTCTTAAGGGCACGAATTTAAAAAATGAAAAAGAGGTTGCAACTAGAGTCAAAACAATAACCAGAAACCTTAATCGACGGTTAGAAATAGTGGCAGAAAAGCTTAAAATCGATAAGAAGCTATCTATGCACATTGCTCGTCATAGCTTTGGCAATATTTCAGGAGACAAAATCCCAATTCAGATGTTGCAAAAGCTTTATCGACATTCATCAATAACAACCACAATAAACTATCAACAAAATTTCATGCACAAAGAGACAGATGACGCTCTGGATTCAGTTATTAATTTTTAAAATAAAAAGAATGAGAAAGTTTTCTAAAGAGGAAATAACAAGAATGTTTAATGAAGCTCCTAAAATAGCACCTGAATTAATTGATGAGATTTATGAGGTTTTAGAAAAAGATGGCGTTGAAGCGGTTAATACTTTATTTGACACAAAAGGCACTTTCAATCCAAACTTCAATAACAAACAAGCTGTTATAGACTTTATATCTATAATGAAGAAGTTCTCTCAATTAAAGTTAACCCCAAAAGAGGAAGCTGTTTTAAATATGAGAGTAAGTAAGAATTAAGAGAAGTCAGTTTCTAAATTTTTACGATATTAGCTCTATGCAAGTTGTCTGTTTACAAGAGGAAGCATTTTATAAACTTTTTGACAAGGTAGTCGAACACCTTGAACAAAAACGTGGAAAGGAAGCCCCGTTCAAGTGGATTGATGGAGATGAAGCTATGAAATTGTTGAATATCTCTTCTAAAACGACTTTGCAGAAATTAAGAGACGAAGGAAAAGTTCGTTTTTCACAACCGCAAAAAAGAATTATTCTTTATGACCGCAATTCAATAGATGAATATTTAGAGCTTCATGCCCGAGAAACTTTTTAAGATATGGAAGAGCAAACGAAAGTAGATAAGGACTATATAGAAGCTTTTAACCAAGGCTATGAGGTGGCTAAAGAACTTGGGTTAAAACCAGAAGAAATTGAGAGTATAAAAGCAGGAAAGGACAGAATGCGGGCTATGAAAGAGGGTATGGAGCAATATCAAAAAGAAATTGAACTAGAAAAAGATAAAAACATTATTCCTCCCTTTGATATGGATTCTTTTGATAATAGTTATATTGATTTAACACCAGATAAAGAAGATAAGGACAAGGACATCGATATAGATATGTAGCTCTGTATTATCTGTCAGTACATCTTTTTTGCTTAGTCTGCCATGTTCACGGCATGACAAAAACAGACCTCTTTAAAATCTCTGAAATTGAACTGACTTATAAGCGGAAAGTAAAAGCTTGTGACCGTCCGAAAATAACTTGCTCACGAGATGCTTACAAACTCTTTCGGGAAAACTGGGATGATTTGACAATTAATTTACAGGAAGAATTTAAGCTCATGCTCCTTGACCGTAATAATGCTTGCATGGGTATTGTGCCAATTTCAAAAGGTGGTGTTTCAGGCACAATGGTTGACCCAAAATTAGTGTTTGCTTCTGCGCTTAAAGCTCGTGCCTGTTCTATGATTTTGGGGCATAATCATCCTTCAGGTAATCTAAAGCCCAGTTTAGCAGATAAGAGCATTACCGAAAAGCTTGTTAAGGGTGGTAAATATTTAGATTTAAAAGTTCTTGACCATATTATTGTGACTGACGATGGATATTCTTCTTTTGCAGATATGGCTTTAGTCTGATTTTTAAGTTCTGTTAAATAAAAAGATTGAAAAATATTTGGCAGGGTTTTTGGAATCTCTATCTTAGATTCAATAAACGTAAATTGTATATTATCGAACAATAAAAAGAACGAATTTTAAAATATAAGCATTAGCTAACGAATTTCACTACCTGTAGAAAACTGGTAATTTTTAAAAGGGGTCAAGTGAAAGGCAAACAAGCTATTGCCCACGGTATGCGTGGGCTTAGTTGTTGTCTTTGACTCCTTGGTATACCAGTACCTCTACAGGCAAGACACTCTGAGTTCACGCTATTTTTTTGCCGTATGAAAACTACTCTCAATTATATCCGAGACCCTTAGAGGTTATTTTCTCTCTCAAATTCCCCATTTTCCAAGCCTACTTGGTGTTTCAGTTATTATTTAATCCTTAAAAATTCAAACATGAAAAACTCATTTTTCACCCCTTTTATCATAACCCTTTTATTGGTTGTGTCCTGCAAAGATGCAAGTCCACAAAGCAGAGAAGAAATCAAAGAGGCAAAGAAAGCCTTAGAGTTAAAAAACCTCGAACAATTTTTTCTTGGGGCAACCAAGCTCTGTTTAGATTCACCAGAAGCACAATGTTGTAAAAGCTTTGTATTTAGCCCCTATATCAATCCAATGGAGGTATATCTAAATGTTTTTGAAAACAACAGAACAATTTTTGATAATCAAAATAACCCTTTCAAGCTAAAAGAAATTCGAGAAGATATGAAAGGTAAAATTGCCAAAATCAGAGATAAGGCCATTGCCACCGGTTCTGATAACTTGGTTTACGAAGTCTATGGCGAATGGAGTATAGATGCGTATGATTTTGATAAAGAGCAACTTAAAATAAATTCATATTATACTTTTCACTTCAAAGCTCTTCCAATGAGTTTTGGTTCAGGTAAGCCTCTCAAAATTCAAGAGTTTGTGAATTATAGGCCGTCAATATCTATGAGCGCTAATGAAGCTGAAAAGGTTTTTGACTATTACGAGGGAATAAAAGAGAAATTAATGCTTGGCCCGACAAAACCTCTTAACACCAGAATCACTTATTCTTTGCATAAGCCAGAACCAAGAAGCCGTCGCCCAGATGATTTTATCATTAAGCCAAAGAAAGTTGAGCTTTTCCTTTATGGTAGTTGGTCTGACAAAATCGGTGAATTTACTTTTTAATTCTAAATCTAGAATCATATACAATGAAGACACTTTTATTTAGTTACAAATTTTTATTAGTAACACTAATGTCTCTTCCTCTGACTCTATGTTCGAGTGAAGATAATAATGAAACAGATGACCCTATTATTGATAATGGTAATGGCGGTAATAATTCATCAGAACCGTCTGAAGATATTGAAACGCTTTACCTGACGAATATAACTCGTGCTGGAAAAGGAGCTTACCTAGCGATGTTAAAGGGCGCAAAGACACCGTATCATGGCACGGATTTTTATCGCCAACGTCTCAATCTAAATGATGAATCCCCAATCTTTTCTGTTTCTGGGGGTAGTTATAATAAAGATGGTAGTATTCCAACAACAAAGGATGATAATTATTCTCCTTATAATAGGCATGATGTGAAAAGGAATAATGTTACTATCTCTTTTGTTTTTATTGACGAAGCAAATGCCAATGCTGAATTAATTATTGATAAATCTATGACCTTTGCCTCACAAGGTTGGACAATACCTTTTGAAAATAATTCGGTACGCGTGATTGAGAAGGGAAGTTTTACTATCAAAGTAAAAGAGGCTCGCCTTAATGATGATATAACCCCACTTGGAAAAGATAAAGACAACAGTATTATTACATCTTTTAAATTTAAAGATGAGGTTATTGATAATAATTCTGTTGAAGCCAATACAGAGATTAACGGTTTAAAATATGGGAATGAAGACACCCATCCAATAAATATCACGCATAATGAATTGCTTGATATTTTTCGTGAAGAGGGAAAAACGCATCCTATTAAAATTATAGAGACAGCCCTTGTGCATGGAGGTAAACGCATTGAACCAGTAGCACAACCACCCAGTTTTTAATAGGACATTCTAAATAACAAAGCCCATTATTATTGATGGGCTTTGTTATTCAAAATCATCTGAAACGTCTCGGTTTTTGTCTTTGTCTTCATCTTTTTCGCCTAAATCCAAATAGCCAGTATTCAAATAGTCGTTAAAATTAAATTTTGACTCTCTTTTTACTTTTGGCTGTTTTTCATTTTCTTTTGCCCTATATGCGTTCATTCCAGTTTCTACTAAAGCTAAAAGACTTAAATCATCTATTTGGGGAATAACTTCAATTAAATATTCTTGCTCAGTTTCCTTAGTCTTTTCTTTTAAAGAGGCCTTGATTTCATTGGCATAGAATATTTCAGCTTTCTTTGTTTCTTCTTTGGTCTGTTCTGGAGTACGCATTGTTTTATAGTGGTATTTCGTGATGCGTATGTCTCCTTGAGGTTTAGGGGCAGGGTCGGGCTTTTTGAACCTTATCTTTTCTGTTCGTTGAATCTCAATAATCCTTTTGTTTTTTTCGGTTATTAACTCCTGCGTTTTTCTACAGATTTTGGACAATTCCCTAATTTCCATGATGTATAATTCATCAACTTCTCTTGACATAAAATGATTTTTTGTGATATGGTTATACAAATTTTAGAGGTTATAAATGCCTATTTTTCATGGAGTTGATATTAGCTCCGATACACTTAAAGCCTACGAAACAGAGAATTTGGAATACAAAACCCAAGCTCGCGAAATCATTTGCGAACAACTGGGCTACGAACCTCTTTTTCCATTATCTTCTTTGGCCGAATTACGCGTCAGAAATGCTCTAAAACGTTTTGAACTTGACGAAATTTCAAAATCATCTTTGGATTTTCAAATCCAGTTTCAAAAAAATGTCGTCAATTCAATCATGACGGAAGCGGCGCAACTAGGACAGGCTTAGACTAACGTCACCATTAATTAAAATTCTTAGAAATAATTTTACAACTTTTCATATTTTCTTTCATCAGAATTTGCATCACGATTTTTTATATCCTCGGAAACCTTTTTGATTCTTTCTTCAATCGATTTTATTTCATTATCAACGTATCTAATCCATTGTATGAATTCCTGCCTAATAAAGTTGACGTCACGTCTATTATATTCTGTAAGTCTATCCCCTTTTTTGTTTCCACGTCTATAATACTCTTCATCACTTAAAGGTTCAAAATTTCTCCATAAATCTAGATAATATTGGTAGTGCTTTTTTTCTTCAACTAACCACTCTATGGCTTCTAGACATAGTTTTTTCATTTTATCCAAGTTACCTTCGGAGTATTTCATCAAGTACAATTCGTTAAAGAACTCTGGCTTTTTAAGAAGAGCGTTTTGCGGTAACCAAGGGTCTTTTGGGTTTAGATAACCGCCTTTATATCTTTTTCCACGGAAACCGATATACATCAAGTAAATCATGAAAGAATAGAATAGTACTGTTGGAAATAGGTTGAATGGCTTCATATTTGAATCCTGTAATTCATAGATTCTTTTCGCATGCTCAATGTTTTTCTCAACGAACATGCTAGGAACACCATACTTCCACAAGAAATTAAAATGCAGAAAACTAATATAAATTAACCCAATAATTATTCCTCCCTTAATAATACGTTGGATTAGATGAAACGTCTCTGAAACAGACCTATCCCATAGGCGTTTCTTTTTTAATTTTCGATAAATGAAAAAACCAATTGCTATGATAGCAAGTACTGTTAAGCCATTTCTAATGACATAAAAGTTGAATTCAAAACCACCTTCTTTACTACCACTCAATATACCCTTGTAAGCTAGATATAGAACAAATGCTCCTAGAAATATCCTAAATTGAATTTTGTATTTTGTGAGAATTTCAAAGACCTTATAACCGACCGCATTAAATCTCCCAGAAACAATAAAGACAATACCTAGGATGATAAACAATATAGGGGTGGCAATATAATTGATTTTTGCTAACCACATCCACACATATTGCGTGTGCATATTGGCATAAGCATCCCAAAAATCCTTAAATGTTTTGATGTCTTGTTTACTGGCATATGCAGATAAAACTATGCTGACAATCATAACTAAACCAATTCCAGAATAAATAGTTTTTAGAATGGTAGAGTATCGGCGTGTAAAAATAAGAGTAATAAAAATCAGGTTTAGTATTAACAGACCATTCAAAGTCAATAAGGAAGGGAAAAACTCTGGGTATTTCTTATTTTGGTTAATGAGGAAAAACCAATCATATAACTTGATGGTCAATATATAGAAAATGATAAGGTGTACTAAGATAGATAGGGGGTGTGTAAGTGCTTTTCGTGCTTTCAATTGTTATTTAGGTTTTTAGCTGGTTAATGGTCAAAAGTGCATGATTTCGTTTAGTCTGTTTAAAGGGTATTCCTTGGCGGTGTATGACAACATCGACTTCAAAATTATTGATTGGCCCACCAGTTTTTTGTTTGGCTAAATCTGATGGTTCAATGATATTTTGTAAACTCTGCGTGCTGCCTTCACTTGTCCCAATATTTTGCCCCATAGATGTTCCTGTATTATGAAGCCATGCTAATTGTTTTCCAATTAAACTAGAAGCATACTCATTGGTTTCGACATCTGAATTGGCATGGAAAAATTTTGTTCCTAAGTTTCCCGCTAAAGCTTTGAAACGATACATGCCTTTTTCTCCTCCACCAGCGTGAAGGGTGTAATTTGGTAGATTTTGCGTTAAGTAAACTGTACATGCCCGGTAACTTCTTGCGGTTGATTGGTGGTCAATATCATGGTCGTGTAAGAAATAATGCGCCTCATCCACCCATAAGAACGTAGGGGTGCTGTCTTCGGTTATCTGTCTTCTCTGCATGGCACGTTGCCAAACATATTTGAATAAGATTTGTCCATCCTTACCAGTTTTTTCAAAGATGAGATAAGGCAGATTAACAACAATAATTTTCCCGTCAATTGTATCTTCAGGTGTTATATTGGTCTTTGTATTAAAAAGAGTATAAAGGGGGTCACGCATAAACCTGTCCCCAAAACCAAAAAACATTTGTTCAACAATACTTCTGGTTTTTTCTGAAAGATTCAACCAATTACCCAAAAAGAAATCTTCAATTATATGAAGTCGTCTTGCTTTTTTGTCCGTTTCCTCATTTCTTTCAATCGAATTTATCTCTTTGGCAATATGAGTCATCAGAGAAATACAAAGAGAATTTTTACACCAATCTTGATTTTTTAGTTGGGAGGTATTTCTAGGCGCAGATTGAATTATTTTATAGATATGCTCAAAACGAATAGCCTCATTATTGAGTAAGCACAAATCCACCGAATTGACGAGCAGTTGCTGTAAAGCCGAATCCCAAAAAGCTTCATTTTGTTCATTTCCTTCGATTGCTCCTGCTTTAATAACCGTTTTTAGGGTATCTGCGATGTTGTGAGTAATACCCGTACCGCTATCAGGCCGACTGCATTCGTAATCAAGGAAATTAAAATATCTGTTAGAACCATAACCAAATACGATAAGGTCATTTTCCCTGCCACATTTTTTGCAATATTTTTTCCAAAGGTCGAGTTCTTCTTCTTTAGCAGTTAGGACAAGTCCGCCAAAGCCTTGCTTTAAATATTTTTTGGCTAATAGAGCGCCAGAGCCAGACGTTTTACCACTTCCAAGCCCACCCATGATAAGAACACCCTCACAAGCATCACGAACCGTAAACGGGTGTCCCAAATTCCATTTGATGAGTGGAAAGTCTAAAAAATTTGACATCTAAAATATTGGTTAGTTGGAAGATACCAATTTATAAAAAAATATCGAGGGTTCAAACTAACTGTTAGCAGTAGAATTTAGGTCTTGGATTATCACGGAGTCTCTTTCTTTCGTTTTTCCAGTAATCCATGCTAGCTTTTAGTTCATGGCGAAATCCATCCCATTCTGTTTTGTGTTCTTCTTCAGTTTTCGGTTCACTCTCATAAAACTCGAAATCTTCTCCAAACTTCATTTTTGCATCAGCTAAGGTATTTGGATTGTTGTCCATCGTCTTGGCAAATTCAAGTCTTGCTATAACATCTTCGTAAGGCATGAGCCGAAATTCATTTAAACCACATCCAATAAGCCCTTTTTCAATTAAAAGGCAGAAACTTTCTAATTGAAAATGAAGTTTTGCTTTTGACTCAGTGTTCTTGTTGTCCAAGTTAACTTTTCCGTGTTTATCTTTTTTAAATGGGAAATCAAAGATTTTCTGTTCAGCAAACAGAGCAAGCATCTTCTTCTCTTCCTCATATATTCTGGATTGTTCTTTTAACCATTCTTCATGTTCGCGCATGCGTTTTTTCTCGCGTCGTCTATGTTCTTCCCAAGTTATGCCATTACTTAGTTTTTCTTCATCAAACGGAAGGTCAAAAAGAATCTGGGCGAAACGTGTATTATAGACGATGAAGAAATCTTTTCGGTATTTCATTTCCTCTTCAAGGATTTTATCCCACATATTTGGGTTGGGATTATAACCGATTGATTTTAGTATATAGTTCAATGCTTTCATGGACGATATTATTCCATAATACCACCATAAAGTCAAGCGTTCAAAATGGTAGTAAAACCGCTTAGGTCTTTATTGTGAAAAATCCTAAAGCACTGCTTAGGGGAGATGTCTGATAAAAATTAGCACTGTTGGATTGGTGCAAAAAGCAATGCAGGGTATCAAGATTTTTCCTTACGACAGAAATGTATGAGATATCTTGATGTTCAAAACTAATCATTTTTGTTAAGGTGATACATAAATTTATACAAGCAATGCAAGCTATGAAGGCATTAAAGTGAAGCATTGTATCCTTCTTACAAGGGGTAAGAATAAGCTATTAAATTTCATCCATATTTTCTTAGGGGTGAGTTTTGTATAGTTTAGGATGTAATTTTAAAAAGTTAAAACAGCAGTCCTTTTGAGCAAGAACTGTCCATTAGTTAAAACATACAAACCAAAATCTTAAGCAAAAACCAAAAAGCCCCCAATATCTATCGAACAAATCTATGCAATGTGAGGTAACTTTACATACTAGGTTTGTTTTGATATAAAAAATCAACGGCTTTTGAGGCCTTAGCTGATGCTTTGAAGATGTATGCTTTATTATTTTTCAGGGATTTCAACCAGCTTTTAATATAGATTGTATGATGTTCAGGGTGTATTTGGGTAATACCATGTTGTGCGCAAAGAAAAGCTGACCCTAGTTCTGCAACGAGTTCTTCAAATGCATAGTTTTCTTTTCCAGTATTATTGCTGATGTCTTTTAAATCAAAACGATTTAAGCGATGTTTTGCGCCCGTCCAATGTGTTAGTTCATGAAGTAAAGTTGCATAATAATTTTCAGTTGCATTCGCTTGAGGCGTATTTTGAAAAAGAGGTCTTTCAGGCATGTTGATGTAATCTTGACGTGTACTATAATATGCTTGATGTCCACTGTGCTTTATAATAGCTTTTGTCTCTTTACAGAACAAATCAATGTTTTCTATATTTTTGACTTTACTTTGTATAGGTGCGTCATTTTCTATGTCAGATTTATACCCTTCAACTTGATTGGCATTAAAGACATTATAGACTTTAAGCATAGGAATTTTGATTTCTTCCAGTTCTGCGTTCTCAGTTTCTTCTGATTTAGTTAGTGTTTTATAGAAGATTATTTTACTGGATTTTTCACCCTTTTTAACGGAAGCATCAACCTCTTTCCATTGTTTGAAGGTAGCCCATTCGTTTGATGAATAATTTTTGGCTTGTTGATAAAGCCACAGATTTAAAATATTGATACCGTTATAGACATGCTTTGTAATGGGGTTTTTGGGTAGTCCCAAAGAAGATAACCCACCAAAAGGAGGATGGTAATCTTCAATATTAACGCTTTCAAGAAGGTCAATAATCTGGTTGGTAATGGTTTGTTGGATATCAAATTGTTTTGACATTTTCATTCTCCACTCAAAGAATAAGGGGAGCCGAAGCTCCCCTTTGTGTTATGGTCTTGGTTGTCCGTTAGTTGCAACTTTTTTAGGTTGCTCAACTTCACGAGGTTTATTTTCAAAAATCACTAAGTCCCCAAGGTTGACTTCAAAGCAATTTTTTTCTTCATCGGGTTTAATTTCTCCAAACTTGATGGAAGCATCTTTGCCATAAAGCTTGGTCTTCAGGAAGAGTTGAAAACGAGCCTCACCATTCTTAGCATCTGGATTTTCCCGAATTTGGAGTTTCTCAGGGCTAAGGCTCATATATCCCTTCTCGGGGTAGTTCCATACACCAGAAAGACGGAAAGGAATTTCAGAGCCAAATTGTTCACTCTTAATGAAAAGTCCATGCGTAGGGCGGTCGCCTTTTTTCTCGGTTTGCTTTGTACTGTCAGTCATCTTTAAGTCTCCTTTGTTTGTTAATCAGATGATGAGGCGTATTAACAACAAGGCAGAGGATATTTTGCCCAGAACCACACGATTATGCGGGCCAGTGGCGGGCAAATATCCGCGTTGGTGTTATCGCTTTTGAGTCATCTGATGCATCAATACGGCAAAGGGGATTTAAGGTGTACTGACATATAGAAACCTTAAAATAGGAGAAAACCTATCAGTATATTTTCGTATTTTGAAAGCCAATAAAGGCAATCAAAATCGGTCAGTAGAGTGAATTTGGAAAAACAGATATGGACATATGCTTACCGCTTAAAAAGGGAAAGCCTATGATACGTATGTTTCAAAGTTCAACATCGGCGCAAGCAAAGGATTACTTCAAGGATGCGCTGGCAAAGGCCGATTATTATTTGGAAGACCAAGAGGTCAACGGGCAATTCAATGGCAGGATTGCAAAGCGTTTGGGGTTGGAAGGACAAACTGTTGACAGGGCTGCATTTGAAAAACTCTGTGACAATATCAACCCGAAAGATGGTGGGTCACTCACACCAAGAACAGTTGCCAATAGACGTGTTGGCTATGATATAAGTTTTCATTGCCCTAAATCAGTGTCCATTCTTCATGCACTTGGGGAAGATAAACAGGTATTATCAGCCTTTGAGCAAAGTGTCCATGAAACTATGCTCGAAATGCAAGAGGATATGCAAACACGGGTGCGCTCGCAAGGTCAAAATGAAGACCGTGATACTAAAGAACTTCTTTGGACAAACTTTGTTCACCAGACAGCACGACCCGTTGATGGTCATTCACCAGATCCGCATTTGCATTGCCATTGTTTTGCATTCAATGTGACTTATGATGAAGTTGAGGGCATGTACAAAGCAGGGCAATTTCACAATATCAAACGGGATATGCCCTATTACCAAGCTCGATTTCATAAGCGATTGGCGGATAAGTTTTCCGACATGGGCTATGGCATTCGTAAAACCAAGAACGGATTTGAATTGTCTGTTATTCCGCAAAAAGCAATTGACCACTTTTCCAAACGAACAAATTTGATTGGACAGGTCGCCAAAGAAAAAGGCATTACCAATTTAAAGGAACTTGACCAATTGGGAGCAAAGACACGGGCAAAAAAACAGAAGAATTTGACCATGCCCGAATTGCAAAACAAATGGCGTGACCAATTGCATGAAGCTGGTATTGATGAAAAAACACCTGAAGAAACCAAGACTACCGATAAAAGTCATACTGTAACAAAATCAATTGACCATGCGATAAACCATGTTTTTACAAGGAATTCGGTCAAACGGGACAGACAAATTCTAGCTGAAGGCTATAAACATGCCATCGACAATAAAGGGATTAAACTTGATGAGATAGATACCGCTTTAGAAAACAACGATACGGTTTTTAAAATCCAAGTGGGTAGCCAAAGGCTTTGCACAACGAAGTTGGTTCATGCAGAAGAAAGGCGGATGATAGGGCTTGCCCGTGATGGCGTTGGCAAATACCGTCCGTTAAAAGCGGGATTTGATGTTACGCAATTCAAACATTTGAACGACGAGCAACGTTTGGTGATGAACCATGTGATGACTTCACAAGATATGACGGTGATGATACGAGGTGCGGCGGGTACGGGCAAAACAACCTTGTTAAAAGAGGTTGTGCCACAAATAGAAAAAACAGGCAAAAATGTTTTCCTGTTTGCACCAACGGCGGAAGCCTCCCGTGATGTTCTTAAAAAGGAAGGGTTTGAAAAGGCTGATACAGTTGCACGCCTCTTAATGGATAAGGAATTACAGAAACAAACCAAAGGGCAAGTTATTTGGATTGATGAAGCCGGTATGCTTGGTTCTCAGGATATGGCTTCAATTTTAGAGCTAGCCAAAAGAAATAAAACTCGAGTTGTTCTTTCAGGTGACCCAAGACAGCATACCGCCGTTATGCGCGGTGATGCTATGCGGTTATTGCAAGAGGTGGGTAAAATTCCACAGGTTTCAATGGAGACTATCTATCGGCAGAAAGAAGCGACGTATAAAGCGGCAGTAAAAGAAATCAGCGACGGCAATATCAAATCAGGCTTTGCCATACTCAAAGAGCGCGGTTCAATCAAGGAGTGCGAACCAACACGGCTCAAAGAACAGTTGGTAAGCGATTATTTGACCTCTCGAAAATCCAAGAAATCCGCACTTGTGATTACACCAACGAATGAACAAGCCAAAGAAATCAATAAAAACGTGCGAGAGGGATTGAGGGAAGCGAAACTACTCGGTAAACGGGAAAAGCAGTTTGCAGTTTTTGACAATCACTATTTAAGTGTCGCTCAAAAGGAAGATATACGTTCCTATCGTGAAGGGCAGGTTATTCAAACCCATCAAAACTTACCAAGTATCAAAAAGGGTTCAGTTTTGACCGTCGAGAGCGTTGATAAAAGCATGATTAAAATTAAAGATAGTCGAGGCAAACATCATATCCTGCCCCTCCATAGGGCAAAGGATTATGATGTTTACACTCCAAGAAAAATTGAGTTAAGCAAAGGCGATGAAATCCGCATCAATAAAAATGGATTTGATGCTCAAGGCAAACGGTTAAATAACAGTACGATTTTGACTGTCAAAGGATTTGATAATAATGGAGACATAAGAACGGTCAAGAAATCAACAACACGCAATACTGAATTTATTTTGGGAAAAGACCATAGTAATTTTGATTATGCTTATGCGATTACCTCATACAGTTCACAGGGAAAGACAGTAGATAAGGTTATTATCTCGCAACCCGCATCGACTTTTTTAGCCTCTAACCAAAAACAGTTTTATGTTTCGACCTCCCGTGGGCGCGAAGATGTAACGATTTACACGGACGATGCAGATGAGCTTTTGGAGCATATAAATAAAAGAGGTGACAGACAAGGAGCAACAGAATTAAAGAAGGTCAACTTTAATAAGACAATTGAAATAGAAAAAACAACGGAAAGGGAAGTTCAACCTCCAAAAACCATTGATATAGATTATGAGCCAGAATTATAAGTTTAAAAGCCTGCAAATTGATAAAAGCGGACAGAACAAGGAAGATAAGGCGGAAAAAGCCTCAAATAGTGTAACGGTTTTTGAAACAGGAGAAACCAGAACCATTGATTTTGTTCTTAAAGACGGTACACGGCAAAATTTCGCCTATTCACATTATTTGACTTCTTGGCTCGGTAAAGATGGTGATGATAGGGTAATCAAAATCTTCTTTGCAACCCACCTCATAACGATTAAAGGCTATTCTCTCGATGCATTATATGACGGATTAGCTGGTTTTTCTGTTAAATCCATCAAAGCTCATGATGGACGTTACGCTGATATGGTCGAGGAAGATAAAACCTTCGTGACGGACATTAAAATTGCTTGGAAGAAAGAAGGGGATGAAAATTAATTTGTGTTAGATACTGTTCTTGTTTCAACTTTTTGACGGACAAAATAGCTTTTTTCCAATCCCATACGACCAAAGCGATTACGAAGAAAATCTTCTGATTGAAGCTGTTTGGCAGGATAAGCCTGTACCATTTTACCATTCCCTTTTTGCCATTCTCTTTCTGCTATATGACTATGAACTGCAAATTCTTCCAGTAAAAAAGCAACGCCATTTTGTAAAACCTGTTGGTTGTCATTTGTTCCTAATTGACGGGCAACCCATTGTTGTGCATCCAAATTGACACAGGCTTGAAAGGGTTTGACCGTTTTGTACATTTTATAGAGATTCTCTTGCAACTTCTGAACCCTAGTTAATCCTAGCCAATTATCCCAACGGCTTATTTCATAAGGGATAGTAAGTTGTTTCAATATATTGTCGTTTGTGGCTAACCATTCGTCCCCTAAAGCGATAGCCTTCTTATAAGCAACGTCTTTTGAAAAACCTTGGCTTATCAAATTGTGCCGTTGTAGGCTATCGGAAACATTGACAATACAGTGGTCAAAATTGGCATTGACCCATTCAATCATGGCTTTGAGTTTGTCGCCAGTTTGATTGTCATTGTTCATACTAATATTGAGACTACACACTTTAGCACCAGTTTGACTTGCGGCTGGTTTTGCTTTGATTTTATAATATCTATGTTCCATTACCTCACCTACTATTCATATGTTTCTGGAGCTGTGGTTTTGGTCGGGGTTTCGTATATGTTCCAAAGCTGATTGAAAATATTTCTCATAACCTCTGCACCATTACGGTCGCGCACCACCATTGCTTTAGTATTGTTATCAAGCATTGTGGCAACCTTATCGCCAAAAATGACAACATTGTAATTCATATAATGCTGACCAGGTATGAAACGGTATTCTTTTAAGGGGTAGAGCAGGTAGGTGTCACCTTCACGAACCATTGACCGAACATTGGCAATTTTACGGATACGTGCTTCGCTTTTAATGACTTCTGGTGGAGAAAGAGAATTGTCAACGAACATATATAAGAGTTCGCCTTTTTTTTCTTTAAGCGTGTAATAGATGTCATCAAGAAGTTTCAGATAAAAGTCATCCCCGTCATAAACGGTTAATGTATCTTGACGGCGACGGATACCTTCACCTTTAAGAAATTCAATACCGTTATCGGATAACGCTTGATAAATGCTATTCAAGGTGTCTTCCTTGATAGCACCTCTATTATTTTCAAATTTTTTAATGGTGTCGATGGATAAGCCAACAGCATCCGCTAGGTCGGCTTGAGTCCATCCCATTAGGGTGCGCCCCATAGAACATTGATTTCCTGTTATCATGCGTCCCACTTTACACTAAATACACTTAGAGTCAAGCAAAAAGCGGCTCATTAATAATCTTATTACATACACTAATAGTGAATTATTTATACATTAAAGTGTATTTTTTCTTGACATAAGGAATGCGAATCAGTAATGTCAAAATTGTGAGGTAGCCCGAAAGAAAGATTTTCGGGTGTGTGAAAATAACTTTTGTGAGGAAAGTACAATGACACCCCAAGATACATTGGCTTTAAAGGCCAATCAAAACGACGAGTTTAACTTATATGCAATGGAGCATGCCGTTTATGAGGAGGCTATTAATCCTTTTAAACAACTTGATTGCTATGAGAAAGAACGTCTGTCTTGTGGTCAAGTTTCCGCTTAAATAGTTTTTCACCAAAATAGGTTCATACGGAGCGCGTCTCTACTTTCCTGTTATCAATGATGGGATGCGTACCCTTGCGCTTATTTTATGAGGCATGGCTGACTTTATTCGTTTCTTCAGTCATGTCTCTACTCACGCTTTTTTAAATAAAAACAAGTGAGGAAAACAAATGACCGATAATGATGATGATAAAGACCATTTTGACGAAGCCATAGATGCTGTAGACGGCTATGAAGAGGGTGTTAGCATTGATGAGCACCTTAAACGAGCGCACCGAAACGCTAATACGACCGTTAGCGAAATTAAAAAGGCATTGGCTAAACAAGCCATGTTGTCTAAGCGTAGACATTAAGAAATTCACTGAACGGTGTCGAGTGAATAATTGTGAGGTATGACACCACAATCTAAAACGTGAGGAAAGAAAATGAACGTTACAGATAAAATACTCCCAGAACTTGACTTGGATAATATTGTCAAGAAAACAGCCAATAAAAATGGTTGGTCAAAAGAGCAAGCTAACGATATTGAAACAAAGTATCGCGGCTTTTTGAAACTTAACCAAATTCATGAGGGAACTGAATTTGCTCCTGACCCTGAGATTGATGAACTATGGCACGCCCATATTCTTGATACGCAAAAATACATTGCAGATTGTGGTCAGCTATTTGGGTACTTCTTGCACCATGAACCAAGTTATAAAGCTCCAAACGAGCCAAATGTTTCATTAGAAGATGCTTCAAAAAGAACGCAAACTCTCTTTAAAGAGAATTTTGGTATTGATTTGAATTTTGGGATAGGAAATGATGCAATAGCAAAGACTTGTGGTAGTCAAACACGTTGCAAAACCAAGATTAAAGGAAACCAAATTCTTGCTGCATAAAAACAAGTCAAATAATGAAGGGATTGAGGTGTTTTCGGATGCCTCAATCCGTATTTATCAATATGGTCAAGGGTTTGATTTGCCCATGTCATTTGCTATTGCGGTAAAGCATATACAAACTGAAGCTATTAATAGTATTGCTGAACATTTTACGGTCGAGCAAATTCAAACTTGGCAAGCAGGAAAATCGGAAGATTTTATTGATTTCATTAAAAATTGTCATGCCAACTACTTTGTTTTTGACGAAAGAGAAGAAATTATTGGCTATGCTATTCTGCCAAAAGCTGGCTTTTTACAGCAATTCTTTATTCATCCAAATTATCAGTTTAAAGGTATTGGAACAAAACTACTTTCTGTCATCGAAAAAGAGGCTTCTAATAGGGATAATAAAGGAATGCTGTCCCTCAATGGCAATAATGGCAGTTACCAATTCTATCTTAAACTAGGATATTCTATTGCCAAAGAACACGACCTCGATATGCGAGGTGTTCTTATACCTGTGAAATTGATGGAAAAGGTATGAAGGCTTTTGAAATTTTATGAAGAGAAACCGATTCTCAAAAACATGAAAATATGATAGACTGCTAGCCAGAATGCTAGCCAGAGAGTTTTTTAGGAATATATGATTAGCTGAAAGCCTTGAAAAGAATGGTGCCCCGAGGCAGACTTGAACTGCCGACACAACGATTTTCAGGTTCGGTATAAGTCAGTACTATAATGTCTTATAATCCTCTATGAAACCTTTGTTTGCTGGTGCTTCTTTCACTTATAAACGAAAACAAGGATTCATAGAAATGCATATTAGTTCACAAAATGACACCTCAATTGCTAGCCCAAATGCTAGCCCAATAAGAAGTAAGAATAAAAATAGTGCTTTAAATCATATAAAGTATACAGATTTGTCTATTAAAAGATTAAAAGCAAAAGCATCAAGGGTTATTTATTGGTTTGAAGGATATAATGGGTTTGGGATAAGGGTTACTCCTAAAAACAGAAAATCTTGGGTTTATATATATAGATTTAATAACAGACCAAGGATGATGACTTTAGGTAAGTACCCAAGAATGTCATTAAGTGAGGCTAGAAAGGCATATACTGAAAGTGACCATCAAGTTCAAATGGGTTTTGACCCAGCTCAAAAGAAAGTAGATGAAAACCAATTTGAAAGAGAAGCTGATACGATTAAAGATTTACTTGAGCGATATATTGAATATAGCAGAGCACAAGGAAAAAAATCTTGGAAAACTGAAGAATCACAATTGAGAAAGAATGTAATACCGGTAATAGGGCATATGAAAGCACATCATGTTAAAAGGAGACATTTAATGCCTATTTTTCATGATATGATTGTTAAAAGAAATGCACCAATAGGAGCAAAACACCTTTTTGCTTACACAAGAAGAATGTTCAATATCGCAGTGATGTGGGATTTAATGGAATATAATCCATGTATAGGTTTAAAACTTGGGATTAAAAGTAATAAAAGACAAAGACACTTAACTCCAAGAGAAATTTTTGAATTTTGGCATATGTTAGATAATGCAGGCACGGCAATGGTTATTCGGTTAGCCTTAAGGTTTATGCTATGCACGGCTTGTAGAGGTGTAGAAGTTCGTATTATGGAGTGGGAACATTTGGATTTAGATGCAATGATATGGACTATCCCAAAAACGAAAAATAAAAAAATGCACCGTGTTTATCTACATGGTCAGGCAAAGTTAATAATTGAACAAGTTAAGTATTACACAGGAAATTCAAAATATGTTTTTGGTTCAATGAGGCATGAGAAAATACCTGATAATCCACCAGTAGATTTAAACCATCTTGGTCAAACGAGCTTAAGTCGGGCAATAAATAACAATCGTAAACTCTTGGATATGGAAGAATTTAAGCCTCATGATTTACGGCGTACTTCGGCAACATTGGCGGCAGGATTAGGATGTCCAAGGCAATGGGTTAAAATTCTACTTAATCATACGGATAATGATATTACAGGGATATATGACCAGTATGCTTATGATTGGGAAAGAAATAAGGTTTCTGAAGTTCTTAATTTTGCTATCAGCAGAATTGTGTCTTGTTTCAATATAGACCAAGTACCAACACTGCTAGAACTACGAGATGAGGTTAGAGAAAAAGGTATTTACAAACGAGAATTTTAATAAAAGTAGCCCGCTATTGTAGTGGGCTACTTTTATATTTTAAGAAGTCGGCTGATAATTATCAGGGTTTTCAATCCAATCCCTTAATTCTTGTATTCTATAAGCTTTTCTACGCCCATGGTGCGTTAAAGAATATAGTTTGGGAAAGCGCCCTGCTCTTCGTTCTCGATATTGTGTTGTTTTGTTTAATGTTGTTAAAATCTCTGCTGTTTTAATGGAGGCAAATGCGTTTATTTCTAATAATAACTTTACGATAATTTCTTTTTCTTGGTCGGGGTCAACTAGGATTACAGAATTGTTTTCTATAGTTTTCATTTAGGTGCTTTCCTTTTCATTTGTGGATTTGAAAAGGTTTATAAAAGAATAGGTGTACTTCACATACTGACCTATTTATTCGTATGTTTTAACCCTTATGGTATTTATAAAGAGTTATTTCATTCCTTTTTCCTTGAAAAAATTAAATCTGTCAGTATAGCGTCCCAGACTTCCAATTTATAGGTAAGCAACAGCTAATAACAAATTGAAAGGAAAGAGAAAATGCATATTAAATTTAATTATCCACATAAGGTGAGGAAAGATTTTCTTCATGATGTGGTAAAACAACTTATCAATCAACGTCATTTGTTAGGCATCACTCAAGATGAATTAAATCATACACTTGGCGTAGCTGACCGTTTAGTTAGCCATTGGGAATGCGGTGTAAGAACCCCTACGGGCTTTCATTTGTATTGTTGGGCTGATGCCTTGAAAAGTAAATTGGTGATTATTCCAGAAGAAATCGAAATACAAGTATTGATTAATCAGCTTCAAAAGGAATTAGCCAATGATAATTCCCATGTGTGCAAAACACCAGTAAATGATAATATTCTTGCAGTTTCAGAAAAGAAGATTAAGCTTACCAATTAATTAAGTTAACATACAAAAAGAGGTCGCTGACCCCTAAAAGTCAAAGCGACCTCTTCTCTTTAAGATGCTAAAAATCACATAGATTAATCCGCTCGATATAATACTTAAGAAATAAAACATTATTATCTTGTAATCCGGTATAAAGATTTTTATTTTTATAGCTAATTTCCGTCAATTTATCCTAGATTAACGGAGATACTTAACCACTAAATTTAGAGCGTATTTTTATGTCATCAAACGAAAAACTAGACCTTGCTTCACCCAATTTTGTGAATGAAAATTTTGAAAAACTAGCCAGTTTATTTCCCAATTGCGTTACAGAAAGTGCAGACGGTAAAGCTATTGACTTTGATTTATTAAAACAAGAGCTAAGCCATGAGGTGGTTGAGGGGAATAAGGAAAGGTATCGTTTGGAATGGCCCGGGAAACGCGAGGCTATTGTAACGGCAAATTTACCCACAACTAAGACATTAAGACCTGTTAGGGAAGACTCAGTAGATTTTGATAATACCGAAAACCTCTATATAGAAGGAGACAATCTTGAAGTTTTAAAACTTTTACAAGAAAGCTACTTAGGTAAAGTAAAAATGATTTATATAGACCCACCCTATAATACGGGTGGAGATTTTGTTTATAAAGATAATTTTACC
Organism: Seonamhaeicola sp. MEBiC01930; assembly: GCF_045277075.1. Lineage (GTDB taxonomy): Bacteria > Bacteroidota > Bacteroidia > Flavobacteriales > Flavobacteriaceae > Seonamhaeicola. Next base: position 183,078 of record NZ_CP104270.1, on the reverse strand, counting down.
AAAGATACCCAAGAAGAACTTCTTGATAGCGGACAAAAGGATGAATACAGTCAACGATTAGTTGTTAATCCTGAAACAGGGGGGCGTTTTCATTCCGATTGGTTGAGTATGATGTACCCAAGATTAAAACTTGCAAGAAACTTATTGGCAAGTGATGGTGTGGTTTATATATCAATTGATGATAACGAAATACATAATCTACGAAAAATTTGTGATGAAATTTTTGGGATTGATAACTCGAGAGGTACGATAATTAGATCTACTGGAACTCGTATGGGAAGTGGAAATAAGGATATTTCTAGTGAGGTTGATTATGTGTTGATATACTCAAAATCTAGTGAATTTGAATTTTCGCCATTATCCATGAGTGAAGATGATTTGAAAATTTATGACCAGCATGATGAAAAAGGTAGATATTTGACACGTTCTTTAAGGCGAACTGGTGGAGAAAATAGAAGAGAAGATAGGCCGTCTATGTTCTACCCTGTTTTTTCTCCTGACGGGACAGAAGTTTATCCATTGGCTCCAGAAGGATGGGAGAGTAGATGGGTATGTGGCAAAGAAACCTATGAAAGGTTGTTGTCGGAAGGCATGATTGAATGGAAAAGAGTTCCGAAGGATGGAAAGGATGAATGGAAAATCTATCAAAAGCACTATATAGGTGAAGCAGTAAAATATGCCTCTAACAGCTGGGATAATATAGAAGGAAATAAAAAAGCAACAAGGGAAGTAAACAAATTGTTTGATGGGATGAAATATTTTAATCATCCGAAGCCAGTTGATTTTCTTAGTAGAATTTTGGCAATTTCTAACTTAGAAAAGAATGAGATTGTTCTTGATTTTTTCTCGGGTTCAGGGTCAACGGCTCATGCAGTCATAAATAGTAATGCTAAGGATTTACAAAACATAAGGTTTATTCAAGTTCAGTTACCTGAACCAACTAGTGAAAAAAGTGAAGCTTTCAAAGCAGGCTACAAAAACATCTGTGAAATAGGAAAAGAGCGTATCCGAAGAGCTTCCAAAAAAATAAAAGAAGAAACCAAAGCAGATATTGATTACGGTTTTCGTGTATATCGCTTAGACGATAGCAATATGCAGGATGTATATTATAAGCCTCAAGAATACGCGCAAGATAGTTTAGAGTTGTTCTCAGATAACGTAAAACCCGATAGAACTGCCGATGATTTATTAGCGCAAGTTATGCTAGATTGGGGCTTGCCACTTTCGCTAAAAATAGAACAAAAAACAATTGAGGGAAAACATGTTTTTAAGGTTTCTGAAAACTCTTTATATGCCTGTTTTGATGATGGCATTGATGAAGTTTTTGCCAAAACCATAGCCAAAGACCAACCATTGCGTATTGTGTTTAAGGATAGTGGTTTTAAAGATGACACTGCAAAAACAAATGTAAAGCAGTTGCTAAAACAGTTAAGTCCAGAAACTGAAATGAAAGTCATTTAATCTATGGCATTACCAATTAACATACAGGATTTGGTACATGGTAATACTGTGGAATGGGAACGATTAGAGTTTAAGCGTGGTTGGAATCCAGAGGAAATAGTACATTCTATTTGTGCGTTTGCTAATGATATTCATAATTGGGGTGGAGGCTATATTATTGTTGGTATAGCGGAAAATGAAGGACAACCCATATTACCCCCAACAGGGTTACAACAAAATCAGTTAGATGCAATTCAAGGGGATATTGTAAGGTTAGCATACCAAGTACAACCGAATTATTTTCCTATTTCACAACCCTATGTTTTAGATGGTCAACATATATTGGTGTTATGGTGTCCGGCAGGAGATAATCGCCCTTATAGTGCGCCAAGTACCCAAGGTCAGAACGCCCAACGGCATCATTACATAAGAGTTGGTTCACGTAGTATTGTGGCTAGGGGCGACAATTTAAGGAGATTGCAGGAATTAGCGGCTCGTATTCCTTTTGATGACCGTGTAAATAACCAATCAACTATTGAAGATTTTGATTTAGGTTTAATACAAGCACATTTGCAGGAAATAAAAAGTGATTTGTATGCCACCAGTACCACTATGCCTCTTGTAGATTTATGTAGAGCTATGCTCATTGCTAAAGGTGCTGATGAAGATATTCGTCCTGTTAATGTTGGTTTACTCTTCTTTGCAAAAACTCCAGAAACCTTTTTTCCAAGGTCATGGATAGAATTGGTTTGGCATCAAGACGGTTCTAGTAAAAAGTTTAAAGAGTATTATTTTAAAGGGCCTTTGCAAAAGCAATTGCGAGATGTGTTTTCGTTTTTCAAAACGAATATCATGTCTGAGCAAGTGATTAAAAGTGCCGATAAAGCAAAAGCAGAACGCTTTTATAATTACCCTTTTGATGCTTTTGAAGAATCTGTGTCTAATGCTGTATATCATAAAAGTTATGAGTTGGGTTCTCCAATAGAAATACAGATTTGGCCTGATAAAATTGAAATATTAAGTTATCCAAGTCCAGTGCCACCAGTTAATGCGGAAGTGTTGAGTACACATAAACGTATTGTTGCTCGAGAATATAGAAATAGAAGAATAGGTGATTTTCTAAAAGAACTACAATTAACAGAAGGTAGAGGTACTGGTTTTCCAACTATTTATGATTCTATGGAGAATAATGGCTCTCCTGAGCCAGTTTTTGAAACAGATGACCAAACTTATGTTTTAGTAACCCTTCCTATTCATGATGCTTTTAAAGAAAGTGACCAAGTTAGCAAACAAGTTGATACTCCTGATAATGCTATTGTTTTAAGTAGTTTAGAAGAAGTTATAGCTTTTAGTGACCAAGTTAGTGACCAAGTTAGTGACCAAGTTAGTGACCAAGTTAAAGCTGTACTTAATAATGAAGTAAGTAGTAAAGCAATTGAAGTTCTTAATCTGACAACAGATTGGATTAAAAGAGGTGACTTGTTAAAAGGAATAGGGTTAAGTAATCACACAACAAATAGGAAAAAATATTTAGACCCATTAATTGATTTGGGGTGGGTAAATATGGAGTTTCCTGAAGCGAAAACAAGCCCTAATCAACGTTACAAATTGACCGCATCTGGTATGTCAGTATTAAAACTTATAAGGTAAACATGAAGTTACAGTTTAAAGAACAAGATTTTCAGGTAAATGCGGTAAAGGCGGTAGTGGATTGTTTTGAAGGACAACCTTTAAAAACAAATCGTTTTACTTTAGAGAGAAGTAAAGAACTCATCAGAAAAGCAAAACAAGCGGCTTCTGGTACAGCAACTTTAGATTTTAATATTGAAGAAGAAATTGGATATAGAAATAGTAGTATCCAAATTATAGAAAATCAGATATTAAAAAATATTCAAGCAGTTCAAAAAGAAAATGACTTGCACGAAAGTCAACAAATAGAACGCCCTAAAGGGGTTAAGTTAGGGTATAATCTAACGATTGACATGGAAACAGGTACGGGTAAGACCTATACTTATATCCGTACCATGTATGAGTTGTTTGAAAAGTATGGATGGAGCAAGTTTATTGTAATAGTTCCAAGTATCGCTATTAGAGAAGGTGTTTATAAATCGTTTCAAGTTACTCAAGAACATTTTCAAGAGAAGTATGGGCATAAAGTAAACCCCTTTATATACAATTCTAGTCGTCCACAGGATATTGAGAGCTTTGCCTCAGATAGCCGTATTAGTGTTATGATTATCAATACCCAAGCTTTTAATGCTAGAGGTAAGGATGCAAGAAGGATTTATCAGGAGTTAGACCAATTTGGTACGCGGAAACCTATCGAAATCATTTCCCAGACCAACCCAATTTTAATTATAGATGAGCCTCAATCTGTTGATGGGAAGAAGACTCTAGAGAGTATGCAGGATTTTAATCCACTCTTTACGTTGCGATATTCGGCAACACACAAAGTTGATTATAACAAAATTTATCGCTTAGACGCTTTAGATGCTTATAACAAGCGATTAGTTAAGAAGATTCAGGTTAAAGGGATTAATCTGAAAGGTTCAACAGGAACAACGGGGTATTTATATTTAGAACATATTAGTTTGAGTACCACAAAACCTCCATTTGCTGTTTTGGAATATGAGCAGCGTGTTGGGTCTGGAGTCAAAAAGGTTCGAAAAAAACTTAGTGAGGGAGCAAACTTATATGAGTTATCGGGCAATATGCCAGCGTATAAGAATCAAACTATTACAGAAATTAATGGCTATCTGAATAAGGTGGTTATTGGCGGTCAGGATATTTATCCGGGCGATATATTAAACGATAAGGATGAAAATGCTTTTCGTAGAGTACAAATACGTGAATGTATTATGTCTCACTTACAAAAAGAAAAACAATTATTTGATAAAGGAATAAAAGTGTTGTCCTTATTCTTTATCGATACAGTTGAAAAATATCGTGTCTATGATGAATTGGGAGAACAGCAATTAGGGGAATACGCTAAGATATTTGAAGAGGAATATAATAATGCTGTTAGTGAATTCCTTGACCTTTTTCATCAAGAATACAATGATTATTTAAAGGATAATGACCCAAGTCAGGTTCATAAAGGTTATATGCCCACTTCTTATGGTCAGTATTTAAAGCGTGACCATGCCGAAGAAGTGCATGAGGGCTACTTCTCTATTGATAAAAAGAAGAGAATGGTTGACCCAACTGTAAAAAGAGGTCGTGAGGAATCTGATGATATTTCTGCTTATGACCTGATTATGAAAGATAAAGAGCGGTTGTTGAGTTTTGATGAGCCAACACGATTTATCTTTTCGCATTCGGCATTAAAAGAAGGGTGGGACAATCCAAATGTTTTTCAGATTTGTGCACTTAAAAATCCTGAAAGTGGAAGTGAAACCAGAAGGCGACAGGAAGTTGGGCGTGGAATGCGCTTGTGCGTGAACAAGAACGGTAATCGTTTAGATTTTGAATCTGTTGGAGAACAGGTACACGAAATAAATAAATTAACGGTGATAGCTTCAGAAAGTTATGAAGCTTTTGCAAAAGGGTTACAAAAAGAAATTGCGGCAACTTTAAAAGACCGACCTCAAAAAGCAGAAGTGGAATATTTTGTTGGTAAGATTGTAACTAATGAAAAAGAAGAAGAGCATCGTATCACAGAAGAAGAAGCAAAGAAATTAAATAAGATTCTTTATAAAATGGATGTAATCGATGAGGATGACAAGATTACAACAGAAGGGAAAGAACTTATTGAACAAAATAAAATGCCTCTGCCCGAAATTTTAGAACCTTATCGGGCATCGATTGGACAATTGTTGAAATCTGTCTATACAGGTGAAGAATTTAAACCTGAAAATGAACGCGAAACGGTAGTGCTAAATACCAATAACAATTTCAAAAAGAAAGAGTTTCAGGCACTTTGGGATAAAATTAACCTTAAGACTATTTATGAAGTCAAGTTTGATACTTCTAAGCTTATTGAAGATAGTAAGATTCTTATCAATGCACAGTTAAATATTGGAGATAGGGTATATGAGGTAAAAACTGGAGAGTTGCAAGATGGGACTAAAGAACAGATGCAAGATGGTAATCTTGTTAGAGAGTCGAAACGTGAATATTTAAAACTGAATAATGACTTATATGCCGATGCAGTTTATGACATCGTTGGTGAGATTGAGGCATTAACGAATTTAACAAGGCGGACAATCGTATCCATTCTAAAGTCTATTAGCGAAAAGAAGTTTTTACTTATTCGTAAAAACCCTGAAGAATTTATTGCTAAAACTAGCAAGCTTATTAATGAAGTTAAGGCAAGCCTTATAATTAATAACATTGTCTATCACAAAACTGATGATAGGCATGATGCGAAAACGGTGTTTACCAACGACAAATTTGCTTTGCGTAAATCAGAGTTGCTTAAAAAGCATATCTACGATTTTCTTACCTCAGATTCTGGAATTGAATCGAAATTCGCTGAAGCTTTAGAGAATAGCGTTGAGGTTGTCGTTTATGCGAAGCTTCCTAAGAGTTTCTATATTTCTACACCTGTAGCTAATTATAGTCCGGATTGGGCAATAGTTTTTGACAAGGACAAAGTAAGACAGATTTATTTTGTAGCAGAAACTAAAGGTTCTGACTCAGATATGGATTTAAGGGAAATAGAAAAACTAAAAATTCATTGTGCAGGCGAACATTTTAAAGAAATAAGTGGTAATGAGGTTCGATTTGAAAAAGTGAGTAGTTATGACAAGTTAATGGAAATAGTCCAAAGCCAATGAATAGTGTAGAAAAAATTATTAGAATTCCTATTAGGGAAGCTTTTCCTTATGAAGCTAGAAACCTTACCCCTTGGCTTTGTGAGAATATTGATGTTCTTGGGGATGCCATTGGCATTGAATTGATAAACGCCGAAAGAGAACAGAGTACAGGAAGCTTTAATGTTGATATAAAAGCTGAAAATGATAATGGAGATATTGTTGTTATAGAAAATCAATATGGACCAAGTGACCATGACCATTTAGGAAAATTGATAACCTACTTAACTTCATTTGAGGCCAAGGTTGCTATTTGGATTGTTGAAACTCCTAAGCAAGAACATATTAATGCAATATCATGGTTGAACGAAGCAGATAATGGTTGCGATTTCTACTTCTTAAAAATTGAGGCTATAAAGATTGGAGAAAGTAGTCCAGCTCCTTTATTATCCAAAATTGTTGGGCCAAGTGAAGAATCCAAACAAATTGGCAAGATTAAAAAGGAGGATTCATTAAGGCACAAGCAAAGGAGGGCTTTTTGGACGAAGCTTCTATCTGTAACTAGCACAAAAAAAGTAACAACATTTTCTGCTATTTCCCCATCAGGAGATGCATGGATAGGTGCTTCATCAGGTGTTAGAGGGTTATCATATGTTTTCTGGGTAAATCAGCATAGTGTTCGTATTGAACTTCGCATTGACAGAGGCAAAGGTTCAGAAGATGAAAATTTGACTATCCTAAGAACATTAGAAAAATCAAAGCAGAATATAGAAGAAAGTTTTGGAGGCAGTTTGAACTGGGATGAACTAGAAGGCTACAGAGTTTGTAGTGTTAGAAAAGAATATGATTTAGGCGGATATAGAGATGGCGAGGAAAAATGGGATTTAATAATTGACCAAGTAGTCGGAGCTATGAATTCTTTAATCAATGCCACCAAGAAACATATTAAGGCATTGCGATTGTAAGTATGAAATTAATAGATAATGTAAATAATCGTCTAGGTGATGATTTAAAGAATAGTATCGAGAAAGGTAGCAAATTGAGTATTGCTGCTGCTTCTTTTTCAATTTATGCATTCGAAGCTTTAAAAAAAGAACTTGGGAAGATAGAAGAACTAAGATTTATTTTTTCATCACCAACATTTGTTGAAGAGGAAATTCAAAAACAAGATAGAAAATTTTACATTCCCCATATTTATAGAGAATCTGAGTTGTGTGGCGGTGAGTTTGAATTACGTTTAATGAACCAGCTTAATCAAAGAGCAATTGCTAGAGAGTGCTCGAAATGGGTTAGGGAAAAGGTAACGTTTAAATCCAATAAGCATAGTAACCTTCCTTTAAATGGGATGATGCATATTCAGGGTGAAAAGGAATATGCATATGCCAATGTGAGTAGTTTTACTTCTTCAGATTTAGGAATAACCCATAAAAAGGGGTTTCCAACATTGATTCAAAAAACTGATTTTCCTGATAGTAGTGCATACCTTGATTGGTTTAATCAAGTTTGGGAAAATGAGGAATATTTGAAGGATGTTACAGAAAAAGTTCAAGATTACTTTGAAAGTGCATATAAAGAGAACAGTCCAGAATTTATCTATTTCATTACGCTATATAATATATTCAATGATTTTCTCGATGATTTATCGATAGACAATTTACCCAATGACCAAATTGGCTTTAAAGAGTCAGTTGTGTGGAGTAAACTCTATAATTTTCAGCAAGATGCTGTTATTGGTGCAATAAACAAGCTTGAAAAATATAAGGGTTGTATTTTGGCTGATAGTGTTGGTTTGGGAAAAACCTTTTCAGCATTAGGGGTGATTAAGTATTACGAAATGCGTAATAAGGATGTTTTAGTTCTTTGTCCTAAAAAGTTAGAGGCTAATTGGAATACGTATCGACATAATGACAAAAATAATATTCTTGCTAAAGATAGATTTAGATACGACGTGTTGTTTCATACCGACTTATCAAGAGAAAGAGGGACAAGTAATGGGCGTAATTTAGAGTCGGTAAATTGGGGTAATTATGGGCTCATAGTTATAGACGAGTCTCATAACTTCAGAAACAATAATACAGTTGTTGGAAAAGAGAATAGATATCAAAAACTTTTAAGAAAGGTAATTCAGGAAGGTATTGAGACTAAAGTCATGATGCTTTCAGCTACACCAGTTAATAACAGGTTCAATGATTTAAAGAACCAATTGGCTCTAGCCTATGAAGGAGAGGCGATTAATATTGATGATAAGTTAGAAACTGATAAAGGTATTGACCAAGTATTCAGGCGAGCGCAAACAGCTTTTAATATTTGGAGTAAATTCGATACATCAGAGAGAACAACAGAAAAGCTGTTGGATATGTTGGATTTTGATTTCTTTGAAATTTTAGATTCTCTTACAATAGCGCGTTCGAGAAAACATATAACGACATATTATGATACTTCAGCCATAGGTAAATTTCCAGAGCGTAATAAACCAATATCCATGCAAAGTCCATTAACTGATACTATGGACGTAACCTATGTTGATATTGCTGAAAAACTTACCCTTCTTAATCTTTCAATTTATACGCCCCTAAATTATATTCTTCCTAGTAAGATGCAACTCTATGCTGATTTATATGATAAAACAGTGAAGTCGGGAAGATTGACACAGGTAGACCGTGAAAAGAGTTTGCGAATTTTAATGAGAATTAATCTCTTAAAACGACTGGAAAGTTCTGTAGATTCATTCAGGATTACTTTGGAAGGGGTTATTTCTCAAATTGAAAATGCCATTAAAATTATTGATAAAGGCGGTTCAGGTGATTATGAAGGATTGCAAGCAAAAATAGGGGATGAGAATTTTGATTGGGAAGCTGATTGGGGTGATGAAGAAAATGTCATTGGTAAAAAAATCAAGATTCATATTAGTGATATGGATGCTACCAAATGGCGTGAAGACCTTAGTGAAGACTTGGTTATACTAAATGGTCTATGGAGCAGTATTGTTGATATTAGAGGTGAAAAAGATACCAAGTTACAAAAGCTTATAAGCTTATTAGACAACAAAATCCAAAAACCATTTAACAGAAGTAATAAAAAGGCAATCGTGTTTACTGCTTTTGCTGATACAGCTAATTATTTAAATGAGCATTTAGCTAAGCATTTAAAAGAAGAGTATGGGTTAAATACAGCAATTGTTACTGGTTCAAGAAAAATAAGTAACACTAAAAAAATCCCACCAGATTTAAATGCAATATTGTCTTGTTTCTCACCTATTTCCAAGGATAAAAAACAGTTATATCCGAAAATAACTGAAGAGATTGATTTGTTAATTGCAACAGACTGTATTTCTGAAGGGCAGAATCTTCAAGATTGTGATTACCTAATTAACTACGATATACATTGGAATCCAGTTAGGATAATTCAACGTTTCGGAAGAATTGATAGAATTGGATCTAAAAATGAAACCATTACGATGGTGAATTTTTGGCCAGATATAACGTTGGATAACTATATTAATTTAAAACAGCGTGTAGAGAATAAAATGCTGATTAGTAATATGGCGAGTACTGGTGATGACAATATTTTAAATTCAGATGAGAAGGACTTAGACTATCGTAAAATTCAATTGCAGAAGCTACAAGAAGAGGTCATTGATTTAGAGGATTTAAGGGAAGGTGTGAGCATAACAGATTTAGGGTTAAATGATTTTAGAGTTGATTTAACAAATCTCATTAAAGAGTATGGTGAATTAAAAGATATTCCAGAAGGCTTGCATGCTGTTGTAAAATCTACACCTATTCTAGAACCTGGTGTTGTTTATGTTTTAAAGAATTTAAACTCCGGTGTGAATATCAATAAGCTTAATAGGCTTCATCCTTATTATATGGTTTATATAAAGAAGTCAGGAGAACTTTTATTAAACCATGTAGAGTCTAAGAAAATCTTGGATGCCATAAGAATGTTGTGTAAGGGGGTTGATAAGCCTATCACAGATTTGTGCCAAGAATTAAATAAAGAAACTGATGAATATCACGATATGAAAGTATATTCAGAGTTATTGCAAAAAAGTATAGGGAGTGTACTTCAGGTTGAAGAAGAAAAAGAAATTTTAAGCCTCTTTAAATCTGGTGGAACTACTGCTCTACAGGACAAAATAAAAGGTTTAGAGGACTTTAAATTGATTTCATTTTTAATAGTACGATAGCATGGAATTTTTAAATCTACCCTCGAGAACAAAAGTTAATAGGTTTATTCCTAAAAATGCTTTCGATAAATATACAAGTACAAAGCAAAAGAAACTTTTTGTTGAAAAGGTTAGTAAAATTACTTGGCTGAATAAGTTGTCTGAAGAAACCGTAAATCTTGCGGCAAAAGAAATTAAAGAGATTCAAATTTTCAGATTAGAGTTAAAGAAAAAAGAGGATATTCAAGAACTTTTAGAGGTAATTGATAAATCGATTCCTTATCCTATTATATTTTTGGTTCAATACAATGAGCAATTATACTTTTCTTGTTCGTCAAAACACCCTCATCCAATTAACGAAGATAGTTCCGTTATTGACTGGACATTCAATTCCCCTTGGCAGAAATCAAATGAGAATAATTACTTATTGAATTTGAGAACGAGCTTAGATTGGGTTTATAAAGATTTTTGTGTACAACTGTCAGGAAAAGAAGATTTAAAAAAGAGTTCTTTAGAGGCCATTATTAGTCATCAAAAACAAGTTGACATAGTAGAAAAGGATATATCCAAATTGAAATCGGCAATATCAAGGATGAAACAGTTTAACAAAAAGGTTGAATTGAATAATGAGTTGAATGAGAAGAAGAAAGAGTTAAAGAAATTAAAGGGTGTGTGATGGAGCTAACAAAAACGGACTTTATTCAATACTTAAATTGTCCTGAGTCATTGTGGCTATTAAAAAATAGACCAGACGATTATCCTAATGGTGAGTTTTCTCTTTTTCTACAAAAGTTGATAAATGAAGGCTACGAAGTTGAAGAGCAAGCGCAGAAACTGTTTCCAGATGCTCATAAACTACCAGAATTTGGTTCGCCACAGGATACATTAAGGGCATTTGAAGAGGAAAGTACTACTTTTTTTCAACCAGCTTTCGTTACCAAAAACGGGGTATTTGCAAGAGTAGATGTGTTGCAACATCTTTCGAATAATACATGGCATATTTATGAAGTTAAATCATCAACAAGTGTCAAAACTGATAAGAAACATAATCATCTTAAAGATGCTTGTTTTCAAAAATATGTTTTGGAGCAAAATGGTTTAAACGTTTCAAAAGTTTCTATTATTCATCTAAATAAGAATTATGTTCGCCAAGGAGATATAATTCCTGAAAAACTTTTTAGCATAACCGATGTTACCGAACAGATTCGAGAACTATATTCGGATGTGTCAATTGAAATAGAAAAAGCAATTCAATTTATTAATCATAAAGAAATTAATACGTCTTCATGTTCATGTAGTTTGAATACAAGGGCTAATCATTGCGATAGCTTTGCGTTATTCAATTCGGATGTTCCTGAACTTAGTATTTATGAAATTGGAAATGTTAGAGCTAACAAAATTAAGGAGTTGAGGGATAAAGGAATTGTGCAAATAGCAGAAATTCCAGATAATTTTAAGTTAAATGAAAGGCAGAAGTTACAGCTTAATTCAATCAAGCAGGGGAAACCGATAATAGCGAATGAGAGAATTTCTAAGGTATTAGACTCTTTAGTGTTTCCATTACATTTTATTGATTACGAAACATATGCCAGTGCTGTTCCCAAATTAAATGGAATAGGCCCACACCAACATATTCCTTTTCAAGTCTCTATACACACTATGCAAGAGGATGGTTCTATTTCTCATTTTGAGTATTTAGCAGATAGTCTCGAGTTACCGCATAAAATGGTGGAATTTATGTTTCAAAGTTCAGGTAATGTTGGAACATTTGTATCATGGCATAAGAGTTTTGAGATGGCGAGAAATAAAGACATGTATAATTGGGTGTCAAAGTATAAACACTATTTGGAGTATATGAATGCAAATATGTTTGATTTAGAAGATATTTTTAAATTAGACTATGTTGATTATAGGTTTAATGGTTCTACTTCAATCAAAAAGGTTTTACCTGTTTTATTACCTGAATTATCGTATGATGAATTAGATGTTCAAAATGGAACAATGGCTTTAGACTTATGGGGTCGAATGGTTTTAGATTCAGATTTTAAAGAGGACAAACAAAAAGTTAGAGAAAAACTTCTTGAGTATTGTAAATTGGATACTTGGGCTATGGTTGAATTGTTTAAATTATTAGTGAAAAGATATGAGTAGAATTAATATACAAGGAACAATTGATAATATTAAAAGTAAGTCAAATGTTTATACCCCTATAATTGAAGCAGTTGTAAACTCAATTGATTCAATCACTAAAAAAGGGATTGATGATGGTAGGATTGAGATTCAATTAATCAGGGATAATCAGCTACATATAGATGATTCAAAGCCTTTTATTAAAGGAGTTGTGGTTCGTGATAATGGTGATGGTTTCAATTCTACTAATCGTGAATCATTTGATACTTTTTATAGTCAAGAAAAGAAGGATATTGGAGGAAAAGGCTTTGGGCGTTTCATGTTCGTGAAGTATTTTGATAATGTATCGGTTAAAAGTGTTTTTAGAGATGGAGGTGGGCTAAAAGAAAGGGCATTTGATTTTGGTAGAAAGTTTGAAATTATAGAAAATGAAAAAATATCAGAAACAGAATCGTTGGATACTTATGCAGAAGTATCGCTACTAAACTTAAAAGACCAGAAAAACTTTGATAAAAATATAGATACGATTGCAAGAAAATTATTAGATAAACTTCTGATTTTCTTTTTAAGAGATGATTTTAAATGCCCAGTTATTCTAGTTAAGGATGACGATGGAACATCCATAGTGTTAAATGACTATTTATCTGCAAAAAATGAAATACAGCTTATAGGAGAGCAAAAGTTTACTCTTGGTGAAAACTCTAAAGATTCAATACTCTTTAAAGTAAAGGTTTTTAAGATGTTCTTTTTAGGAAGCCAAAGAAGTAGGGTCATTTTAACAGCAAATAATAGAGCTGTTACAGAAACTAATCTGCATAAATATATTCCAGAGTTTGAGGATGACTTTTTCGATACCACTGGGAAAGGTGAAAAATCTACCACTAAAAACTATATTATAAGGTCTTATGTTATAAGTGATTATTTAGATAGCAGTGTATCGTTAGAGCGTGAGACATTTGACTTTGATAAAGAAAAAGCAACCATTTATAAACCGTATTCTCAAAAGCAGATTGAATCAAATACGGCTATAGAAACTAAAAAGTTGTTTAATCAAGAAGTAACAACTAGAGCTGAAAAAAAAGTAACAAGAATTAAAACCTATGTTACGGAACACGCTCCATGGCATAAATCTTATTTTTCAGAGTTAGACCTCACAAATATACCTTACGGCATAAAGGAAAGTGACATTGAGGCTGAACTACAAAGAATAAAATTTAAGAAAGAGCAATTCACAACATCTGAACTGAAAAGATTGTTGTCTGAAAATGGTGAAGCTGACCAAGATAAAATATCAGAAGCGATTTCAACAATCTCAGAAATTGGCAAAAGTGATTTAGCTCACTATGTTTTTAACCGAAAAATGGTTTTAGATGCTATGACGCATCTTTTGAAAAGAAGAGAGGATGGTAAAGGTGAGTTAGAAAAAGATATTCACAATCTTATATATCCAATGGGTAAAGATTCAGAGACAGCAGATTATGGAGACCATAATTTATGGCTCTTAGATGAAAGGCTTGTGTTTTCCGAATATGTAGCATCGGATAAGAAGATAGGGACAAAGAAGGATGCTTTAAAAGAGCCTGATTTAGTAGTTTTTGATAAGAAAAATTCTTTTAGGAATGGAGATAATGAATTTAGTAATCCGTTGACAATATTTGAATTTAAGAGGCCTAAGAGAACTGCTTACAAGGAGGAGGATGACCCTGTAATGCAAATTGGGAAATATTTGAAAGATATTAGAGATGGTAAATATGAAATGCCAGAGGGATTAGAACCTATAAAGGTAAATGAAAATACACCTGTTTATGGTTATGTTGTGTGTACTGTAAATGATAAGATTCGTGAATTTGCCGATAAACACCAATTAACTGTTAGTCCAGATGGCGATAGCTATTTTGGCTTCCACAGAGGTTATAAAATGTACGTTGAGATAATTGGATTTAACAAATTGCTCAAAGATGCAACACTCAGAAACAAAATTTTCTTTAAGAAATTACAGTTGGAATAATAGTGGCAAGAGAGATATTTTGATATTTGTTGTACCTATGTTGTACCTAAATAAAAAACCCAAGACTCTAAATCTTGGGTTTTTCTTTGTTTACTTAGTAGCGAGAACGAGATTTGAACTCGTGACCTCCGGGTTATGAATCCGACGCTCTAACCAACTGAGCTACCTCGCCATAAATTTGTGGCTGCAAATATAAAAACAATATTATTCTCAACAAACATTACTTAAATAAAATATTACTAAAAAAATTGCAAAACTTATTAATTAATGTATATATTGGGAACATTAAATTTTAAAGTATTTATGGACGATAAAGTTAGATTCGATATAGAATTTCCAATTCACGCTTCACCTCAATTATTATTTCAATATATATCTACGCCATCAGGTTTATCAGAGTGGTTTTCAGACAACGTAAATTCACGTGGAGAGCTGTTTACTTTTATTTGGGATGATAGTGAAGAGCAAGCTAAATTACTAAGTAAAAAGAGTGGTGAACGTGTTAAATTTAGATGGATAGCAGATGAAGAGGAAGCCTTGACTTGTTACTTTGAAATTAGAATTCAGGTTGATGAAATTACAAAAGATGTTTCTTTAATGGTAACAGATTTTGCTGACGAAGATGAGGTTGATGAAGCTAAAATGCTTTGGGAAAATCAAATTTCAGATTTAAAGCATGTACTAGGTTCTGTTTAGATAAAAAATGATTTAATTAAATTATATTTGTCCCGTTTTCAGTAACAATGAAAATGGGATTTTTTTATGATAAATTTTGGCGGTAATATTTTAGAAGAAAATACAATTCTATCAATTGAAAATAGAGGTTTTGCTTATGGCGATGCACTTTTTGAAACTATAAAAGTAAGCCACGGTAAAATTATGTTTTTAGAAGCGCATTATTTCAGATTAATGGCATCAATGCGAATTATGCGTATGGAAATTCCAATGAACTTTACTATGGAGTTTATTGAAGAGGAAATTATTAAAACACTTACGGCTAATGATTTATTAAAATCTTCAGTTAGAGTAAAGTTTACGGTTTATAGAAATGAGGGAGGGTTATATACCCCAGATAATAATGCTATTGGTTATATAATTACATCAAAAGTTATAGAAGACAGCTTTTATACCTTAGATGATAGTTTTTATGAGGTAGATTTGTTTAAAGACTTTTACCTATCACCAAGCCTATTATCAACATTAAAAACAAATAATAAGGCCCTAAATGTGGTTGGAAGTATTTTTGCCAAAGAAAATAAACTAAATAATTGTTTGCTCTTAAATACTAATAAACACGTTGTGGAAGCTTTAAATGGTAATTTATTTATTGTTAATGGTAATACAATTAAAACACCACCTATTACTGATGGATGCTTAAAGGGTATTATGCGAAATCAGATAATTGAAATTCTTAAAAATGTTGAAGAGTTTGAAGTTGTTGAATCCTCTGTATCTCCTTTTGAGCTTCAAAAAGCAGATGAAATTTTTATTACTAATGTTATAGTTGGTATTCAACCTATTTCAAAATATAGAAAGAAAGTGTTTGCAAATAAAGTAGCAAAAATACTTGTTGGTAAATTGAATATGACAATAAGGTTGAGCTAGTTGTAATTGGGGTTTTCTGGTGCATTAGACCAAATACTATATTCTCCTCCAAATTCTAACATTTTCTCTTTCCAAAAAGATTTATAATCCTTTTCTATAATATTGGCTTTGTAGATGTTTTCTGTAACCACCCAAGAATTACCTTTTAATTCTTCATCTAGTTGGTTTGCATCCCACCCAGAGTAGCCTAGAAAAAATTTAATATCTTTTTCATTAATTGAGCCATTACAGATAAGGTCTGCAACAATATTAAAATCTCCACCCCAATAAATACCTAATGATATTTCAATACTTTCTGGTATTAAATCAGGAATTTTATGAATAAAATATAGGTTGTCCTGTTCAACAGGACCTCCATTATAGACTTTAAAATTAACTTCAATTTCAGGTACCAATTCATTTATTGTATAATCTAGTGGTTTGTTAAGAATAAAACCAATAGAACCCTGTTCTGTGTGGTCGGCAATAAGAACAATAGACCTATTAAAAGAAACATCACCAATTATTGAGGGTTCAGCGATTAACAAATCTCCTTTTTTTGGTTTTATTGTTATCATGCATTGAGGAATTAGTAACTAAATCTAATATTTATTTATCAAAAAAGCAACTATTTCAATTAGTGAATAAAAAAAGGCCTTCACATAGTGAAGACCTTTCCTAAAATATTATTGAATATCTTATATTAGTTTACCGCATTTGATAAATCTGAACCAGCTTTAAACTTTACAACGTTTTTAGCTTTGATTTTGATAGTCTCACCAGTTTGAGGGTTTCTTCCTTCTCTAGCAGCTCTTTTAGAAACTGACCAAGAACCAAAACCTACTAAAGAAACTCTGTTTCCTTTTTGTAATGCGCCTTCAATTTCAATAATTGCACATTCTAAAGCTTTTTTAGCAGCAGCTTTAGTGATTCCTGCGTGTTCTGCCATTGCATCGATTAAATCTGTTTTGTTCATAATATAAAGTTTAATTATTAATAAATTGGTTAAACATTTTTGTTAAATCCTTTACAAATTTATACGGATTATGCAATCACGCAAGTAATAGCAAGGGAAATACGTGGTTTTGTTGATAACTTAAAGCTTTTGTTAATAAAGGATATGCATTTCAACGAGTTTTTAATAGTATCAGTAGTAACAAGGGTTTAGAGCATTTTAGCGTTTGTTTTAAAAGAATATCCGTTTAGCAATGATTGTACATCCATTGTTCGTTTACCAGGAAGCTTCATTTCATTTATAATAATATATCCTTTTGATGTAGCAACCTTAATTACTTTTTTAGTAGAAATTATAGATCCAATTTCCATGGTATGATTTTCAATTTCCTTTTCAGCTGCATAAATTTTTATATCTAATTTATCTTCTCCATTTATTAATGTACACCAAGCTGATGGATAGGGACTTAATCCTCTTATTAAATTATAGATATTATCAATGGAATCATTCCAATTAATTTTGCAATTGTCTCTGTTGAGTTTGTAGGCTGTTTTAATGTTAGCCGTATCTACTTGTGGTTTGGTTTTAATTTTATCTTTTTTAATAGATGCTACAGTTTTCAATACCAATTCACTTCCAATAATCATAAGTTTATCATGTAGACTTCCTGCATTTTCTTGAGGGTCAATATCAATTTCTTCTTGAAAAATCATTTCCCCAGTATCAATTTTTTCATCTATAAAGAATGTAGAAACACCGGTTTTAGTTTCACCATTAATAATAGCCCAATTAATAGGTGCGGCACCACGATAGTTTGGTAATAGTGATGCATGCAGATTAAAGGTTCCATATTCTGGCATTTGCCATACAACCTTGGGTAACATTCTAAAGGCAACCACAATTTGAAGATTCGCCTTGAGTGCTTTTAATTCTTCTATAAATGATTCACTTTTAAGGTTTGTTGGTTGTAAAATGTTAAGGTCATTTTCTTTTGCATATTTTTTCACCGCACTTTCATTAAGTCTTCTACCTCTCCCAGCAGGTTTGTCAGGAGCCGTAATAACACCAACAATTTCGTAATGCTTATCAACTAAAGTTTTTAAGGTGGCCACAGCAAAATCAGGTGTGCCCATAAAAACAATTCTTAATTCTTTCATGTTAATTTATAAGTGTTTATTGGTGTAACTGTAATAATATTATGTTCTAATAAAAGCTTTAATATGGTTTTTAAATCTTTTTCTGAGCAATTAATTTTTGAAACTAGTTCTCTTGAAGATAAGTCGCCATTTTCTAAGAGCTCAATAATACGGTTTTTTAATGTTGTGATGTCAAGCTTTTTGGTGTTTTTTTGAGAAGACATGCATACAGAACAAACACCACAAGGATTCAAATCTTTTTCACCAAAATATGAGAGTAGTTGCATGCTTCTACAAACACTATCGTTTTCAACATAATCAAGGATGGCCTTAACTTGTTTTTGTTTTAACTTATTTTGTTGTTCTATGATTGTAGCAATACGGTTAATGGTTTTATCATCTTCTCTAGGTTCTATAAAAGTAATTTGAGCATCTGTTTTGGCTAAGTTTAGTGTTATTACCTCATTTTTTTCCAATTGATGAAGCGCATTAACTAATGCATCCTCCGTGATAGAAACTTTTTCAGATATTTTAAGCGTATTTATTTTGGTTTCATAATCAAAAATACCACCATACATTCTAAGAATAGACTTAACTACTAAATTTAGGTTTTGATGTTTTTCTAAGTAATCAAAAATTGATGAACTAGGCATGATAAATTGTACCGTAACCTTGTTTTTAAACTGTTTTGAAAGATTAATAATGCTGTTTCTATCTAATAATTGAAGGGTATTGTAACAAAGAATTGGGCTAAAGTTGTAGGTCTTACAAAAGTGATTAAAATTAAAATCATGTGATGAGTATTCACCTTCGCCATAAGATATTTGAAAATAGTTACACAATTTTCTGTAAATCTGTTTCACATAATCTATAGTTGGTAATACGCTTAAAAATTGATTTTTGACTAACTGAGAGTCACTGTCATTTTTTAATATAACTGCAAATGCTTTTTCTCCGTTTCTTCCGGCTCTACCAGCTTCTTGAAAGTAACTTTCAATACTTTCTGGTAAGTTTATATGAATTATGGTTTTAACATCTGGCTTATCAATTCCCATACCAAAGGCGTTGGTGGCAACCATGACCTGTTTTTGGTTATTTAACCAAGCATTCATATGGGTTTCTTTTTCTAGGTTAGAAAGTCCGCCATGATAAAAAGTAGCTGTTATATTTTTTGATTCTAAAAACTTGCTTACCTCTATTGTCAACTTGCGGTTTCTAACGTAGATTATTGATGGTTGCTGATACTTTTTTAATATGGTTTCTATCCTGTAATACTTGTCATTTTCATGGTAAACCATAAACCCTAAATTGGGTCTTAAAAAAGATTGTTTAAATATTTTAGGTTGAATAAAATCTAGCTCAACAATAATATCATCAACAACTTTTGTTTTAGCTGATGCTGTTAAAGCAACCAAATTTACAGAAGGGTGAAGCTGACGTAAAATAGATATATTTTTATAAGATGGTCTAAAATCATTACCCCATTGCGAGATGCAGTGCGCTTCATCAATTGCAATTAGGTTTACATTCATTTGTCTTATTCTGTCTTGAACTAATTCTTGTTGTAAACGTTCTGGTGATAAATATAAAAATTTGTAATTGCCATAAATACAATTATCTAATAGCGAGTCTAAATCACTGTATGAAATACCAGAAGTAATGGCTAATGCTTTTATACCTTTGCTGTTTAAGGCCTGCACCTGATCTTTCATTAGTGCAATTAAAGGTGAAATAACAATGCAAATACCTTCTTTTATTAAAGCTGGAATTTGAAAACATAACGATTTACCACCTCCAGTTGGTAACAAAACAAAAGTGTCTTCACCAGAAATAATAGCTTCAATAATAGCTTCTTGATTATTTCTAAATTGGGTGTAATTCCAATAACGTTCTAATATGTTAATTGGCTGATTCATATTTATGTAATTAACGTATTCAGAATAAAATCTGTACGCTCTTCCACAGTGCCAAAAGGAACATTAATTAAATTATAATTGTAAGATTGATATGTAGATAAAAGGTGTTCGTGAATTTTTAGTGCTTGATCAAAATTTTCGTAGCGCTCGTTGTCACTTTCATAAATGGCTTCCCAAGGTTTTAAAATAAACGCATAATCATAAACGATATTATTACAAATATTAATAAAATCTTTAGGGTATCTGTCTCCAATAAAATCCATATAGGCTAGAACATCATGTACACCTCTATCTAAAAACACAAAATTAGAGTCTGATTTTGATGCATCTATAAATTGTTGATGTCTACCATTTAAAAGGTGTTCACTAAACAATAACGGATTTGTTAAAAAAAGCTGATCTATTCCTTTTTGTTGAGCTTCTAGCGTTATCTGCCTTGAGATTTCTTCAAAACAAGTAT
The DNA here is from genome assembly GCF_045277075.1 of Seonamhaeicola sp. MEBiC01930. GTDB lineage: Bacteria > Bacteroidota > Bacteroidia > Flavobacteriales > Flavobacteriaceae > Seonamhaeicola. Next base: position 162,527 of record NZ_CP104270.1, on the reverse strand, counting down.
AATCTCTTTTAATAAGTTCATTAATTATAGTTGATTTTCCAGTTCCAGGACCACCAGTTATGACAACTTTTTTTACCACCAAAGCTTTTGTTTTAATTGTAAAAATCGGAATTTAGAATTGATTAAAAAAATAGAAATGAAACTGTATATTTGCAGCATATATAATTGATATGAATTCATCACAAAAATCAGACGAATTTTACGAAAAACTAAAAGGTCAACTTTATGAAACTACTAGTTGGCCAGCAGAATATTTGTACAAGTTTATTGTGAAATCTGATATAAAAAAGATAGCACTGGTTGAAACTATTTTTGATAATATGGGAGCTGTTATAAATACCGTTGAGTCTAAAAACGGTAAGTATACCAGTGTGTCTGTTAACTTATTAATGAGAGATCCTGATGCAGTAATTGAAAAATATAAAGAAGTAGCAGAAAAAGTTGAAGGCGTTATAAGTCTTTAGTTTTTTTTTGTATTTTGCACTTGCATAATTACTACATGCAAGAATTTTAATTCCACACATTTAATTTTGATAGATACTTTAGAATACAATACAGAAAGGGAGCATTTAATTATTCCTGAATATGGTCGCCATATGCAAAAAATGATTAATCATGCTAAGGGCATAGAAGATAGAGAAGAGCGTAATAAATTGGCAAAGGCCATTATCTCAGTAATGGGTAATATGCAACCTCATTTAAGAGATGTTCCAGATTTTCAGCATAAGCTTTGGGATCAATTATTCATCATGTCTAATTTTGAATTGGATGTAGATTCACCATACCCTAAACCAACAAAGGAGCTTTTGGAGGAAAAGCCAGAGCCATTAGAGTATCCGCAAAACCATCCTAAATATCGTTTTTACGGAAATAATATTAAGACGATGATTGATGTGGCCAATACATGGGATGAAGGAGAACTTAAAGAGGCATTGGTATATACAATTGCCAACCACATGAAAAAGTGTTTTTTAAATTGGAATAAAGATACTGTTGAGGATATGGTAATTTATGACCATTTATTCGAGCTATCGGGTGGTAAAATTGATTTAAGGAACTCTGAAGAAAATTTATCAGAATCTTCTAGTTTGATGAGAGCTAAAAGTAAATATTCAGGTAAAAAAGGACATCATAAAAAAGGTCAAGGCAGACAAAGAAAACGCTACTAGGTAATTCATGGCAGTATTTAAGATTGAAGGTGGTCACCAACTAAAGGGAAGTATTCAACCACAAGGAGCAAAAAACGAAGCGTTACAAATTTTATGTGCAGTGTTATTAACACCTGAGTTGATAACCATAAGTAATATTCCAGATATTGTTGATGTCAATAAGCTTATTGAATTATTACGAAAACTTGGAGTTAAGATTCAAAAAAAATCAAAAGGCACTTATTCTTTTCAAGCAGATAATTTAAATTTAGACTATTTAGAATCTGATGAGTTTAAGGTAGACGGAAGAGGTTTACGTGGTTCTATAATGATTGTAGGTCCTTTATTAGCAAGGTTCGGAAGAGGTTATATACCTAAACCCGGAGGTGATAAGATTGGACGAAGACGTTTAGACACCCATTTTGAAGGTTTTATAAAGTTAGGAGCCAAATTTGGTTATAGTAAAGAAGATCAATTTTATGGAGTAGAAGCCGATACTTTAAAAGGTACCTACATGCTTCTAGAAGAAGCTTCAGTTACTGGTACCGCAAATATTGTGATGGCTGCTGTATTGGCAGAAGGTAAAACTACCATTTATAACGCAGCTTGTGAACCTTATTTACAGCAATTGTGTAAAATGTTAAATAGAATGGGAGCCAAAATTAGCGGTGTTGGCTCTAACATGCTTATTATTGATGGTGTTGATAGTTTAGGGGGTACCGAACATAGAATGTTGCCAGATATGATTGAAATTGGCAGCTGGATAGGTTTAGCAGCCATGACAAAAAGTGAACTAACAATTACCAATGTATCTTGGGATGATTTAGGGTTAATACCTAATGTGTTTAGAAAGCTTGGTATAACAGTTGAAAAACAAGGCGATGATATTCATATACCTGCGCATTCCGACGGTTATGAAATTCAAAGTTTTATTGATGGATCTATATTAACCATATCAGATGCGCCATGGCCTGGTTTTACTCCAGATTTATTAAGTATAATTTTGGTTGTGGCCACACAAGCTAGGGGAAGTGTACTTATTCATCAAAAGATGTTTGAAAGCCGCTTGTTTTTTGTAGATAAATTAATTGATATGGGGGCCAAAATTATCTTATGTGACCCACATAGAGCAACTGTAATTGGTCATGATTTTAAATCTACTTTGAAGGCAACAACTATGACATCCCCAGATATTCGTGCAGGTGTATCTTTACTTATAGCTGCTCTTTCTGCCAAAGGAACATCAACCATAATGAATATTGAACAAATTGATAGGGGTTATGAAAATATTGATCATCGTTTAAGAGCTATTGGAGCTCATATAGAACGTATACAATAGTATAATAGAACCTTTTTTCTATGAATTTGGTGTTTTTATTATTACCAATACCAAAGCGTTCCATCTTCTAGCCTTGTAACTGGTAAATAAGATCGTTTATATTCGTATTTTAAAGCTTCCTCTTCATTGTAATCTACTCCAAGACCTGGTTTGTCTTCTAATAGAATATATCCATTATCAAATGACAATGGATGACTAAAAACCTTGTTTAATGCCTCAGTTCCGAAACCAATAAATTCTTGTACTCCAAAATTAGGTGCCCAAATATTGAAATGTGCATGTGCAGCATGACAAATAGGAGATAAGTCTGGAGCTCCATGCGGAGCCATTCTTATGTTGTACATAGCAGCAAAATCAGATATTTTCTTTAATGGCGTAATACCACCTCCATGGGTAGCAGCTATTCTTAAATAATCTATGGTTTGATTTGTTATTAAATCTTTAGCATCCCATACTGTATTAAAAATTTCACCTATAGCTAAAGGTGTGGTTGTATGATTTCTTATAATTTGATAACCATCTTGATTATCAGCAGGTGAGGCATCTTCTAGAAACATTAATTTATATGGTTCTAATAGTTTTCCAAGTTGTGCTGATTCTATTGGTGTTAGTCTACTGTGAACATCATGAACTAGCTGGATATCGTAGCCATACTCAGCTCTTGCTTGTTTAAAAAGTTCTGTAATAAAGTTCATGTATTTAGATGTAGACCAAAGTTGTTCTGGAGGGAGTGGTCGGTCACTTTGAAGTTCAAAATAATCCTTTTTCTTTCCTAAAGTACCATAGGTGTCTTCTAACCCAGGAATAGCACATTGTAATCTTACAGCTTTAAAACCTTGTTTAATAAATTTACCCAGGTTTTCAAGGGTTTCATCAATAGTTGCTCCATTAGCATGGGCATATGCAGTAATACCTTTGCGGCTTTTACCTCCTAGTAGTTGGTAAACTGGAAGTCCAGCAATTTTTCCTTTAATATCCCATAATGCCATGTCTACAGCAGCAATAGCAGCCATAGTTATAGGTCCTCTCCTCCAATAAGCTCCCTTGTATAAATATTGCCAAATGTCTTCAATTTGATGTGGGTCTCTTCCTAATAAGCATGGAACTACATGCTCTTTTAAATATGCCACAACAGCCATTTCTCTTCCATTTACTGTAGCATCTCCAAGACCATAAATACCACTGTCAGTTATGATTTTTAAAGTAACAAAATTTCTACTGGGTCTACTTACCAATACTTTTATATGTTCTATTTTCATAAGTAAAATTAAAAGTTCAACCTTAATGCCAAAATATGATTTATTAAGGTTACGTGCTCAGGTTTTGAATATTGATTTCTAAACTTTTGAATTTAGCAATATTATTGTAATTCTATTGTATATGGTGCAAATATACGTATATTTGGTATACCAGTTTGGTGTACCAATTTGTTTTGCTTTTTGTTCTATAGGTGAAAAATCTAAGAGATAATAAATTATTTTTTGTGCCAAATAACTATACTACAAAGGAATTCAAAGCGTAAATTATTAATAAAAAAGGTAATTCATGAATAATAAATTAAGAGTGCTAGTTGCTGGTACTGGATTTGCAGGTCAAGGGCATTCAGATGCATTTAGGGCTATGGGCGCAGAAATTGTTGGAATGGTAGGAAGAACCCCAAGTGTTGTTAAATCTATTGCCGAAAAAATGAATATTCCTTATTCTGGGACTGATTGGAAGCAGGCCTTGATAGATTGCCAACCAGATATAGTATCTATAGCAACACCTGGTGGGGCCCATTACGAACCGATAAAACAGGCAATAGAGTTTGGTTGTCATGTGTTTAGTGATAAACCATTAACTGATAAGGGAGAGACGGCCTTGGAACTATATGAGTTAGCCAAAGCAAAAGGTGTTAAAACAGCATTTGCTTCCAGTTTTCGTTATATGCCACATATTCAGCATGCAAAACAATTAGTTGAGAAAGGGGCAATAGGAGAACCTGTTGAAGTAGAATGCAATTCGCATTTTGCTTTGGAGCGTGATATCCCTTTTGGTTGGTCTCATAGAAAAGAAGATGGAGGAGGGCGTTTAAACAATAATTTTACGCATATGATATCTATTGTTTCATCTGTTATTGGTGAAAAAATATTAGCCTTAATAGGAGAAGTTAGAGATGATCTAGGAAAAGCTCCAATAGTTGAAGGGGTTCATAATTTTAAAACTAGAAGAGATTTTATTCCTAAGGATTTAAATGATCCTTCACTAAAATGGGGAGAAAGTAATGTGGAGTGGTCTTATACAGTACTGGCTAAAATAGAAAGCAAATATGCTACCAAACCAGTTTCAGTTCTTTTTAAACATGGTGGTTTAAATCCTAAGTATCAAGAAAATCATTTAGTGTTTTATGGCACTAAAGGCGCTATTTTTATTGAAGGACATTATGGTATGGGGCCTCTTTATTTTTATGACGAAAATAAAACATGGAAAGAGTTAACTATACCAAAAGATATTGTGGATAACCAACCTAATATTGAGGGAGATACTGAGCGTAATTGGCATTATTTGGTTAGGGAGTTTGTTAAAGATATTAAAGGGGAACCTTTTGAGTCTTATCAAACGTTTAAAGAAGGAAGTCTGTATCAGCAATTTATTGACATTATTAGGAGGAATGATAACTGGACAGATGTAGGTCATCTTCAATAAAAACTAACCATATGTTTTATGATTATTTAGTAATCGCTCTTTATTTTATAATTATTCTAGCCATAGGAGTAGTGTTTTCTAGAATGGCAAGTAAATCCACCAGCGATTATTTTCGTGGTGGCGGAAGAATGCTTTGGTGGATGGTAGGTGCAACGGCTTTTATGGCGCAATTTTCGGCTGTAACTTTTACAGGGGCCGCTGGAAAAGCCTTCGCAGATGGATTTGCCATATGTGCCGTCTATATTGGAAATACTTTTGCATTTTTTTGTGGGTGGGCTTTCTTTTCTCACCGATTCAGGCAAATGAGAGTAGATACACCAACGGAAGGTGTTAAAAGACGTTTTGGACCACAAAATGAACTGTTTTTTTCTTGGGCTTTAATTGTTTTTTCTTTTATTAATGCAGGTGTTTGGTTAAATGCTTTGGGAGTTTTTACTAGTGCAGTTTTTGATGCCGATATTAATGTTACTATTATAGGTATTGGGTTTACGGTACTTTTTGTATCAGTACTATCTGGGGCTTGGGGAGTTGTAGCATCAGATTTTGTTCAAACTTTAGTTGTGGCAGTTGTTTCTGTGGCAACCGCTATTGTAGCATTAGTTATGATTGATGGACCTATAAACATGGTTAAAGAATTTCCGGGAGGCTTTCTTGTTGGCCCGAATATGAATTACCCATTAATATTAATAGGTACTTTTATTTTCTTTTTACCAAAGCAAATTATAACCATGATGAACCTTCATGATTCGTTTAGGTTTTTGGGTGCTAAAGACACTAAAAATGCACGTAAAGCGGCTTTACTTGCTATGACGTTAATGGGGGTAGGAACCATTATATGGTTTATACCACCATGGGTAGCTGCCACTTTATATCCTGATGCACCACAAGATTATTCGCAACTTGGTAATAAGGCAGCAGATGCGGTTTATCTGGTATTTGCCCGTAATGTTATGCCAATAGGAACCGTTGGTTTATTAATGGCTGGACTTTTTGCAGCCTCAATGTCGTCAATGGATTCTGCACTAAATAAAAATGCCGGAATTTTTATTAGAAGCATTTATGAACCTTTTCTTGCTAAAAGAAATAGAAAGAAAAAGGATGATAAAAAGATGCTTAATATTAGTAAACTGGTAAGTTTTATTAGTGGGTTAGGTGTTATAGCAGTTGCACTATATTTTGCTTCGCTTAAAGAGTTGAGCCTATATGAGCTTATGATGCGTGTTTCTACTATGGTTCAAGTACCTATGATGGTACCATTATTATTAGGAATTATAATAAAGAAGACCCCTCAATGGGCACCATGGGCAACAATAGCAGTTGGTTTAATAGTATCTTGGTTAGTGGATAATGTTATTACGGCCAATGTGGTTGTATCCTGGTTTGGTGTAGAAACTCTTACTAGTAGAGAAATTGTTGATATGAATATTATATTAACAATTGTGGGTCATGTATTTATAACTGGAGGTTTTTTCTGGCTTACATCTTTGTTTTATAATGAAGCAAAAGACAAACATAAACTTGAAACAGAACGCTTTTTTGAAGATTTAAAGAGACCAGTTATTGCGGATAATGAACAAGACGAAATTGATAGTCAACAAAGAAATAAATTGGGAGGAATGGTGTTAGTAATGAGTGTAGGTATCATGTTAATGGCGTTAATACCTAATCCAACTTGGGGCCGATTCATGTTTGTTATTTGTGCATTAATTATTGCAACAATAGGTTACTTACTTAGAAAAAGTGTTAAATCTAAAAAAACCTCCTAGCCCCAATCAAAACTATGAAACAATTAAATAAACTGTTAATAGTTCTATTTATTTTCTCTACTTGCATGAACTCATGTAAGGAGAACAAAGTAAAATTAACTCATGGTTTAGATAAATCTGCTGGTGGCGGTAATTGTTATATAATTACTACACCTATAGCTACTTATTATTTAGAAAAAATGGGAGGAGGTTTATCTAGTATGATAGATAATGATGGAATAGATTGGATTGGGTTTCACAAAAAAGAAGGTTCTGGTCATAAAGGAGAATATAGAGGATTTCCAAACGCAATTCATAAACAAGACGGAAGTTATTTTCATGCTTTAAATTCTAAAACTAATTTGTCTTCTTCTGAGGTTAAAATTGAAAACAATAATCATATTAGAATTTTGTTTACTTCAGATAATAACAAATGGAAAGGGCAGTGGGATTTTTATGAAGATAGATGTGATTTTACAATGAAAGCTATAAGCCATGGTTATAAATATTGGACCTTATATGAAGGAGTGCCTGGTGGAAAAATTGATTCTACAGATTTTTGGTATGCTTCTAATGATATAAAAAGTCACCCCATATTTGAATCAAAAATTGGTGACCTACCAAATCCAGAATGGATGGCATTTGGTGATAAGAATTGTTCTAGAATGTTATACGTACTTCATCATGAAGATGACAAGTTTCCTGATGATTATGTTTGTAGAGAGTTTATGACTGTGTTAGGATTTGGTAGACAAACCAAACCCGGAAATACCAAGAAATTTTTAACGTCAACACAAACTTTTTCTATTGGGTTTATAGAATATACTAACTATTCTGAAGTTAATAGAACCGTAAACCAGATTTTAGAATAAATTATTTGTTTAGTTATTTTGTAAAGAACTAGCTATGAAGGTAGCTAGTTCTTTTTATTTCTTTACCAGTGTTGTCTTTTACAATTGCAACCCATTTAGAATTAGATTGAATGTCCTCAAAACTAATCTTGTTTTTACTTGAAAAAAGAAATGTTTCAACATGTTCTTTTGAAAATATTTCTACACCAAAACAGTTATTACCTTTAATTCGTTTTACAACTAAATCATTGTCATTAATTAAAGCATCTTTAGGTTGAAGTACATTTATGAAATAAGTATTCTTACTCCTAATATTATTTTCTATTTTAAGTGTTTTTAAGCTAATACGCCTAATGTCATCTGGTCTTTGTGGCGTCATCATTTCTTCAATCAATGTTTCGTCTATAGCTGTGTTGAAGTCTTCTGGATACATTGAAAAGATGTTTAAGGCTCCTTGACCATTTTGAATTTCAAAATGCTCTTTTGTATGTTGTATAGCATATTTTTCTGAATGTAAATGCCAAGTATAAGTATGCTCTAAGTTGCTTTCTAATTCATCTAAAAAAATAAAATACCCCAGTTTGCTATTTATTATATGGCGCGCATTTCGGTTTAATTGCATTTCTGGATAATACATTTTACTGGTTTCGCCAATAGCGTAAATGTAATCATTAACTTCTGAAAAAGCTTCAATTTTAGCAATAGCATCTTCAGGAACATCACGCCACACATTATGTATGCCTTTACAATTTAAATCGAATAGAACGGGATCACTTAAATCACTTTCATTCCAAATTTTTTCACCAACACAACCACTACCGTCAACCGTAATAAGGTTATGAATTTCAGCTTTAGAAGTTCTATTATACCCTTCATCTATAGCTAAAGACGCATTATTATGCATTAAAATAAAATGATTAAAATCTACATGATAATGTGTTAAACTTCGTGTTCTCCAGTTGTTCTTTTTATTAAGTTTCCAGCTTAATTCCCATTGTTTGTGTCCACCTGGAGGACTTGTTTTAAACGATAAATGGGTAGCGTTTTCATCCCAACTAGAGCGCATAACAACTAGTCCCAAATCTTCAAAATATTTAGTTAGAGGTAAATCTTTTGGTGATACTGGTTTTATATCTGGATTATACCAAATTAATTCTAAGAATGCTTCAGGTAATATGCCAGGGAATATTTTACTTTGATAAGCTTCTCTAAATAAAAACTTTGTTCGTACTAATTCACCGAGCCATTGTGCTTGCCCATTATTGTATTCTGAAGCCATTTTGTAATATGCACAAATGGAGTGGGAGCTTCGTCTATCGTGAACATCGGCAAAGTTGATGTTCTCTTCCCAGTTTGGTGCAGATTGATAAAGTCTGTAATCAAATGTGTTTTTTAGAAAATCTGTTTCAAAATAATTTGGTCCGCCATCTTTTCTAATTAAATCTGCAGTGGTTAAAAAATAATTTATTGCAAAGCGCCAGTAACCAGTACCCTCATAGTTTGAGCCGTCTTCTGGTAAATATTCAAATACTTTTTCGAAATTATCTTTTATGGTTGAAATCCATTTTTCGGCACCATCATATTCAGATCTAATAGCATAAGATGCTGTTAATAGTCCAGAATAATTAATCCAGTTATGGTTTTGCCAAAAATCTGTAGACCAACAATTTCCTTTGTTTTCTTCCCCATAATTAAACATTTTATTACCTTGAAGTATAAGTTTGTTTAAGAACTGTTCACGCTCTTCTTGGGTTAAATAATCTTTTATCCAATCGTAAGACAAACCTAAGCCATACAGTAGCCAAGAAGCACTTAAATCTACATCAACAAGGAAACCATATCCCCAAACATCATAATTTACCACGGTGAAAATCCAACGTTTTGCTTCTTCAAGATAATGGTCTTGTTCAGTTAACAAATAGGCTAAACTTAAATTAGCTGAAGCCATACCCATATAAGTAATGCTTGTTGGAGGGTGCTCTTTAGCAATCGGTACATTATCATACATTTTACACTGTTCTATAAGTCTAGTAAAATGTTCTTTTCGGGTTGTTTTGAGCTCAAATTTTAGCTTATCTAAGTTATTATCAATGAGTAAATAATTCATTTTACCTTTTATATGGATGTTTTAGAGTTGCTAGCTTTAATCATTAAAAGACTAACAATACCTATTGTTATAGCAAGTATTAGTATGGCAATTCTACCTTCAGTTGGGTTGGGTATTAGTAATAGCAACAAAACAAAGCCCGTTATTGCTAAACCAAATTGCCCAATAGCTTTTAATTGTTTTAAATCGTTGCCTTCGCCTATTTCTTTTTCAAAATCTATAGGAGTTAACATGCGTTTAAAGAATTTGTCAACTTTGGCCCTATGTTCTGATGTTTTTTCTGGAGCAAAGAAAATTGAAAAAAGAAATCCTAATGAACCAATGCCAAATACTCCAAAAAATTGTTGTTGGTAATTCCATTTAACACTGGCGTTAGATGTTTCTCCAATGCCTAAAAAAGGAATAGGGATTTCAAAAAATGCGATACCAGAAACTATAAGGGCACAACCAATTGAAAAAAGGCCTGCCCACCAAGGTGTTTTTCTGATAAATAAACCCCAAAGTAATGGTATTGTAATAGGCATTAATAAAAGTGCACCAACAGATAACATAATTTCAAAAATGCCAATACCATCTTGTTGTGCAAAATATAATGATAGGATAACAATTAAGAATCCCATTATCCAAGTTATAAGTTGGCCTTTTCTCATGAGTTCGCGTTCAGCAATATGTTTCCATTTAAAATAGTCTGAAATTTTTGGGTAAATGTCTTTAATTATAATGGCAACATTAGTATTTAACCCTGTATCCATTGAGCTCATGGTGGCAGCAACAATGGCAACAACAATTAACCCCACCAAACCAACAGGTAAAAGATTAAGACTAGCCACGGCATAACTTGCTTCGGCTGGTTTACTAATATCAAAAGCCAAAACTTGTTCAGGGTATAACATACGAGAAGCAATTGGTGGTAAAAGCCAAATAGCACTACCTAATAACATTAGTATACCGCCCAATAATGCCGCTTTTTTTGCTTCTTTACCATCTTTAACAGAGAAATATCGAGGTGCTGCATTCATTGAATTAAAGATGATAAATTGTTTAGTAACCATTGCGCTAGCCCAACCCCAAGTATATGCGCCACCAAATATGGTAGCAGAATTTATCAAACTATATTCTTCTGTAAGACCATGAGCTTCAATTTGATTAAATAAATTACCAATGCCTCCAAGTTGATCTAAGCATAACCATGCAACAATTATTGTAAGCGGTACTAAAATTAAACCCTGAAGAAAGTCTGTTGCCATTACTGCCCAACGCCCCCCGGTAGCAGAGTATAATAAGACAACTATACCACAAACAATAATAACAAGATTAATGTCATACCCAAATACTGCTGAACAAAAAATACCTAAACCGTAAAGCGCCATTGCAGAATATAAAATTCTTATAGGTACCTCATATAAGGCATAAAAATATCTTGTTGTTTCTCCAAATCGCATTGCAATAGCTTCGGGAAATGTAGTAACTCGCATTTGACGTAGCCATGGTCCCATAAACAAATAGTTAGCAAAAAAACCTAGGGCATTTCCGCCATAAATAAACATTACAGTAAACCCCGATTCATAAGCAATACCAGCTGCACCGGTAAAAGTCCATGCACTAAATGCACTCATAAAAGCACTACTACCAACTAGCCACCAAGTTCCTTTGCAGCCGCCACGAAAGTAGTCATCAGTATTTGAAGAAAATTTTCTAAAAACTAAACCAACAGCTATAATTAATGCTAGATAACCAATAATTACAATATATTCAATATCTGAAATTTCTAGTTCCGGCATGTTGGTATAAACTCTTTTTAAAACTGGTGTACCAGTTTGGTGTACCAAAAATACTTATATTAAATCTAGATTCAAAGAGAATTAGAAATTAATAATATTTTATCCAGAAAATATTGGAGAATATTGGAAATAGAAAGTTTCTGTAAGATTTAATATTATTTTAAACTAAAGCAAACAGGATAGTAGATTTATTTAAGATGTGAAAATTTCTTTATTTAAGTGTTACGACCTTTTAAACGTTTTTCAATTTTTTGTTTAATAACAGTTAATCGTTTCATAAGATCCATTATTTCAGGGTCTTTGTTCTCTTTGTAAATAGTGTTAAGGTCTAGAATAAGTGCTTTTACCTCCCGCGAAGATTCAATACGTTCACTAGTAGTTTTAAAAGTGTGTTTACGATTTTCAAACTCTAAAGCTCTTTCGATAAGTTCCATATCAATTAAATAATTTTAAGTCGAAAAAAATATCGACCGAGGGGCAATATAATAAAATCTGCGAAACTTCTTATTTTTTACCTGATTTATTATATAAAAATTAATAAATGCTACTTAATATAACGCATCCTTATATACTTTTAAGCATCGTTCTCGAGCAAATTTGTGTTCTACAATTGGTTTTGGATAGGATATTTCCTGAAAATCTGGAGCCCATTTTTTCACATATATTAAATTATTATCAAACTTTTTCAATTGTGTTGTAGGGTTGAATATTCTGAAATACGGAGCGGCATCAACACCACATCCCGCTACCCATTGCCAATTACCAATGTTGCTTGCCATTTCGTAATCATGCAATTTTTGAGCAAAATAAGCTTCACCCCATCTCCAATCTATTAATAAATGTTTGCATAAAAAACTTCCAACTAACATTCTAACTCGGTTATGCATAAAACCAGTTTTATTTAATTGACGCATTCCTGCATCTACTAATGGGTAACCTGTTTGTCCATTGCACCATGCTTTAAATTCCTCGTGATTATTTCGCCATTTAATACGATCATATTTAGGTTTAAAACTTTTTTGAATAGTTTGAGGGAAGTGCCATAGAATCTGCATGAAGAACTCCCTCCATATGAGTTCTTTTAGAAAAACCTTATTTTTTTCTAAGAGAGAGCTTTTTACTATTTCTCTTATGCTTATTGTACCAAATCTTAAATGAGGCCCTAATTTTGAAGTACTATTTAAAGCAGGGAAATTTCTTGTTTCTTCATAATTTTTTATAAGATTACTGGAAATTTGATATGGTTCAATTTTTTGATTGGATTTTTTAAAGCCCATATCAGATAGACTTAAATTAGGAAGTTTATTGTCATTTATTAAATTTTTTAATTTATCTCTAGTGTTACTAAGTTTTAGAGTGTTAAAATTGAGATTTTTCAACCATGTCTTCATATATGGTGTATAAACCAAATATGGTTTTCCGTCACTTTTTACAATGTCTTTTTTTTCAAAAATTACTTGATCTTTATAAGTTTTAAATTTGATGTGATTTTTATTAAGAAATGAACAAACCTCATTATCTCTTTGAGTTGCGTAGGGCTCGTAATCATGGTTTGTGAAAACTGTGTTTATACTATAAGATTTTATTAACTCTTTAAAGACCTTTATTATTGAACCATGATATATAGCCATGCTTCTTTGGTGCTTTTCAATAAGGATATTTCTTATAGATTGAAGTATTTCATATATAAACGTAACTCTAGCATCATTTTTTGGAAGACCTTCTAATATTTCTGAATCAAATATAAATATAGGTAATACCTCATATTTACTTGATAGAGCTTTATATAGACCCTTATTATCTTCTAATCTTAAATCTCTTCTAAACCAAAAAATGTTAATTTTTTTATCCTTCTCAATATTTTCCAAAGATGTCCTCTAGTTTATTTGATCTATAATTAAATATTTCTTCAAGTTTTGGTTTTACTAAAAAAGGATGAACTAATTGACCAAAAACTCCAAAAGGCAATTTGTAATCAATAATATCTTCCATTTGAATACCCCCATCAATAATTTTTATAAAGTGTTTATGATGCCATAGAGAATAGGGGCCAAAACGTTGTTCGTCAACAAAATAATCTTGGTTATTACTATGAGTTATTTCAGTTACCCATTTAGTTTTAATTCCTAATAAAGGAGTTACAATATATTGAATAATTTGACCCGAATACATAGTTCTATCTGCCCCAGAAATTATATTAAATCCCATATAATCAGGAGTAATAATTTTTAAATTTTTTGGATTAGATAAAAAATTCCATGCTTCATCTCGTGAAATTGGTAATTTTTGTTTTTTATGCAAAGTGTATATTTTCATATTTAGTTGTTGTATAAAATATAACCATTTAAGGAAGATGCTATCAATAGCCAGATAAAATAAGGTAGAATTAATAAACTAGAATTTTTTAATGGCTTTATATAGGTAAACAAAAAGAGGCCTATTAAAAATGTTAGTAGAAGAATTATTATAAATCCCATGCCAACTAAATGTTTGTTGAAAAACACATAATTCCAACTAACATTCAAGATAAATTGAATAATAAACAGAAAAATTGTTTTTGCATCAGGTAATAATTTATAAAGATATGCCATATAAATAGAGTAGCATACCATGATAGTAAACCAAGCAACACCAAAAACCCATCCAGGAGGTGTCCAAGGTGCTTTATTAAGATTGAGATACCAGCTTTCCTTAGGTCCATTTGTCATAAGCCAATTACCCAAAGCTAAAGCACCAAAGTTTATTATTAAAAAAACAAAACTGTATTTAATTAATTTCATGATTCATTTTATTCAAATAAGTTGCGATTTGTTGAGCTTCTGCATATTTTTTATCACTGGCAGCTCTATTAATTGAGGAAAGTTTATGCCATTCATGCATTAGTTTTTTAAACTTTTTCTCTAACTTTTCTTTTTTTGTCTTTTTTTTGAAAATATTGAACATAACTTTTTTAATTAAAATATTTGGTAATTTTTGAACTTGTAGGTTTTGTTGATGTTAGAAAGTAGTCAATCAATTCTCCTTCAGGGTCAATTAAATATTTTTGAAAATTCCACTGAACTGAAGAGTTTTTAACACCATTATGGCTTTTTTCTGTAAGCCAAATATATAGGGGATGTTTGTTCTTGTTTTTTACATGTATTTTTTCTGTAATAGTAAAGCTTACGCCGTAGTTGGTTTTACAAAAGGATTCAATTTTATTAGCGTTATCAGGTTCTTGCCCTCCAAACTGATTGCATGGAACACCTATAATTTCTAAGTTTTCTTTATAACGTTCATATAAGGCTTGTAAGTCTTCATATTGCGGCGTAAAACCACATTTAGAAGCTACATTAACAAAAAGTAAAAACTTTCCTTTAAATTTCGATAGTTGTATAGGTTTGCCATTAATAGCATTGATTTCTACATCAAAAATATTATGATTTCGTAATTTTTGTTTTGAAACACTTTTTTTTAAGATGGAAACTAAATTTTTAAACATATTCTTAAATTTAAATTTTAAAGCTTACTATACCGCAATCCATTTCAAAAATTTGACCGGAAATCGAACTAGCTTTTTCAGATAATAAAAATATTGCCATGTCTGATACTTCTCTAGGCGACAGAAATTTTTTAAGCGGGTGACGTTCTGTAATATTAGCTATCATTTTGTCATTTCGTAATAATTTAGAAGCCAATTCTGTATCCGTTATAGTAGGGGCAATAGCATTAATACGAATTATAGGAGCTAATTCTGCTCCTAAAGATTTTACCAATCCTTCAACCCCAGATTTTGCAACAGCTATGCTACTATGAAAAGGCATTCCTAACTTTGTTGCCACTGTACTAAATAGCAAAATAGAAGGGTTATTACCTAATTTTAGAATAGGTAAGTAATTTTTTATTGCCTTAACAGCACCCAAAACATTAATCTCAAAATCATTTTTAAAATCATCAATGCTTAATCTAGAAATTGGTTTAAGATTAATACTTCCGGGGCAATAAACTAATTTATCTACTTGATTTATATTGGGTAACTTATCTGTGGAAATATTACATTTATAATGTGTTAGATTTTCATGATATATGTCTGGTTCACTTCGACTAACATTAATAACTTTGCTGTTGTCAAGTAATTGTTCTATTATAGATTTACCTATGCCTTTGCTACCCCCAATTACAATTACAGTATCCATTAGTTAACTATTAAGTGTATATTATATATTTAGTTTACCTTTTAAGCGCTTTTCTACTTTTCTTTTTATAACAGTTAGGCGTTTCATAATATCCATGATTTTCTTATCTTTTTTCACCTTGTAAATTTGGTTCAAATCTAAGATTAAGGCTTTTGCTTCTCTTGAAATTTTCACACGATCACTTGTTGATAGTGATTTCATTTTTCTTTGCTCAAATTCTAATGCTCTGTTTATTAAATCCATGAAATTAATTGTTTAAATAATTTTGTAATTCTACTATTTTTTGTGCGGTATTAAATTGTCCGCCATAATAGGCAGTTATTGTTGAGGATGTATCATCTTTAATACCCCTAGATGATACGCATAAATGTTTAGCATCTATAATTACTGCAACATCTTCTGTGTCTAAAATTGTTTTTAATTCACTTGCAATTTGATTTGTTAAACGCTCCTGGACTTGTGGACGTTTAGAGTAATATTGGACAATTCTATTCAATTTTGAAAGTCCAATAACTTTGCCAGATGAGATATAAGCAACATGTGCTTTTCCTATAATTGGTACAAAATGATGCTCGCAATTAGAATAGAAAGTAATGTTCTTTTCTACCAGCATCTGATTGTATTGATATTTATTATCAAACAGTGCTATATGGGGTTTGTTTTTTGGGTTTAACCCTGAAAAAATTTCATCAATATACATTTTTGCAACACGTTCTGGTGTTCCTTTTAAAGAATCATCAGTTAAATCTAACCCCATAACCTTCATGATTTCTTCAAATAAAATGCTTATGCGTTCTTTCTTTTGAGAATCATTTAGTATAAAGGCATCTTTTCTCAAAGGGGTTTCTAATCCAGTCGAGAGGTGGTCATCGCCAATATCTTTAACAGTTAAATTGGTAAATAAATGTTTGGTTGTTTGTGTTTTTTCTAGTTGCATATTATCTTTTTTATGTGCTGTCTTAAAAACATATAATAATCAAAGCACGTTCTTATTTCAAATATACAAAATGTTTAACAAATTGGTAAAAAAGTTAAACAAAAATATATATACTACTATTAGTAAAATTTATAAAGTAGTTTTTTCTTTTACGTAATATTTAACCTAGATAAGACTTGTTTTCTGCAGAAAGTATGGTCTTTTGAAATTCAACTGATGCAAGTTTATTAATCATACCAGAAAAAATAAGACCATGAAAGGGCGATATAGCATACCAATAGAGTCTACCCCATATTCCACGTGGCCTAAAAGTAGCTGTTTGTTTTAATTTGTTATCTTCAATTTTAAACTCTAACCATGCTTCACCTGGTAACTTCATTTCAGCGTATAATAATAGTTTTTTTTGCAATTTATCAGCAAAAATAACACGCCAAAAATCCAAAGCATCTCCGGCATTTAGTTCGGTAGAATTGGTTCGACCTCTTCTAAGTCCAATTCCACCATAAAGTTTATCAATATAGCCTCTAATACGCCATAAAATATTTCCATAGTACCATCCATTTTTACCTCCTATACTCCATATTTTTTCAATAGTAATTGCTGAATCAATGATTCTACGCTCTTTGTAGTCAATAAAACAACCAAATTTTGGAACGTTTACATATTTGTGAAAACGACGACTAAGTCTACCACTACTAATCATGGAATCTTTCCAACTTGAAATAATACCATTTTGTTCAATTTTTTTGAAGGCTAATTTTACAGCTTCTTTATAAGTTATTGGTTTAACCTTTAATGTTTTATTTATTTCACTAGGTTTTCCAATAATTTGTATACCCATACTATCTACTAAAGATGAAGCCAGTTTATAAGATGTTGATGTAACAAAATATAACCAATACGATGAAAGTTTTGGTGTCATTATAGGTACAGTTAAGATATGTCGTTTTAGTTCTCTAACCTCGGCAAATTGTAACAACATTTCCTTATATGTTATAACCTCTGGACCAAATACATCAAAGGTTTTGTTATAAACTTCTTTATTACCTGCCGCTCTATATAAATAGGCTAGAACATCTCTAACGGCTAGAGGTTGTGTTTTTGTGTTTAGCCACTTTGGGGTTATCATGAACGGTAATTTCTCAACAAGATCTCTAATTATTTCAAAAGAAGAGCTACCAGAACCTACAATGATTCCCGCTTTAAAAATTGTTAAGGCATAATTTTCTGATTTCAAAATATCTTCAACATTCTTTCTAGAGCGCAAATGTTTTGATAATATTTTTTCATTGGTAATGCCACTTAAATAAATAACTTGTTTAATATTTGTAGACTCAATATATCTTTTAAAATTTATAGCACATTGCTCTTCCAGTGATTCAAAATCTTTTGAGGAATTAGACATAGAATGAATTAAATAATACGCTATGTCTATTTTTTTTGGAATATTTTCGAGTGTATTAGGGCTTAGAAAATCTGCCTCTATCACATATACATTATCTTCTTCAGAATAACTTTTATCCGCTCTTAACCTGTCTCTAACAATACAAACAACTACATGTCCTTGATTTAATAATACAGGGATTAAGCGTTTTCCTATGTAGCCAGTTGCTCCTGTTACTAGAATTGTCATGGGTTAATTAACGTTTTAGGTCTTTGGTACCCGTAGCGTATTTTATTTTCTGGAATAGTATAACCATCTAAACCATTAATGGCCGCTACACCAGTTCTTGATAGGTTTATAAAGCCATCTTCTTCTATTAAATTCTTTACTACAAACAATCCAATAATTTTACCAATAAGTAAAATAGTGCCATTGGCTTTTATGGGATATTCTTCCACAAATTCCATGGCTAATTGGATTGGTGAGGTTTTAACAAAAGGTGCCAAAAAGCCTTTTTTATATTCAGGTTCTAGAGAAGTTACATCAAATTCAGAAATATTTTTATCATATTTAGCTGAGGTATGATGAGCATCTTCAGTTATTGACTTATGGATGTGATTTATGGTATAGTAGCCTGTAGATTTTATGTTGCTATATGTATTTCTTAATACTGTAGTTGGTCTTGAAAAAAAGCCTAACATTGCAGGACTAGACCCAATATGTGTTATAGAACTAAATACAGCGACATTCTCTTTTCCGTCATCAGAAATTGTACCAATTAAATTAGCCGATTTATAGCCAGATGAACTATTAATCAAATTGATTTTGTAGATATGATCTAAGTTCTGTATGTCACTATAACTAAAATATTGCATGCTATAAAAGATTCGTGTAATTATATATTTTGATGTTTTTCGCTTTTAAATCAAACATTAAATTGTACAATCCAAAAAACGTTCTATTCATATAAATGAAATGTTTAGAACCTCTATTTCCGTTCATTTTTTTCAAGTCGGTACTTTTAGAATAGCGTTCTCCTAATTCGGCAATTTTCCCAAAGAATGTTTCGTCAGAAAAATCAAATGTATCTTTTTGAAATGGTTTAGTAAAAAGACTTAACATCTCATGAAACATTTCTGTAAAAAAGTTTAATTCTTCTATGGTATCATCTTCTTTTAAAATTTCGAGCTCATAAAGTTTATCAATAAATATTTCTTGGTTGCTGATGTTTTGTGATATAGCAAGTTCAAAATAGGGTTCATAAAATGCTTCAGGTATGGATTTCATGCATCCAAAATCTAAAGCTATTAATTCTCCTAGTTCTGAAATTAGAAAATTCCCCGGGTGCGGGTCCGCATGTACTTTTTTCAAATTATGAATTTGAAACATGTAAAAGTCCCAAAGAGCTTGCCCAATTTTATTTGCTATTTCTTGATTTGTATTATGTGCTGTAAATTCAGAAAGGTGTTCACCTTCCATATAGTCCATGGTTATTATACGTTCTGAAGAGAGATTTTTATAATATTTTGGGAATATTAGGTTAGAAATGTGAGAACATGCAATAGATATTTCTTTGCTTTGTTCAATCTCTAAAATATAATTGGTTTCTTCTACAAGTTTATTTTCTACTTCTTTAAAATACTTGTCAGAATCTTTACCTTTAATGTTAAACATGCTCATGGCAATAGGTTTTACCATTGCCAAATCTGAAGCGATACTTTCTGCAACTCCAGGGTATTGGATTTTCACAGCAAGTTTTTTCCCGCCTTTAAACGCAATATGTACCTGACCGATGCTGGCCGCGTTTACTGAAGTTGCATTGAAAGTATCAAATAAATCGTTAGGATGTTTTTCAAAATATTTTTTAAAAGTTTTTATAACTAATGGCGGTGATAATGGTGGTACAGAAAATTGTGCTAAAGAAAACTTTTCTACATAAGCTCTAGGTAAAATGCTTTTTTCCATACTTAACATTTGTGCTACTTTAAGCGCACTACCTTTTAATTGTTTTAAGCCGTCATAAATGTCTTCTGCATTATTTTTATTTAAACGGTCTTTAGCTTCTTTCTCAGTTTTTACAATTTTTTCGCCATAATATTTCAAATAATTAACACCAACTTTAGCACCCGTTGACACTAATTTAGTTGCTCGTTGTATTTTTGATGTAGGTATACTATCGATAGTCTTCATAAATTAATTCATTTGAAATTTTTCTTTAAACAAAAATTTACCCAAGTCTAAAACGCTTTTAATTGGAGCGATGTCTAAAACATCAAATGTTGTATTTACAGATTTTTCAATAAAAATATCTGTCTTTTCAAAGGAAGGAGAAGTATCTTCTAACCAGAATTTTATTGTTAGTAATAATTGTAACCATGCCGATTCTTTTAAAGCTTTGTCTTGAATTTTTTCAATCTGTTCTTGCTTAAAATCAAGCATTTGTATACCCAGTTCCCCAATGTAGTTAGTGAAGTGTTTTTTTAGACTAGAAAACTTTTTGAAACTTTTTAAATCTTTTTTGTGATTTTCTAATACGTATTTTACATAACTTCTATTTGCAGTAATGTTTTCAAAGAATGTATAATAAAAACTTAAAAGTTTGTTTCGTGCATCAAAGATTTTATAATCTTCACTTTGGTTTAAAACACTAAATGAATTTGTACAGAAAGCTTCAAAAATATGACTTTCTATCATTTCGAATGAAGCAAAAAACTCGTAGAATTTTGATTCGTCAAAGTTATGCTTTCTAGCAAAAGTAAAAATGGTTTTAGGGTTCTGATTATGTTCTAATACATAATCCATGTACCAAGTGATTATGTTATTCTTAGATACTATTTTTTTCTTTGCCATATTAATTTTTTATACGGTAAAGATATAAAATGTTTAACAAAAAATAAAAAAAGTTAAACAAAATAACTTATTGTGTTATAAAAAAATCTTATATAGTTTTAGAAACATTGCTCATTTTTAATCAATTAATAATTCTCACTATGGTGATTACAGCAAATATTGGAGTACTTATATACAAGTGTTGCAAATGTTTTAGGTGCAATACATAGGATAAGATTCATGAAGTATTTGCTCTTTAATAGATAATAATATGATTTGAAAATTATTTTACCAATATATAGTTATACCCTAAGCAATTTTTTTCTAAGTAATGTAATGGTAACAAAAAAGGTAATTGAAGACACCAAAAATCTTACAAATGAAAGAGCAGAAATACAACACCTTATTTTAAGCTTTTGTTAACAGTATGCGATTTTTTAATGATTAATTTTATTGTCATTAAAAATATAACTTAAAACAATCTAATAATGAAAAAGCTTTTATTACTTTTTATGGCATTTGCTACTATGAGCATGGTAAATGCACAAGTTAAAACCCCTGCACCCAGTCCGTTTTCTAAATTAGAACAAAAAGTGGGTCTAACAGATGTTACTTTAGAATACTCTAGACCAGGAGTAAAAGGGAGAACAATTTTTGGAGATTTAGTGCCTTATGGAAAAATATGGAGAACTGGTGCAAATGCTAGAACCAAAATAACTTTTAGTACAGATGCGGTTGTTGAGGGGCAAACCTTGAAAGCCGGCTCTTATTCAATTTTCACCATTCCGAGTGCAGAATCATGGGACGTTATTTTCTATAATGATGGAAAGGAATTTGGAACTCCACAGGAACTAGATGAGGCTCATGTTGCAGCTAAGGTTACTGCAAAAGCTTATCCAATTGACGCGTTTAGCGTGGAAACTTTTACTATAGATTTAAATAATCTAAGTAATGGCGGTGCTAGATTAGAATTCATTTGGGAGAAAACATGGGTAGGTGTTGATTTTGAAGTGCCTACTGATGATGCGGTGGTTGCTAGTATTAAGAATGTAATGAAAGGACCAAGTGCTAATGATTATTTTAGATCTGCAGTTTATTACTTAACAGAAGGAAAAGATATTAAAAAAGCACAAAAGTGGATTGACAAAGCTGTTGACATGACAAAAGACAAACCTCGTTTTTGGTTTTTAAGACAACAATCTTTAATTCATGCTAAAGCTGGAGATAAAGCAGGAGCTATTGAGGCTGCTAAAGCATCTTTGTCGGGAGCTGAAGAAGCAGGAAATGCTGACTATGTAAAAATGAATAAAGCGTCTCTAAAAGAATGGGGAGCAATGTAATCTAAACCTTTTAGAGTATTAGATTTTTAGACAAATAAAAAAGCGCAACTATGAGTTGCGCTTTTTTATTACCATGAGCTCGTTTTAGGTTTTCATAATTAGGGTTTATTAACTATTGTATTCAATATTTTTTTTAATGATATCAGAATTTTATAGGTGAAAAAAAATTAAATCCAATTAGCAAGTCTAATATTCTAAACCAATAATTTTTCTAACTTTATCTAATAGTTTAATTAAATTTCTACTGAACTCAAAAGTCATAATATCACTTTCAGTCTTCCCTTGTTGAATAAGAGTATTAAAGTGGATGGCTTCGTAATTATAGCCTATAGTATTGTAGTCAAAATCAATAATATTTTCCTTTCCGTTAACAATTTGTGAAACTGTAGATGGTTGATGAAACATTCTATTAATTTTCAAGGTGCCATTCTCAAAATAGAAAGTAGCTTCGGTTGGAGTATTTTCAACTAATGAGCTTTTAAGAAGGGCAGTAGCTCCATCCTCATATTCAAAAGTTATATCACAAGTTGAGTCAGTATCATTTTCAAAAAAAGTGGCATTAGCCTTAATGTTTTCAGGAATACCAAGTGTAGACAGTGCAGCAAAAATTGGGTAAATGCCGATATCTAATAAACTACCACCACCTAAAGATTTTTCAAATAATCTAGATGAGGTGTCAAAAGCTCTATAAAAGCCAAAATCGGCTTCTACCTTTAATAGTTTACCATAAGTTTTACTTTCAACAGCATCTAAAACATATTGGTAGTGTGGTAAAAAAAAGGTCCAAAGGGCTTCCATTAAAAGTACATTTTTTTCCTTGGCCTTTATAATCATTTCATCAACTTCATTGCCATTCATTGCAAAAGGTTTTTCGCATAAAACAGCAATACCATGTTCTAAGCAAAGTAGAGTGTTTTCTCTATGCAGTGTATGAGGCGTGGCAATGTAAACAGCATCAATATTTGGGTCTTTTGCTAAGTCTTCGTAATCGGCATAGGCTTTTGCTACATTATATTGAGTGGCAAAATTGTTAGCTTTTTCCTTAGTTCTAGAGGCTACTGCATATAGGTTGGCATCAGCAATAGTTAGTAAATCGGTAGCAAATTTGTGAGCAATTTTACCAAGACCAATTATGCCCCAGTTAATGGTTTTAGACATGTGTTATGTTTTTAATTCTAATAAATGGCTGAAGTGTAATGGCAATAAGCATCACAAGTGCACATCCAAATAGGTTTAACCATAAATAGGGCATCCAGTCGAACCACCAGCCAATAATAACAATTATTTGTGTAATTATTGCTGCTGTAAATACAGCATTTGCCTTGATATGTTTGAAGAAAAATGCAAGTAAAAATATGCCTAGAACATTGCCATAAAAAATAGAGCCTATTATGTTTACTAACTGAATTAAGTTTTCGGCTAGATTAGCAAAACAAGCAATAACTATGGCTATAATGCCCCAAATTAGCGTGAATATTTTGGTAGCATTTACCATGTGCTTTTCATCTTTATTTTCTTTAAGGCTTCTACCATATAAATCAATAGAAGTAATAGTAGCTAAAGCATTAATTTCTGAAGCCGTTGAGGACATGGCAGCAGATAATATTACAGCAAGTAACAAACCTATTAAGCCTTTAGGTAAGTATTTGAGAATAAATGTAATGAACATATAGTCTCTGTCATTCGTTTTGGTATCCTTGGCTGATTCTTTATACCAACTAATTAATTCCGCTTCTTTTTCTTTATAAGCTATACTGTTTTTATCATTATTTAAAACCAATAATTCATTACTTATTCTGTCATATTTATTAGCATATGCGGTATCAATAGCCCTCTTAATTAAATATTTAGATTCCTGACGATATGTTTTTTCAATACTATCTAGCTGAAAAAGCTCTTGTCTTAAGTTGTTATCGTCAGTTTTAGTTAATTCTAGAGTGATCGCTTTTTTATTATTGAAAAGTGTATTTTGTTTTTCTTGAAGTGTTTGATATTCCTGTGAATATTTAGAAGTTAAAACTGCTTTTGTTGATGAGTCAATAAAGTTTAATGGAGGTGGATTAAATTGATAAAAAACAAAAACCATGATACCTACCAATAAAATAAAAAATTGCATTGGCACTTTTAATAACCCGTTAAAGATTAAACCCATCTGCATTTCCTTTACTGATTTGGCAGAAAGGTAGCGTTGTACCTGACTTTGATCGGTGCCAAAGTAAGCCAAAGCTAGAAAAGTACCTCCAATTAATCCAGACCAAACGGTATACCTGTTTTCTAAATCAAAAGAAAAATCTAAGATTTCCATTCTCCCATTTGAACCTGCTATATCTATAGCCTTTGTGAACGAAACATCATCAGGAATTAAGTTTAAGGTTATAAATAATGCGGCTAACATTCCAGCAAAAATGACAAACATTTGTTGTTTTTGAGTTACGGTAACGGCTTTGGTTCCACCAGAAACGGTATAAATTATAACTAAAATACCTATGGCAATATTTAAATAAGTGATATTCCAACCCAATACTACTGATAGGATAATGGCGGGTGCAAAAATGGTAATACCTGCTGCTAAACCACGTTGTATTAGAAATAAGATAGCCGTTAATGTTCTGGTTTTTAAATCGAATCTACTTTCAAGAAATTCATAAGCGGTATAAACTTTTAATTTATGATACAATGGAATAAAAACCATACAAATTACAACCATTGCTATAGGTAGACCAAAATAAAATTGTACAAAGCCCATACCGTCAGAAAAAGCTTGTCCTGTAGTAGATAGAAATGTAATGGCACTGGCTTGAGTTGCCATTACTGATAAACCAACGGTCCACCATTTTGTTGAGTTTCCTCCTTTAATATAATCTTGAGCGCTGTTTCTTCCTCTTGTTTTCCATGTGCCATACCCAACAATAGAGAGTAGTGTAATAGCTAAAACTGCCCAATCTATCCAATTTAATTGCATACTAAAAGGCTTTCATGATTAAATAAAACAATATAAAGTAAATAGCATTTGCAATTAAAACAATAGAGTATAGTTTTAACCAAGGTTGTTTAGATTGGTTGTTTTCTTCCATGTTTAATCGTTTATTTTGTCTTCAATTTTAATATTGTCTTTACCTAATGATACCATATTGGCAAATAGTCTATAAGCTCCTGAAACTCCTGCAGGAAATTCTCTAAAAAAACTTAGACCAGTATAGATATAATGACCTTTACCATATTTGGCTACTAATAAACTACCATTTTTAGGGCTTTCATTTTTGTCATTCATAGAGAGAATTGGGGTAAATTCTTTTCCCCATTTATTTGGGAAATACAATCCACGTTCTTGAGTCCAACCCTCAAAATCTTTTTGGCTAATCTTGTTGGGAAAGTTTAGTACTGAGTGCTCAGGGTTTACAAACCTAACTTCGGCATTTTCGTCCGTAACACGATCTCTTGATAAGTTTAGTTCAAATGGGGCTAACCTATCTACGCTTAACCTTCTGGAAGTATTGTACTGCACAATCATGTTACCACCTTTTGAGACAAAATCAAATAAGGTTTCTTGTTTAAAGTTTAGTTCTTCAATGGTGTTGTATGCTCTTATTCCAACAACAACGGCATCAAACCTACCAAGGGTTTCACTATTAATCTCTTCTGGCTTAAGAACTCTAACATTATAACCTATTTGTTCTAAACTTTCGGGAACAACATCACCAGCACCTTGAATATAAGCTATGTTTTCACCTCGTTTTGTTATATCTAAGCGTACCACCTTACTTTCACTAGGAACTAAGACTGTTTGAAAAGGAATATGATTATATTCAATTTCAACTAGCTCTCTAGTATAAGTGTTTTTGCCAACATGAACTATGGGACTAATAAATCCTTCGCTTTGGTTTTTAGGAGGAATAATGGTAAATACCAAACTCTGTTTTTCTCCTTTATGTTTTATCGATACTTTTTGATTTTTAGTGTAAACACTCCAATCATTTGGGTGACATAATTCTACATGACCTTCTAAATTGTCTTTTCCAGCTTGTACTACAACTGTAACATCATGAGGTTTGTCGTTTTCAAAAATGACCACTTTTTGTGAAATTTTTGCAGAAGCCTCTGGGATGATTTCAAACGGTCGGTACAATTCGCCTTTATTTGGTTTTGAATAACGATGAATAACATCTTTTTCAAGATTCATTGTGTATCCATCAATATCAACAATAAAACTAGCTTGAAGAGCTCTTTTTGTTTCAGGGTCTCCAATTAGGGTTTCATCATTAACCTGATACATCCCTAAAGTTCCTTTTGTTTTTAACCAATACGGGCTTGTAGTTTCTAATTCTGAAGGAATAATACTGTTGAATGTGAAATTATGTTTTTCGTTATTTTCAAGTGAAATATCTAGGTTTTGAGTTTGATTAAGAGGAGAAATGCTAATACTTTTTAAACTGACCTTAGTATCACTTCTTTTTAGAACTTCAATATTAATTTTAAGATCATTATTGGTTGAAATTGAAGGTGTTGATGCCGATGCCTCAATATATAAACCAGCCACCATTTCTATAATAGCTTTAAGCTCCTTTGTTTTTTGAGTCTTCCAATGTAAATCTTCAATATTCTGAAGCAGTTTATAGGCTTCAACCAATTCAGAAATATGATCTGAAGGATTCTTGAAATTGAAGTTAACTTCAACTTTATTTAGAATGTCTCCAATTGCTTTACCGCCTTTAACACGATTCCATGATGTGTCAATTCCTGAAAAAATATCATTGTTTTTTGCAGGGTCACCTTTAATAAACTCTATATATTCTTGTTGAGACCCCCTTTGTGATAATCTTCCAAACCCTTGACATAAATGCTGACTTCTAGATATTGCAGCTATTTCATTATTAGATAAGCCTTTTAATGGATAATAAACACCAACATCAAAATGTATCATGTTGCTTTTGTCAAGTTTGTCAAATTCCTCTCGTCCATAGCGCCACCAACTAGTGTTGTAAAATAAACGTTTAGGTTGCCAGATTCCTGTTTCTTTTATTAATCCGGGGTATTTACTAGAGTCGTTTGCAAGATCAAAGGCTTCAATGCTTAACATTGCAGAAGTGGTGTGATGCCCATGAGTTCTGCCAGCTCTTTTATGATCAAATCTGTTAATTATAACATCTGGTTTAAACTTTCTTATAGCAAGTACCACATCACTTAAAACTTCATCTTTGTTCCAAATTTCTAAAGTTTCATTAGGATGTTTAGAATATCCAAAATCATTGGCTCTTGTAAAAATTTGTTCACCACCATCAATTCGTCTAGCTGCTAATAATTCCTGAGTTCTTATAACACCTAAAAGCTCTCTAATTTCTGGTCCGATAAGGTTTTGTCCCCCGTCTCCTCTGGTTAATGATAAATAAGCTGTTCTAGCTTTTACATGATTGGATAAGTAAGAAATTAAGCTAGTGTTTTCATCATCAGGGTGCGCCGCTACATATAAAACAGACCCTAAAAAGTTGAGTTTTTGTATGGACTCATATATTTGAGATGATGAAGGAGTTTTTTGCTTTTGAGCGTTTAAACTTGTAAATGAAAAGCATAATAGTATAAAAGCAGCAATATGTCTTTGCATAATGAATTAGTTAGGTAAAAATCAAATATAGCAAAGTATAGTTCTGTATGGTTGGGTTTTAATGTTTCTTTAACTTAATGATTATTTGTTCTAATTCTTAAAAGTGATGGTAATTAAAAAACCGCTTTGATAATTCAAGCGGTTTTTTAAAAAAAAATATTTAAACTGGTTTTTATATGCAAGTAATCCTTAATTAATCTTTAATTACATAGCGGCTTTATAAATAGAAATGGTTTCTTTTAAAGTAACTTCTCTTGGGTTTCCACCAGTGCAGACATCTGCTAGTGCATTTTTGGCCATTTCTTCAAAATCTTTTTCCTTAACACCTAATTCTTTAAGTCCAGATGGTATTCCTACAGATTTAGATAATGCTTTTATGGCCTCTATAGCAGCATTAGCTCCTTGTGTATCGCTCATTTCTAAAACATTTATACCCATAGCTCTAGCTACTTTTTTTAATTTATTGGAACAAGCAGGTATATTAAACTGTTCTACATGTGGCAGTAAAATAGCGTTTGCTACACCATGAGGTAAATCATACATACCACCTAGCTGATGTGCCATAGAATGTACAAAACCTAACCCTGCGTTTGAAAAAGCTTGACCTGCAATGAATTGTCCCCATGCCATTTTACTTCTGGCTTCTAGGTCTTTACCATCAACAACTGCTTTTTCTAAACTTTGAGAAATTAATTTTATGGCCTCTAAAGCTAATGCGTCTGACCAGCCAAAAGCCCCTTTTGTAACATAAGTTTCTATTGCATGAGTTAAGGCATCCATTCCCGTTGCTGCGGTTAATGAGGCTGGTTTGTCTAACATTAATGTTGGATCATTTACAGCGATAGAAACTAGGCAATTTTTATCTACCATAACCATTTTTATATGGCGTTCTTCATCTGTAATCACATAGTTAATGGTTACTTCGCTAGCAGTTCCTGCTGTAGTGTTTATTGCTATAATAGGTAAGGAGGCATTTTTAGATATGTGAATACCTTCATAATCTTCAATATTACCACCATTGGTTGCAAGAATACCAATAGCTTTACCGCAATCCTGGGGAGAACCTCCTCCAAGGGTTAAAATAAAATCACATTTATTTTCTTGGAGTAATTTTAAACCGTTATTAACGTTTTTTACTGTTGGATTTGGTTGAACATTGTCAAAGACTACAAATTCAATGTTTGAATTATTCAAAACATCAAGTACTTTTTCTGCAATACCAATTTTGACCAAAACTTCATCTGTAACAAAAAGTGCTTTCTTGTATGATGATGATTTTAGTTCTTCTCCTAAATCATTTAATGCCCCAGGACCGATTAGGCTCAGTGGAGGTAGGTATATTCTTTTGCTTTGTAACATTCCTTTGTGTATTAAAAATTATTTAGAACAAAAGAAGAAAATGTATTATTTGTTTAATATGATTTTTATCACATATTGCAACAATTTTAATTTATGTTAATCCATAAAAATAAGGGAAATGATTTATGATAATTAACCTATTTAACAAACAAAATTTAGGCTATACTATTTGTATGGGCAAGATTGAAAGTAATCTTGAAGGTTAAAATTTCTGTTTTCAAATGTTAGGGGTAGAATTTTAAAATGTTTTATTCTGTCTATTCTAAAAGCCCTATAATTATTACGTAAATGACACCAGGCAATTAGAATCCATTTATGATTGGTAGAATAGAAAGCGTAAGGTTCTATTTTCCTGAAAGTTGTGTCATAATCATCTGCTTTTTGATAATTGATTTCTACGTAATTAAAATTTGTTATGGCTAATTGAATTTCGGAGAGTGCGTCACTTGAAAATTCTTCATATTCCCAATTAAAAACGCGGATTTTATCATTTAGTAACTCACTTTTTTCCTGAACAGAACTTTTGAAAACAGACTTGATTTTGATTAATGCTTCATTGAAGTCAGTAACAAAAGATACATCTTTAGATTGATTAACTATATGTTGGGCGGTAATTAAAGCATTAGCTTGCTTTTCTGTGAATTGAACCGGAGGAACAGTATAATGATCCATTATGCTATAACCACGACCTTCAATAGTGGTAACTGGCACCCCTGCTTCCTCTAATTTTCTAATGTCTCTATAAATAGTCCTTATACTAACATCATATTTTTTAGAAAGTTCCGTTGCTGTTAAAAGGCGTTTTGATTTTAACAGGGTGAGAATGGATATAAGTCTGGGTAATTGTGACATAATAACAAAGATAGCGAACCAATAAATAATTCGCCATCCTATAGTTTTTTGATTGAGTTTAGGTTATCATTTCTGTAAATAATGACATGAAAATTTAAAAAATTTAGGTTAATTCCACGAATGCAGTGCAATTCTGTTGCCTTCGGTATCTATAAACTGAGCCATAAAGCCATTTTCACCAATATTTGTTTTTTGCATTACTATTTTGCCACCAGCTTCTTCAACTTTACTCAAAGGAATAGTTAAGTTGTCACCGCCATTTAAATAGATAGTTGGTCCATCACTGGTTGGTTTTTGACCTTCACCTTCAATTAATCCGCCACCAACACCATCGGCATCATTGTCATAAGTAAACATGCCATATTTTATATTTTGTTCTGGCATGTGGTGATCTTTAATTTCAGAACCTATTACGGTAGTGTAAAAATGTTTAGCACGTTCGTAATTAATAACAGGAATTTCAAACCAGTTAATTGCGTTTTTCATTTGTTTTTTGATTTTTAAATTAAACTTATACGCAAAATTAAATGAGTTTGTGTCGTTTTATGTCAGGGGTGTGTTTTATTTAAAAAATTATCAGTAAAATAACTTATTCCTTATTGAATAATGCCTTAATTTCAGGTTTGCTAAGTTCAATAAGAGAGAACACTGCAAGCAGAATTCCTAAAATTCCAGTAAGACAATTAACAATTGCAATAGCAAAAATGAAGTTGTAATTTTTTATTTCCTTTAAATATTTTGCCGCAAATAATGTAAGAATTCCAAGGGCAACACAAATTATAAGACCTATACTGGCAATAATTATAAATATCCACGCGAAGTTAAAAGGAATTTCATTATTAATATTTTGATTTTCAATTACACTATTGAAAAAGAACCCTATGGCTCCATAAAAAATAAAGAATACCGAAAAGAAAAGTGTTAATATGCCCTTTATAATAAAAAGAATTCTGAATGTATTTAGGTTATTAGATTTTGTTTTCATTTTGTTTAAATGTACATTTTACTATACTAAATTACCTGTTTTTTAATTCAAAATCATGATTAGGGAGCTTTATTTTTTAGTAATAGTTTTTATGTAGAAAAATATAAAATGTTTATTAAAACCAAAAAAAGCGCATGTGGTTCACATACGCTTATTAGCTATTAATCAACAAGAATATAGAAAGTTGATATGTCTTGTTGAGATGACAAAGATAAATTGGTTCAAATTTAAAAAGATTGATGTATGTTAATAAATCTAGTTAAGAGGTAGTTCTTTTCTAATTCTACTCAAACTTTCCGTTGTTATACCTAAATAAGAAGCTATGTGATAATTCTTTACCGTTTTTTCAATATTTGGGTAAGATTGAATGAAGTTTAAATAACGTTCAGAGGCTGTTAAAGAAAGTTCTGAAAGGATTCTTTTTTGAAAAGCAGAAAAGGCTTTTTCCAATTTTTTTCTAAAAAAAGATTCAACCTTTGGAATTTGATTGTATAAGTGTTCCTTTTGCACATCAGATATTCTGTATACTACAGCATCTTTTAGTACTTCTATATTCATTATGGCGTTTGAATTGGAGAAGAAAGCAGTATAATCACTCATCCACCAATCTTTTATACCAAATTGTACTGTAAAATCCCTTCCTTGAGAATCTGTATGATAGGACCTTAAACAGCCTTCAAGAATATAATATTGCCTGTCAACTTTTTCACCGGCTTTAAGTAAAATAGTTCCTTTTGTGTAGGTTTCTCTAGTAAATATTGAATCTATCATTTCAATTTCTTTTTCAGAAAATGAAACGTCCTTAAAGATTTCTTTACTAATAGAGAAGTTTGAGCCCATTATTAAGCTTATTATGCTATAAAATACATAATTTTTTCATTATAATAAATTCTTATAGGTAGCTTTAATTAAAATTAGTTAAACGGTAGAAATCATAAAAAAACCACCCTGCTTTTGCAAAGTGGTTTTGGATATATATAGAATACTGACAAAGTCAGTATGACAAAGCTTTACTTTATCATATCATAGCTACGCTTAATAAAATTGGTAAGCTCTTCACCTTTTAATAGGCCTTGAGATAAACGTGCTAAATCTAAACTTTGATTAATTAAACGCTCCTGTTTCTTCTTAGTTTTTGTGTTTAGAATTTCGCTAACTAATTCATGATTGGTATTAACAATTAAATTGTACATTTCTGGCATATTACCCATACCAAACATGCCACCACCACCTCCAGTAGCCTGCATTTCTTTCATTCTACGCATAAACTCTGGTTGTGTTATAATGAAAGGAGACGCTTCACTATCCATAGCTTCCAATTGTACCATGAATTTTTCAGAAGGAACCACTTCTTTTAATAATTCATCAAGAGATTTCTTTTGATCTTCATCTAATTTAGAAATGGTGGTATCATCTTTCTTAATTAAATTATCAATATGATCACCATCAACGCGCGCAAAAGTTATATTTTCTTTTGTTGTTTCTAACTTCTGAATTAAGTGAGATACAATTGGAGAATCTAATAATAATACTTCATAACCTTTAGCCTTAGCAGCCTCAATATAACTGTGTTGATCATCTTTATTTGCTGCATAAAGAATCACTAATTTATCATCTTTATCTGTCTGGTTAGCTTTTATTTTATTGTATAACTCTTCGTAAGTGTAATACGTACCATCAACTGTAGGGTATAATGTAAAGGCTTCTGCTTTTTCAAAGAATTTTTCTTCCGA
Source organism: Seonamhaeicola sp. MEBiC01930 (assembly GCF_045277075.1). GTDB lineage: Bacteria > Bacteroidota > Bacteroidia > Flavobacteriales > Flavobacteriaceae > Seonamhaeicola. Next base: position 129,678 of record NZ_CP104270.1, on the reverse strand, counting down.
AAGCATACCGTATTCAATTACTACTTTAATATCGTTCCATTTAGACTCAAAATCTTCTCGGTTATTATTAAAAAGTGATTTTAGTTTATCTGCAACTTTTCTAGTGATGTAAGATGAAATCTTTTTAACTGCTCCATCAGCTTGTAAATAAGAGCGCGATACGTTTAATGGAATGTCTGGTGAGTCAATTACACCTCTTAACATGGTTAAGAATTCAGGAACAATGCCTTCAACATTATCAGTTACAAAAACCTGGTTTTGATATAGTTGAATTTTATCTTTTTGAATATTTAAATCATTCGTCATTTTAGGGAAATATAAAATCCCTGTTAAATTGAACGGATAATCTACATTTAAGTGGATATTGAATAAAGGCTCTTCAAACTGCATTGGATACAGTTCACGATAAAAACTAGTATAGTCCTCGTCTTTTAAATCTGCAGGTTGTTTTGTCCAAGCTGGATCAGGATTATTGATGATGTCATCAACAGTAATTTGTCTGTGCGGTTCTTTTGTTTCTTTGCCATCCTTATCTGTAATGGTTTCTGGCTCATGCTCAGGGTCATTAATTTCCTTAGTTCCAAATTTAATTGCAACTGGCATGAACTTGTTGTACTTAGTTAAAAGTTCACGGATTCTTCCGTCTTCTAAGAACTCTTCTTCACCTTCAGAAATATGAAGAATAATTTCTGTACCTCTTTCTGTTTTATCATGGGGCTCTAAAGTAAACTCTGGCGACCCATCACATGTCCAATGAGCAGCAGGTTCATCTTTGAAAGATTTTGTAATAATTTCAACTTTATCAGCTACCATAAAAGCAGAGTAGAATCCAAGACCAAAATGCCCAATAATACCTGAATCTTTTGCCGAATCTTTGTATTTGTCAAGAAATTCTTCAGCACCAGAAAAAGCAACTTGATTAATATATTTCTCAACCTCCTCAGCAGTCATACCTAAACCTTGGTCAATGATATGAAGTTTTTTGGCCTCTTTATCAATTTTAATCTCTATTTGTGGATTGCCATATTCTACTTTGGCTTCTCCAATATTGCTTAGGTGTTTTAATTTTAAGGTAGCATCTGTTGCATTACTAATTAACTCACGCAAAAATATTTCGTGATCACTGTATAAAAACTTTTTAATGAGTGGGAAGATATTCTCTACCGAAACATTAATATTTCCTTTTGTCATGATATCTATTGTTTTATTCAATTTATTATTATGTTTTTAGGCTATTCAAAAAAAATACCAAGTATTTAAATGTGACAAACTGACACAGTTTTAATAGGGAATACATTTTTGCGGTTTAATTGGAATTTAAATACAGTTATTGTACTTTGTATAACCTAAAATAAATACTATGTATAATTCTAGAATAATAGGTCTTGGTAAGTATCTTCCAGATAATGTGGTGACTAATGATGATTTGTCTAAAATGATGGATACTAATGATGAATGGATACAAGAAAGAACGGGTATAAAAGAAAGACGTTGGATTGAGGAAGGTAGTGAAGATACATCGGCGGTTATGGGTGCAAAAGCAGCTAAAATTGCTATTGAAAGAGCAGGGTTAACTAAAGATGATATAGATTTTATTGTGTTTGCCACTTTGAGTCCAGACTATTATTTTCCTGGTTGTGGGGTTCAAATTCAAAATATGTTAGAGATGCCTACTGTTGGGGCCCTAGATATTAGAAACCAATGTACAGGTTTTGTATATGCTGTTGCTGTGGCCGACCAATTTATTAAAACTGGCATGTATAAAAATGTGTTGGTAATTGGTTCTGAATACCACTCAGGTGGATTAGAAAAATCAACAAGAGGAAGAGGGGTGACAGTTATATTTGGAGATGGTGCTGGGGCTGCTGTCATGACTAGAGAAGAAGATAATGAAAAGGGGGTGTTGTCCTCACATTTGCATTCTGAGGGTAAGTATGCTGAAGAATTAACAGTTCTAGGGCCAAGTATTAAGCACTGGGTTCCAGAAATATTGGAGGCTAATGATCCCGATGATACATCATATTATCCTTATATGAATGGAACCTTCGTGTTTAAGCACGCTGTGGTGAGGTTTAGTGAGGCCATTGTAGAAGGTTTACATGCCAACAATCTGAAAAAGGAGGATATTGATGTGTTAATACCTCATCAGGCAAATCTTAGAATTTCTCAATTTATTCAAAAGAAATTTGGATTACGAGATGATCAAGTTTTTAATAATATTCAAAAATATGGGAATACAACAGCGGCATCGGTTATTATTGCATTAACCGAAGCTTGGGAAGAAGGAAAGGTTAAAGAAGGAGATACCGTTGTTTTAGCTGCTTTTGGTAGTGGTTTTACTTGGGGAAGTGTAATAATTAATTGGTAAAAATTATAAATAACTAGGATGTAAAAACCCGAAACTTATGGTTTCGGGTTTTTTAGCTATTAATCAACTCCAATTAACACTAATGTGAAGAATCATAATAATTAGACGAAAGAAAGTTAAATTTATTGCATTAAACATCAAATTTCAACTTTTATTAACGCATAAAGAAAAACTCGGAATTTTTTTTCCGAGTTTTTCATTTTCAATATACTAATCTTTTAATTACGAATTTTTAATGTGTAAGATGACTAACTCTAAATAATTATTTTTCGTTTTGGCTAGATTGTATATAATCGTTAACGTAAAGTTGTTCTTCTTATTGTATGAAAATTAAAATATTTTTTTCTTTTTTATAAAACCCCAAAGCTTTTCAACTTTGAGGTTTCTTTTTCAATAACCTAACTTAACACTAACCATCAAGAAATTCGTTAGATTACTAAAAGAATTTTTATAATCCGCCTTGAACTTGCTTTTCGTCATTATCTCTTCGTTTTCTTGACTTGGCTCTATATTTACCATCTCCAAATCTGTAATTGAAATTTAAAGAGAATGTTCTAAATTCTGGAGAAAAGTTTGCTTCTTGGAGGTACGGTCTTTCACTCACAATACCAATTTTTTGTGTATTGAATACATCATTAAAACTCAGACCAAGCGTTGCCTTATTATTTAAGAACGCATATCTCATACCTAAATTAGCAAAATACATAGGGTCCATTTCAAAGTTCAATCCTGTGTTTTTTCCTCTGTACATTGCAAATGCCGTAAATGTCAGTTTTTTGCTTACCTTAAAGTTGTTGAATACCCTGAAGTTCAAAATAGTGTTTTCAACCTCTACAGTTTCTTCTATAATATCATCTTCTATCGGATTTGGTAAAGTTGGGTCTATGCGCTCTGCAATTCCTTTTTGAGTTTGAGAATATAAATCAAAACTAGCATTCAAACTCCACCATTTTGTTGGACGGTAGTTACTTGATAATTCTAACCCATAAGCGCTAGTGTTACCAAAGTTATCGAAAGTTAATATAAATCTGTTAGACTGCAAATCTGACCTATCTACTTTAACAGCTCTATTTATTTCATCATTAATAACTCTGTAGAAAATCCCGCCAGTAACGCTTCCGCTTTTAAGGTTTTTGGTATAATTAAACTCCATAGAGTTAGTGAACTGCGGTTCTAGTGATTGGTTACCAAAGTTAGACACTAAAGGGGTGTTCCATTCCGGAATTGGGTTTACTTGACCTATACCAGGTCTGTCAATTCTTCTACTATAGCTTAACTGTAAGGAATGCTTATCTGAAGGTGTGTAAGTTATAAATGCAGAAGGGTACACTTGGAAATAGTCATTCTCAAAAGGGATAAGTAGTTCATCATTAGTAGATAAATCTATTTCAGAAGCAACCGCATCTACAGTTACATTTTCAGCCCTTAAACCTAATTGATAAGACCATTTGTCTACTTTTTTACTGTAATTTATGTAAGCCGAATAAATGTCTCTTTCGTATAGGTAATCTGTTGTGGTTGGTATATATTCTCCAAATTCGTTTCTTACTCTGGCATCAGATTCATAATCGATATCATTTTCAAACAATCTCGCTTGAAGACCTAATTCTAACTTTGAATTTTCAGTTAATGGATCCACATAATCTAGATTGATTGTTGTTCTTTTTCTATCGGTTAATGTTAACTCTGAGAAATCAGGTCTAACGTTATTGTCAGCTTGACCATTATAAGTGTCCGTTTCGTTCTCAAATTCATTGTGGTCAACTTCCAATTCCATGTGTTGTCCACTTTTATTAAAGTCTAATTTGTAGTTGAAGTTATATTGATTGGAACTGTTGTCGTTAATTGAATTAGTGGTTTGCCCTTGGTCAATACCATTTAAATCGTTAAAAATAAATTCGGTGTCAGCTTTGTTTTTGCTATCAAAAGTATTCTGATTAGTAAAAAACGATATAGTGTTCTTTTCATTTAGATAAAAATCAACGCCAACCTTAAACAGATGAGATTTGTTATTGTCTCTAAGGTCTAAAGTTTGAAATGAATTATTGTCAATCTGATTGATTCTACCAAAATTAACACCTTTTCTAAGATTGTTACTATAGCTTCCAAATACATTTACCTTGCCATTTCTATAATTCATGTTAATTGAACTATTAAACTTAGCTTCGCGTTGGTGTTGTATTCCAGTACTTATACCACCATTAAATCCTATATTAACATTTTTATGAAGTATAATGTTAATTAGTCCGCTCATTCCTTCGGGGTTATACTTTGCTGAAGGGTTGGTAATTAACTCAATTTGTTTTATGGCAGTTGAAGGTAATTGTCTAAGTAATTGCGCCGTTGGAATGTTTGACATTTTTCCATCAACCATAACGCGTACATTTTGATTTCCACGTAAACTAATGTCACCTGTCTGGGCATCAACATTTATTGAAGGTACAGCACTCATGATATCTGTAGCTGTTCCCATATTGGCTAGGTCTTTTCCAACATTTACAATTTTCCGATCCACTTTTTGTTGAATTGTAGATGTTTCAGCAATTACTGTCACAGCATCTAAGCTTTCAGCTTCTTCTTCTAGGTAAATATTCCCAAGTTTTATTTTGTAGCTTCCTTTGCCAATAGTAACGTTTTTGTTAAAGGTTTTATAACCAATATATTGTATGCTTACAATTACATCTCCTTCGGTAACTTTTTCAATACTAAAAGAACCGTCATCTAGTGTAATACCACCAGTTAATGTTTCGTTATTATTGTTTTTAATAATAACATTTACATAAGGTAAGGGTTGTTGTAATTTTGCGTCTAAAACGGTTCCAGTAATAGAACCTTTTTTATCAATATTGTTTTCGGGGTCTGTATGTGCGCTTAAAAAATTGGCTACCAATAAAAGGCACATGAAAAATAAGTTTTTCATTTTGATTGATTAATTTTTGATTGATTTATTTGATGTTGTTATAAGGAGACGCTTTAGAACTATTTTTGTTACTAAATTTTTAAAACTTAACACCATTTTAACACATGAATAATAAAACACTCGTTTTTGGAGCCTCATTAAAACCAAATAGGTATTCAAATTATGCTATACAAAGATTAGTGGCAAACAATTTTGAAACTGTAGCCTTTGGGTTGAAGAAGGGAGCAATTTCTGGGGTAGAAGTTGATACTGAATTATTGTATTATGATGATATACATACAGTTACTTTATATCTAAATCCGAAGCGCCAAAAAGAATTCTATAATTATATAGTGTCTTTAAATCCTAAGCGTGTTATTTTTAACCCTGGAACAGAGAATCCAGAACTTTTTTCAATATTAAAAGAAAACAATATTTTTTTTGAAGCCGCTTGTACTTTAGTATTACTTTCTACGAATCAGTATTAAACCAATGAATGTGAGTAAACCGTTTATGGGTAGAAGTTCATAACCTAAAACATAACCTCCTAATTTTTCTGAAGGAATTGATCCCATAATTGTAATTATAACGACAGAACATAAGGCTACTAGCCAAACATATTTGTCCTTAACTTGGTAATTGGTAAAAATACCAAAGGCAAATAAACCAAGTAATGGTCCGTAGGTGTAGCCAGCAACCGTAAGTAAGCTGTCAATTACATTACTGTCAAGTACATATTTAAAAATAATAATAGTAATTACCAGCAAAATACTCATGCCTATATGGGCTTTTTTTCTAATACTATTTTGTTGGTCTTTTGGCTTTTTGTCTATGTTTAAAAAGTCAACGCAAAATGATGTGGTCAAAGAAGTTAAAGCACTATCAGCACTACTATATGCTGCCGCTATTAACCCTAGCATGAAGGTAATGGCTAAAGTAATTCCTAATCCTCTATTTAGTGCAATTTCAGGAAAGAGTAAATCAGTTTTAGGTTTTCCATCCATTAAGGGAATGGCAATGTTGTATTTGTTCGCGTAAATATAAAGCAATGCTCCTAAAAGCATAAAAAGTAGTGTAACAATAACAAGTACAATGCTAAAAGAGACCATGTTTTTTTGTGCATCCTTCAGTGTTTTACAAGTTAAGTTTTTTTGCATCATATCTTGATCTAAACCTGTCATACAAATTGTAATGAACATGCCTCCCAAGAATGATTTAATAAAATGATTTCGTTCTAAAAAGCTATCGGTAATAAATATTTTACTATAATCCTTTAATTCATCTGAAACTAAAAATTCACTAAAACTCCAACCTAAACTTTTATTAATGAAATAAATAGATAATATTACAGCTAAAATCATGAATAAAGTTTGAAGCGTATCAGTCCAAACAATAGTTTTTATACCGCCTTTGTTGGTGTAAATCCAAATTAGCAAAATGGAAATAACTACAGTGATTTCAAAAGGAATATCCCAAGCATTAAAAACAAATTGTTGAAGTACGATGGCCACTAAAAACAATCTAAAAGCAGCTCCTAAAACACGAGAAACAAAAAAGAAAAAAGCACCGGTTTTATGACTAACAACGCCAAATCTTTGAAGCAAGTACTCATATATTGAGGTCACATTTAGCCTATAATAAATAGGGAGAATAATATAAGCTACTATAAAGTAGCCAAACATATAACCTAAAACCACTTGAAAATAACTGAATTGAGAACCCTCAATCCAACCCGGAACAGATATAAATGTTACCCCAGAAAGTGAAGCGCCAACCATTCCGAAAGCCACTAAATACCATGGTGATTGTTTACCCGCCCTAAAGAAATCTTCATTAGTATCGTTCTTTCCAGTATAATAAGATATTACTAAAAGTACACCAAAGTAGGCTGCAATTAATATAAGAATTTGAGTTGCGCTCATTTAGATTTTGTTTGGTTTTCAAAATACAAATTAAAAGTTTCAAAATGCAAATTCTATTTAAAGAAGCTAAAAACAGTAATAAACAATTAATTATATATTGTATTTTCGCTGTTATGGAATTTTCTTCAAAATTACTAGAACGAGCCGTTAGTGAAATGTCACAATTACCAGGAATAGGTAAACGTACAGCATTACGTTTAGTATTGCATTTATTGCGTCAACCTAAAGAACACACTTTGGCACTTTCAGAAGCATTACAGACTATGCGCAACGATGTAAAATTTTGTAAATCTTGTCATAACATTAGTGATAATTTACTTTGCGAAATTTGTTCAAGTAATAATAGAAATGCCGAAATAATTTGTGTGGTAGAAGATATTAGAGATGTTATGGCAATTGAAAACACAAGTTCTTTTAAAGGATTATATCATGTTTTAGGAGGTAAAATATCTCCTATGGATGGTATAGGTCCTCATGATTTGAATATAGATTCTTTAGTTAAAAAAGTAAAGGAAGGAAAGGTTAAAGAGTTAATATTTGCTTTAAGTTCTACCATGGAAGGTGATACTACTAATTTTTACATTTTTAAGCAAATTCAGGATTTTGAAGTTACAACTTCAACAATTGCTAGAGGGATTTCTGTGGGAGATGAACTTGAATATGCCGATGAGATAACCTTAGGCAGAAGTATTGTAAATAGAATCCCGTTTGAAACTTCGTTAAAATTATAATATCTCAATTTGAAGCTTTCCGTTGTTATACTAAACTATAATGTTAGGTACTTTTTAGAAGTTTGCTTAAAAAGTGTTCAATCTGCCATATCTGAAATTGATGCAGAAATAATAGTGGTTGATAATAACTCTAAAGATGATAGTTGCAGTATGGTTAAGGAATTATTTCCTGAAGTTATTCTGTTAGAAAACAAAGAGAATTTTGGGTTTTCTAAGGGGAATAATATTGGGGTTAAAAAAGCAAAAGGAGAATATTTATGCATTTTAAATCCTGATACCGTTGTGGCTGAAGATACATTTTTAAAGTTATTAAAGTTTATTGATAATGAAGATGAAATAGGGATTGTTGGTTGTAAATTGGTTGATGGCACTGGGAAATTTTTACCCGAAAGTAAGCGTAATATACCTTATCTGAAAATTGCGCTTAAAAAGCTAATTGGTAATTCTGATGCTTATTATGCTAATCATTTAAATGATGATGATGCGGGAGAAGTAGATATTTTTGTTGGCGCTTTTATGATAATGAAAAAAAATGTTTATGATGAAGTTGCTGGCTTTGATGAAGATTATTTTATGTACGGTGAGGATATTGATCTATCGTATAGAATTTTAAAATCAGCATATAAAAATTATTACTTCGGAAAAACAAGTGTTATTCATTTTAAAGGAGAAAGCACCTTTAGAGACAAGAATTATATACGACGGTTTTATAGTGCAATGCAGATATTTTATAAGAAACACTTTAAAAGAAATATCTTTTTTGATTTGTTTGTTTTCATAGGAATTATGTTTGCTTCTTTTTTTAAAAAAGCACCAATAAAAAGGGATAGAGAGATAAGAAAATATGTTTTGATTTCAGAAAACATGAATGCGGATTTACAACTTTTATTAGGTGACAAGTTAACTTTAGAAAAAAAGTTAGGTAAACATGAGCATGGAACTGAAATTATATTTGATGCTGGTGTTTTAACTTTTAAAGAAATTATTAAAGGGATTCAAAGTCTTTCAGAAGGTAATGGGTTAACTTATAAGATATTGCCTAAAAATTCTCGGTTTATTTTAGGGAGTAATGACTCTGTTAGTAGAGGAGAAGTCATTACTTTTTAACTTATTATTTTCAACAATTCAACTCATAATAGTTGTTAATAATTAATAAGAATCACTGTTTTTTCATTAATTTTGCAACCGCAAATTAGAATAGAACTATTACATTATTGATATGGCTAAGTTTGAACTTAAATTACCTAAAATGGGAGAGAGTGTTGCAGAAGCAACTATTACCTCTTGGTTAAAGGAAGTTGGAGAAACTATTGAAATGGATGAGCCAATTGTTGAAATAGCAACAGATAAGGTAGATAGTGAGGTGCCTAGTGAGGTTGACGGCATTTTAATTGAACGGTTTTTTAATACTGATGATGTTGTTCAGGTAGGAGAAGTGATAGCAATTATTGAAACTGATGGTGATGATGGAGGTTCTAGTGAAGAATCGGTGACAGCCGACTCAGAGAAAATAGAAGACGTAGTGGTAGAACAAATTGAAGAGACCATCAATATAGCTAAAGAAACGGTTACACCAATAGTTTCTTCAGGAAATCGTTTTTATTCACCATTGGTAAAAAACATTGCTAAGGAAGAAGGTATATCACAAGATGAACTAGACGCAATTCAAGGTACAGGAAAAGATGGAAGGGTTACCAAAAATGATATTTTGGGTTATGTGGAAAACAAAGGAAGTAAACCTAAATCACAACCAAAGGTAGAAAAAGAAGTTGTTGCTCCAATTCAAAATAAAATTGAAACTCCCAAAATTGTTACACCGGCAGCTATTCCAAGTGGAGAAGATGAAATTATCGAGATGACCCGTATGGGTAAACTTGTTGCGCATCATATGATGGACTCTATTCAAACTTCTGCGCATGTTCAAAGTTTTATTGAAGCCGATGTAACCAAAATTTGGAATTGGAGAAATAAAGTAAAAAACGATTTTCAAAATCGTGAAGGTGAGAAGTTAACTTTTACCCCAATTTTTATGGAGGTAATAGCTAAAGCTCTTCGTGATTACCCCATGATGAACATTTCGGTTCAGGGAGATAACATTATAAAGAAAAAAGATATTAACCTAGGTATGGCTACAGCTTTAGCTGATGGTAATTTAATAGTACCAGTTATAAAAAATGCAGACCAACTTAATTTGGTTGGTATGGCTAAACAGGTTAATAATTTAGCTGTTAGAGCTCGTGAAAATCAATTAAACCCTGATGATATACAAGGTGGAACTTATACGGTAACCAATGTAGGATCTTTTGGTAGTATTATGGGAACCCCAATTATAAATCAGCCACAAGTAGGTATTTTGGCTTTAGGTGCTATTAGAAAAGTGCCAGCAGTTATTGAAACTAGTGAAGGTGATTTTATAGGTATCCGTTATAAAATGTTCTTATCACATTCATATGACCATCGTGTTGTTAACGGCGCTTTAGGTGGTATGTTTGTAAAAGCTGTAAAAGACTATCTTGAAGCTTGGGATGTAAATAGAGAAGTTTAAGCTCTAATGCGCAAGGAAAATTCTGTTTTTGATAAGATTGTTTCTTCAGTTAAAATGTTAGGAGAAGGTATTCTATATTATGTTGTGGGCATTTTACTCGTTTCTTTATTCTTTTATATTATATACTTGGTGGTTATGGCTATAGTATAGTATCAAATATTTTATTTCCACCCTATATCAATTTATTATATTTGATGTTTAAAAAATAATTGCATGCAACTCAATCTCAATAAACCCATTTGTTTTTTCGATTTAGAAACTACTGGAATTAATATTACAAGTGATAGAATTGTTGAAATATCTATTTTAAAAGTATTTCCTAACGGAAAGGAAGAACGTAAAACATGGCGGGTGAACCCGGAAATGCCCATACCAAAAGAAACTTCGGTTATTCATGGTATTTATGATGAAGATGTTGCAGATAAGCCAACATTTAAAGTGTTAGCAAAAGAGGTTTATAACATGATTAAGGATTCAGATTTGGGTGGTTTTAATTCCAACCGATTTGATATCCCATTATTAGCTGAAGAAATGCTTAGAGCAGATATAGATTTCGATATGAAAAACCGTCAAGCTATTGATGTGCAAACCATTTTTCATAAAATGGAACAACGAACTCTAAGTGCAGCATATAAATTCTATTGTGATAAAAATTTAGATGACGCCCATAGCGCAGAGGCAGATACTAATGCAACATACGAGGTGTTAAAAGCTCAGTTAGAAAAGTATGATGAATTAGAAAATGATACCAAGTTTTTGGCGGAGTTTAGTTCTAGAAAGAAGTTTGCAGATTTTGCAGGTTTTATAGCCTATAATAAAAACGGAGAGGAATGTTTTTCATTTGGAAAGCATAAAGGAAAATTGGTAACAGAGATTCTAGAAAAAGAACCTGGTTATTTTGGGTGGTTATTAAATGCAGACTTTCCGTTATATACTAAAAAGGTTTTAACTAATATTAAACTAAGAGGTTTTAATAATAAATTGTTTTAGAGGTATATGAAGCTAATTTGTATCGGTAGAAATTATACGGAGCATATTGAGGAGTTGAAAAATGAAAGACCTTCAGAACCTGTTATATTTCAAAAACCTGATTCTGCCATTTTATTAAAAAAGCAACCTTTTTTTATTCCGGATTTTTCTAATGATATTCATCATGAAGTAGAAGTTTTGGTGAAAATTAATAGGATAGGAAAGTACATTGATAAAAAATTTGCCCATAAGTATTACAATGAAATTGGGCTAGGAATTGACTTTACAGCAAGAGATTTGCAAAGTAAATTAAAAGAAAAAGGCTTACCATGGGAGAAAGCAAAAGCCTTTGATGGAGCTGCAGTTGTTGGTAACTGGGTACCCAAAAATGAGTTTAATAATATTAATGCCATTGAATTTTCTTTAAAAAAGAACGATAAAATTGTTCAAAAAGGAAATACAAGCCACATGTTGTGGAAAATTGATGAAATAATAGAATATGTCTCAAAATATTTTACATTAAAGATTGGAGATATTATATTTACAGGGACTCCTGCTGGAGTTGGCAGAGTAATTGCTAATGATAAATTAAAAGGATTTATAGAAGACACTGAGATGTTTTCAGTAACAGTAAAATAATGGAACAACATTACAAATTATTTAGAGTACGTGAGTTAGCAGATAACGATGAAGATTTTATTGCAACTTTAGCAGAGGCTTTTTTAGAAGAAATGGCCCCAGATTTAGAACGTTTAAAAACGGCAGTTGCTAATGAAGATTATAGTGAAACATATCAAGCTGCTCATAAAATGAAGCCAACTGTAGATTTATTCGAATTAGGAGTTTTAAACAACCTAATTGAAGTGCAAGATTGGGGTAAATTCACTAAAAAAGGAGAAGATATTACTTCGCAATTAGCAATTGTTGTTGAAGCTGTTGAAAATGCACTCGATGAAATAAAGAACGATTTTAATTTGTAATACATGCAGGCAGAAATAATTACCATTGGCGATGAACTTCTAATCGGGCAGGTAATTGATACTAATTCTGCTTTTATAGCGAAACATCTTAATAAAATTGGGGTTTCTATTTATCAAGTTACATCTGTTCAAGATGATAAACAACATATCTTAAAAGCTTTAAGAGATGCTGAAAAGTATTCTGATATCATTATTCTAACGGGAGGTTTAGGGCCAACAAAAGATGATATTACCAAAAAAACCATTGCAGAATATTTTAATGATACTCTTGTTAGAGATGATGATGTTTTACAAAACATAGAATTTCTCTGGAAAAAACATGTTAAAGATAAAATTCTTCAAGTAAACAAAGATCAATCTTTAGTGCCATCAAAATCTAAAGTTTTGATGAATAAACTGGGTACTGCTCCAGGTATGTGGTTTGATGCAGATGATAAAACGTTTATTTCGCTTCCAGGTGTTCCTTATGAGATGAATGCATTAATGGAATATCAGGTAGTTCCTAAGTTAAAAAACAAATATAATTTTCCTTATATATTACATAAAACACTTTTGGTTTATGGCATTGGTGAAAGTGCATTAGCTGCCAGAATTGAAGACTGGGAAAATGAATTACCTGATGATATAAGATTAGCTTATTTGCCTAATTTAGGTAAAATGAGGTTGCGTTTATCTGCTAAGGGTGCTAATAAAGAAGATATTAAAACTAGGGTGGAAGCTGAGGTTCAAAAAGTTTTGCCATTAATTAAAGATAAGTTTTTTGGTTTTGAGGATGAAGAAGGTTCTGTTGAAATTATTATCGCCAAACAATTAACCAAAATAGGTAAAACCTTAGCTATTGCTGAGAGTTGTACAGGCGGAAATCTTGCGGAACAATTTACCAAAAACTCTGGAGCATCTTCCTATTTTAATGGCGGGGTAGTTACGTATTCTACAGCTTCTAAAATGAATGTTTTGGGTGTCTCAAAAGATCTCATTGAAGATAATTCTGTTGTAAGTCATCAAGTAGCTGAAGCTATGGCTAGTAATGCTTTAAAATTATTCAATTCAGATTTTGCCGTTGCTACAACTGGTAATGCTGGACCCACTAAGGGAGAATCTGACGCTGAAGTTGGTACAGTTTTCATTGCAATTGCTAGTAAAAATGGCGTGTATTCAGAAAAATTCACCCTAGGTAATCACAGAATAAAAGTTATAAATAAAGCCGTAAATAAAGCCCTTGAAATGTTGCTAAAAGAAATTTTTAAAAATAGATAAAATTTAGATTGTCATAATATAAAGAATTTGTATATTTGCACCTCGAATTTAAGCAACAAGAAATTAAAGTTATATATAATGTCAAGAGTTTGTGAACTTACAGGGAAGAAGGCAATGGTTGGTAACAACGTGTCTCACTCATTAAATAGAACTAAGCGTAGATTTAACGCTAACTTAGTTAAGAAACGTTTTTACATCCCAGAAGAAGATAAATGGGTAACTTTAAAAGTTTCTACATCTGCGTTAAAGACTATTAATAAAATAGGAGTTTCTGCAGCAATTAAAGAAGCTAAAGCTAAAGGGTTTTTAAAATAATAGCTGCATAAAAGTATTAAGAAATGGCAAAGAAAGGCAACAGAATACAGGTGATTTTAGAATGTACTGAGCATAAAGCTTCTGGACAACCAGGAACTTCTAGATACATTACTACAAAAAACAAAAAGAATACGCCAGATAGAATGGAAATTAAAAAATTCAACCCTATCCTTAAGCGTATGACAGTTCATAAAGAGATTAAATAATTATAAGTCATGGCAAAAAAAGCAGTAGCATCGTTACAGACAGGATCAAAAAGGTTAACTAAAGCCATAAAAATGGTAAAGTCACCTAAAACAGGAGCTTATTTGTTTGTTGAGTCTATTATGGCTCCAGACCAAGTTAATGACTTTTTAAACAAAAAGTAAACACAAGCTTTTCTAAGATATTATAAACTGCTTTCTAATTTTTAGAAAGCAGTTTTTTTATGTTTATATTTGGTTTGATAATCTGTTAATATGGCAGAATCAAAAATATGGTTAGGTATTTGTATTAAGTGTTTAGGCGTTACCCAAATAAATTTGCGGTCGGGTTTTAAGTACTACAAGGTAGTTGACTACAATCCCTAACACTATAACTAATAAAGGTTTTAAAAAGAATGAGTTTTTTTAAGAAAATATTTTCTTCAGAAAAAAAAGAAACATTAGATAAAGGTTTAGAAAAATCTAAATCAAGTTTTTTAGGTAAATTAAGTAAGGCTGTAGCTGGAAAATCTAAAGTAGACGATGAGGTTTTAGATAATTTAGAAGAGGTTTTAGTAACTAGTGATGTAGGTGTAAATACTACCTTAAAAGTTATTGAGCGTATAGAAGAACGAGTTGCAAAAGATAAATACCTTGGTACAGATGAACTAAATCAAATTCTTAGAGAAGAAATTGCTGGTTTACTTAGTGAAACCAATTCTGGAGAGGATATAGAATTTACAATTCCCAAAGATAAAAAGCCCTATGTTATTATGGTTGTTGGTGTAAATGGCGTTGGTAAAACAACAACAATTGGTAAGTTAGCCTATCAATTTAAAAAACAAGGTTTAAATGTAGTTTTAGGCGCTGCCGATACCTTTAGGGCGGCTGCAATAGATCAATTACAAGTATGGGCAGATAGAGTAGATGTGCCAATTGTAAAACAATCTATGGGCAGTGACCCCGCTTCTGTGGCTTTTGATACATTACAGAGTGCTGTAACACAAGATGCTGATGTTGTTATAATTGATACAGCTGGTAGATTGCATAATAAGGTAAACCTTATGAACGAGCTTACTAAAGTAAAGCGTGTTATGCAAAAAGTTGTTGGAGATGCGCCTCATGATGTGTTATTGGTTTTAGATGGATCTACTGGACAAAACGCTTTTGAGCAGGCCAAACAATTTACAGCTGCTACAGAAGTAAGTTCATTAGCTGTAACTAAGTTAGATGGAACAGCAAAAGGTGGTGTGGTAATAGGTATCTCAGATCAATTTCAAATTCCGGTTAAATATATTGGTGTGGGCGAAGGGATTGAAGATTTACAAGTGTTTAATAAATATGAGTTTGTTGATTCGTTTTTTAAATAAAATTACTGCACAGGCATGAATCTCATGAAAATTAACTTCATTTAGTTTATAATAGATTTTGTGTGTGCTACAAACAGTATTTATAAAAATATAGCGGAGTAAAATAATTTAGATTTTAGTCATGTACGCTAACCGTTGCTAATGTGTAGTCACTATAACCATCATTACCACAATTAGCTCTAATATATAAATCATAAACACCTGATTGCAAATTGCTTATTTCTTTATAGATAAATTCACCATTGGTTTCTTCTAACTTAATACCAGTACCAATTTCAAAACCTCTAATGCCATATTCAATTTCAGTGGTGGAATTATTATTTAGGTTATGATACTCAATAGCTATTGTGTTTGGTTTGTTCCCATTAACAAAAACGATATTTACTTTTTCACAAGCAATATCAGTAGTGAATGAAATAGGCCCAACATAAACACTTTCAGTATTATCAGTACATACACTTCTTAAATAAAGTTGATATGTCGTTTCTGGCAAAAGATTGTAATTATTTGGATTAAAAGCGTGTAAATAAGCTGATGTATTATCATTAGGAATAGTTAATGTAGTAGCGCCTTGACTAAAAGGAACATCTTTTTCAACATACGCTATCTCATAATGTAATACATCTACAATAGCATTCTCGTTTATAAACCATTGAAGGAAAAGTGTTCCATCTGTTCCAGTAGAATATATTTCGAAATCCATTGGAATTGCACACCCAATATTTTGTGTTGCAAAAGTAAACGGACCTTCAAAACTAGTAAAATTATTCTCAGAGCATTCACCTCTAACATAGAAATCAATTTGAGTGCCAGATGGAAGATTATCTATGTTGTAATTAGTGTCTACTGTAGAAACTGAAGTTCCTTGCCCTAAGGTAAACCCAGAAATTCCATACTCAACATTATAAGAGTCATAATATACGTATTGCTCATTGGCATTCCAGGATATATTAGCGCTATTTTCTGTAATATTATCAGCAGATAATTCACTAAAAGCTTCCCAACCCGTACAACCAGCTAATAGTGTTCTAAAAAAAACAGGTTCAGACCAATCGCTATAGTTGTCTTCATTACAATAAGTCCTTACATAAACAACATGTTCAGAATTTTGTAATAGATACTTTTGGATAAAAGTATTTGCTGTGGTAGTAGGTGTATGATTAGAATATATACTGCTATCATCTGCTTCACCTACTAGTCTAAATTTTATTTCATAAGTTGTATCATCGTAATCTGATGACCAATTTATAGTTGCGTGAGCTCCTGAATTAGAGTAGGCTTTAATATTAGTTACAACTAAATCTATTGGTGCTATACAAATAGCAGGTGTTGTTATGTTAAAAGGGCCTAACCAGTCACCATAACCATTTTCTTCGCAAAGAGCTCTAATATAATAGTCATAGGTAGTGCTACTATTCAAATTTGATAATGTATAGTTAGTGTCATTAAGAGAAATAATATTCCCAGTTCCTTGCGTAAATCCAGATTCCTTGTATTCTATTTCAAAGGTAAAACTTCCTTGAATAGATGACCAATTTATTGTGGCCGATTCATGGGTAATAACCTTGCTTGTGATATTTGATAATACATTACATTTATTATTGTCCTCATTATTATTTGTGCAATTATAAATTAGAAAAGTTATAAAAAGTAGTATATGAAATTTTTTCATTTTTGAAGCCTGCTTGTTACTTGTAGTAAAAGTAGTATTTTATATATAAAAAAAAAGGATTAGGATTTAAAATTCTATTTTTATGTAGCTATTTAAATAAAACTCCTGCGAAGGCGGGAATCTCATGACACACAGTTAAATTTCAATAATAACTCGTAAATTTATTGAATTATGAGTTACAACATTTACCATAACTTCTTAATAAAAGCTTCAACTAAAGAAGTCTTTGAAGAGGTGTCTCAACCAGAACATTTAAATAATTAGTGGACATTAAAATCTTTAGGAAAGCCAGAATTAGATACAGAATACAATTTGAACTTTACGGATAAATACAATTGGTTTTGTAAAGTTTTAAAAGTAAAAAGCGGAGAGTCATTTCTTTTAAAAATAATAACATCGGATTATGATTGGAACCCAACAACCTTTGGGTTTGATATAGAAACAAAAGAAAATGGCACTTATTTAAAATTTAGTCACGAAAATTGGCCAGAAAATAATGATCATTTTAAACATTCATCCTTATTATTGGCAATGCTTTTAAATGGCTTAAAAAACTATTTAGTAAAAGGTGTTATTATTCCTTTTGACGAAAGAAACTAATCAATCAAATTATTAATCTTTCCCCATAAATCATTATCAAAACTAGAAAGCGCAAAGGTTTCAGAATCTGCTGCTTCTCCCATTCTTATAACCACTAATTTTTTACTAGGGACAATATAAATTTTCTGATCGTTTTTACCCAAAGCAGCATACATATCAATTGGAGCATTTGGAATTAATTCTCCATTAAATTCTAATTGGCTACCAGGTAGATGGTAAGATGATTTTCCATTTAACCACCATAGATAACCGTAAGATTTATTAATATTTTGTGAGGTATTCGTGGCTTCTTTTAAAAAATCTTCTGGAACAATTTGAGTATTTCCCCATTTTCCATTGGCATAAATCATAAGCCCAAACCTTGCCATACTTCTTGTATTACTCCAATATACATTAAAATTACTAAGCTGTAACCAACCACCAGATGTATTGGTCATTCCAATTTTATCTCTAAGTTTTGAGTTAAAATAATTTGCAAATGTAGAACCACTGGTAGAAGCAATTACATCTTGCATTTTTTTGTAAACATTATGGTAAGCCCAACGTGTTCCTGCATCTGCCACATATTGCAAGTCTTCAGGTTCAACAGCATCAGAGCTATCATCTAAACCAGAGTTCATTGATAATAAATGTTTACAAGTAATAAGGTTTTCTTTTTCTAAAGTTGCGCTTGTCCAATCTGTTCCTAAATAATCAGAAACTTTATGGTCTATATCTATTAAACCTTCCTCTTGAGCAATTCCAGAAAGCGTGGTTGTCAATGTTTTGCCGGCGCTTGCCCAATACCATAGTTTGCTAGCATCATGTCCGTTCATATATTCCTCAATAACAACTTTTCCATCGTGAAGGATCATAAAGCTTTTTGTGTTATTAGTTTCTAAAAAGTCTAATAATGGCTGAAGCTGATTTTCATTCCACCCCAATTCAGTAATAGATTTTGTAACCCAAATGTCAGAGTTAAAAGGGGGGAAATATATTTCTGCTTCGGCAGGGTCTGGTTCTATGATAGGCTCATTTGAAGAACAACCCATAAAAAGAACAGACAGCAATAGAAAATATACTATAGTTTTCACAACAGTAGGTTTTTAAATTTGGACATTCAAATATAACAAAGGTTTAATTAAGTTGTATCTTTGCACCCAGATTTAACAAAGCATGCGCACAAAATCACTAAAGAAAAATAAGATTAACGTTGTTACCCTTGGCTGTAGTAAAAATGTTTATGACAGCGAGGTATTAATGGGACAATTAAAGGCCAGTGGTAAAGACGTTGTACATGAAGAAGAAGGTAATATAGTAGTAGTTAATACTTGCGGTTTTATAAATAATGCCAAAGAAGAAAGTGTTAATACTATATTGGAGTTTGTACAAAAAAAAGAAGATGGTTTAGTAGATAAAGTTTTTGTAACGGGTTGCTTAAGTGAACGTTACAAGCCAGATTTGCAGAAAGAAATACCCCATGTAGATCAGTATTTTGGTACTACGGAACTTCCTGGATTGTTAAAGGCTTTAGGTGCAGATTATAAGCATGAGCTTATAGGAGAACGTTTAACAACAACGCCTAAAAACTATGCGTATTTAAAGATAGCTGAAGGTTGTGATAGGCCTTGTAGTTTCTGTGCTATACCTATTATGAGAGGAAAGCACAAAAGTACACCTATTGAAGATTTAATTACAGAGGCTGAAAAATTGGCGGCTTCAGGTGTTAAAGAGTTAATACTAATTGCTCAAGATTTAACCTATTACGGTTTAGATTTATATAAAAAGCGAAACTTAGCAGAATTATTAAATGCTTTAGTTAAAGTAGAAGGTATAGAATGGATTAGATTACACTATGCATTTCCTACCGGCTTTCCAATGGATGTGCTGGAGGTAATGAACAAAGAACCTAAAGTTTGTAATTATTTAGATATTCCATTACAGCATATTTCTGATAGTATTTTAAAGAGTATGCGCAGAGGTACTACTAAAGAAAAAACAACCAAACTTATAAAAGAGTTTAGGGCTACAGTACCAAAAATGACTATTCGTACTACATTAATTGTTGGATACCCTGGTGAAACAGAAGAAAACTTTCAAGAATTAAAGCAATGGGTTCAGGATATGCGTTTTGAAAGACTAGGATGTTTTGCCTATTCTCATGAAGAAAACACGTATGCTTATAACTTAGAAGATGATGTGCCTGAAGACGTAAAGATTGATAGAGCCAACCAGATTATGGAAATTCAGTCTCAAATTTCGTGGGAACTTAACCAAGAGAAAATAGGTAAGGAGTTTAAAGTGGTAATAGATAGAAAGGAAGGTAATTATTTTGTTGGTAGAACAGAATTTGATTCACCAGATGTTGATAACGAAGTTTTAATAGATGCTACTACTACCTACTTGAAAACAGGTGAGTTTACAACAGTGAAAATAACCGAAGCAGAAGATTTTGATCTTTATGGTACTGTGGTAAATTAGTTTAGTTTTAAGTGTTGCTAGTTTAAAGTGCAATGAACTTTTTTGAAAAATGAATTCTAAAGACTTTTCAAACTTTTTAAAAGATATAAGTTCAGAACAACTGCATGTGCTTGATAAAACTATATCTAGGTCTAAATACATTCCAATAGACTTATCAGAAACCAAGGAAGAGCTTAATAATATTGATGTTTCCTCAGCTTCTAAATTGGGAGAATTTGTAAATAACCATATTAAAAAGCATAAAGCCACTGTGGCTTATGGAGGCTATTTAGAGGTTAGAAATATCTATAAAAGAAGTCAACACTTTAATAAGCAGGCTCAAGAAGAGCGTAACATTCATTTAGGGGTTGATTTGTGGTGTAAAGAAGAAACACGTATTTATGCCCCTTTAAAGTCTACTGTTCATAGTTTTAAAAATAATACCAATTTCGGAGATTACGGACCCGCAATTATACTAGAGCATAGTTTTAATGATGTGGTATTCTATACACTTTACGGGCATTTAAGTTTAGAGTCTATACAAGATTTAAAAGTTGGACAAACTTTTAAAAAGGGTGAACAAATAGGAACTTTAGGCAATGAATTGGTTAATGGTAATTACCCACCACATTTACATTTTCAAATTATTAGAGACTTGCAAGGAAATATTGGCGATTACCCTGGTGTTTGCTCTAAAAACGATTTGAGTTTTTTTAAAGATAATTGCCCCAATCCTAGTTTATTACTGAATTTGTAAATTTTGAAGTTTCGTTTAACGTGTTTGTGTATGATTTCGTTGCGTGTTTCAGCAACTAAATTAGTAAACAAAAACGAACCAGAGGAAATTCCGAAGGAATTTCCAAGTGGGCTAGGACTAGCAATGAATTATACACGTTGTTGTGCTTTCGTTATTTTTTAGCTTCTAATTCCTTATTGATTAATTTGATTATATCTGTAATTTGCTTTTCAATTCTTTTTGCTCGACTATTCATTAATTCGTTTTCCCAAGCAGAAGCTATGACGACCTTTTCTAAAGAGCCGTCATTTCGTATTATTAAGTAATCTCTATTTGATACTTCAAATGTTTCAGATAGATAGAAGTCAGGATTATCTAACCAGTTAAAATACTTAACAAGAAATGGATTTGTTTGGCGAAGTTTGAATTCAATCCGTTCTTTTTCATACTTGCTATAATACGGATAGTTTAACTCATAATGATTCGATATTGTAGTTCTCAAACTGTCGTTTTTAATAATATCAACTCCTTTAGTTTTCAAAAATTCATATCCGCTTTTATTAGGGTCAAAATGTGGTACTACTTTTAACCAAGCAATATTATTGTAAAATTCTACTGATGGAATTGTATTCAATTTTAGATCATGAATGATTTGATTACACGAAACCTTAACACTATCCATTAAAGAAATATCAAATTTAATTTCATCTAAATCCACTTTCAAATTGTGATTTAGTTCTTTTAAAATCTTTGTTTCTAACCGTTGGTTTGCTTTTTCTTGATTCCAATTATTTATTCCCAAAGCAATCAATATCCCTACAACAACAAGAAAAATTTCACCAATCGCATACATCAGATATTTGCTGAACTTATTTTCAGTCAGCATTTTTAGTCTAATTTTTCTAAAAAATTTTATCATTGGTTAGCGGTTTCTGATAATGAAGCACAACGAATTGATATGAAATCGTTTCAATGTTTTATATCTACTGTTAAACGAAGGTAGCTGAAAATTTTTACAAAATCAATAGCCGTTAAAACAAAAACTCCCGATAGATTTCTATCGGGAGTTTAATATTTATAAGATTTCTGTTTTTACAGGAAATTATCTATTCATCAACTAAAACCCACTCACCTTTGGCAATTAAAGGTTCTGCTTGTTTGTACTTTAGGGTTTTGTTTTCACCATTAATAACATGTTTAATAGTAACGCGGTCGTTACGCCCAATTTTTGGTTTGTCACGTACAATGGTTTCTACAACTTGTTGCTGACGTTGCGTGTTACCAGCAGCTCTACTTTCGGCAGCACGCTCATCTAAATTAGGAATTTCTTCTTTTGTTGTTTGAACCTTTTCTTGTTTTCTTGCTCTGGCTTCTTGAATATTATCTTGAGTTTCTTGAGGTAGCTCCCCTTTAAACAAGAACGATATCACGTCTTTGTTAACCTGATCAATCATGGTCTTAAACAACTCAAAAGCCTCAAACTTATAAATTAATAAAGGATCTTTCTGCTCATGAACTGCTAATTGTACAGATTGCTTTAACTCATCCATTTTACGTAAATGAGTTTTCCAAGCATCATCAATTATAGCAAGAGCAATATTTTTTTCAAAATCGGTTATTAATTGTTTCCCATTTGTTTCATAGGCTTTTTCAAGGTCTGTTACTACATTTAAGCTTTTAACACCGTCAGTAAATGGAACAACTATACGTTTGTATTTATCACGTTGAGTTTCATAAACATTTTTAATAACTGGAAATGCCAAATCTGCATTGCGCTCCATTTTTTCACGGTAGTGTTCAAAAGCGGCTTTGTATATTTTTGAAGTTATTTCTTGTTCAGATAAGCTGCCAAATTCCTCTTCAGTAATGGGTGAGCTCATTGAAAAATAACGAATCAATTCAAACTCAAAATTCTTATAATCGTTAGCACCTTTATTAGTTTGCGCAATACCCTCAGAAGTATCAAAAATCATATTAGCTAAATCTACACGAAGACGTTCTCCGTTTAAAGCATTGTAACGACGTTTGTAAACTACCTCACGTTGGGCATTCATTACATCATCATATTCTAACAATCGCTTACGTACACCAAAGTTGTTTTCCTCAACTTTTTTCTGAGCACGTTCTATAGATTTGGAAATCATGGAGTGTTGAATTACCTCACCTTCTTTAAGCCCCATACGGTCCATCATTTTAGCTATTCTATCACTACCAAACAAACGCATTAAATTATCCTCAAGCGATACGTAGAATTGTGAACTACCAACGTCTCCCTGACGACCAGCACGACCACGCAACTGACGGTCAACACGACGTGAATCATGGCGCTCTGTACCAACAATAGCTAAACCACCTGCTTTTTTAACTTCATCTGATAATTTAATATCTGTACCACGACCTGCCATATTGGTGGCAATAGTTACTTGGCCACTCCTACCTGCTTCATCAACAATTTCAGCTTCTTTTTTATGTTGTTTTGCATTCAGTACATTATGAGGAATTTTTCTAATGCTTAGCATTTTTCCTAACAACTCTGAAATTTCAACAGATGTAGTACCAATTAATACAGGACGTCCGGCTTTTGAAAGTTCTGTTACCTCATCAATTACGGCATTATACTTTTCGCGTTTAGTTTTATAAACTAAATCATCTCTATCATCTCTAGCAATAGGCTTATTAGTTGGTATTTCAACAACATCTAATTTGTAAATTTCCCAAAATTCACCAGCTTCTGTAACAGCTGTACCTGTCATACCAGATAGTTTGCGGTACATTCTAAAGTAGTTTTGTAACGTTACGGTAGCAAAGGTCTGTGTAGCATCTTCAATCTTTACATTTTCTTTGGCTTCAATGGCCTGATGTAAACCATCTGAGTAACGACGGCCATCCATTATACGCCCTGTTTGCTCATCTACAATCATTACTTTATTGTCCATTACTACATATTGCGTATCCTTTTCAAATAAAGCATAAGCTTTTAGTAATTGGTTTAGCGTATGAATACGTTCAGATTTTACACCAAACTCTTTATAAAGGTCTTCTTTTAAATTAGCTTCTTCTTCTGCCGATAAACCTTGATTTTCAATTTTTGCAATTTCCATACCTATTTCGGGCATTACAAAGAAATCAGGGTTGTCCTTACCAGATAAAAATTCAACGCCTTTATCTGATAATTCCACCTGATTGTTTTTCTCATCAATTACATAGTACAATTCCGCATCAACTTTAGGCATTTCGCGGTTGTTGTCTTGCATGTAGAAGTTCTCAGTCTTTTGAAGTAGTAGCTTAATTCCTTCTTCAGATAAAAATTTTATTAGGGCTTTATTCTTTGGAATACCTCTATAAACACGTAATAATTGAAAACCACCTTCTTTGGTGTCACCTTCTTTTATTAATTTTTTTGCCTCTGCTAAAACACCTGTTAAATATTTGCGCTGTACACTAACAATATCTTCAACTTTAGGCTTTAGGTCATTAAACTCATGATGGTCTCCTTTAGGAATAGGCCCTGAAATTATTAAGGGCGTACGGGCATCATCAACTAGAACTGAATCTACTTCATCTACAATGGCGTAGTGGTGAGGACGCTGTACTAAATCTTCTGGAGCATGTGCCATATTATCACGTAAATAATCAAAACCAAACTCATTATTGGTTCCGTATGTAATATCAGCATTGTAAGCTTTTCTACGTGCATCAGAATTAGGTTGATGATAATCAATACAATCAACACTTAATCCGTGAAACTCAAAAATAGGAGCCATCCACGCACTATCACGTTTTGCTAAGTAGTCATTCACTGTCACAAGATGTACACCTTTCCCAGCTAAAGCGTTTAAGTATACAGGTAAAGTAGCTACTAAGGTTTTACCTTCACCTGTTTGCATTTCAGCAATCTTTCCTTGGTGCATGGCAATACCACCAATTAGCTGTACATCATAATGAATCATATCCCAGGTAATGGGTTTTCCAGCTGCATCCCATGAATTTGACCAAGAGGCGTTATCACCCTCAAGAGAAATGTAATCTTTAGATCCAGATAACTCTCTATCAAAATTAGTAGCGTTAACTGTTATTGAGGAATTGTTTACAAAACGCTTTGCAGTTTCTTTGACAACAGCAAATGCTTCTGGTAAAATATCATTTAATACATTTTCAGTGATAGCATAAATTTCGTCATGTAATTTATCAATATCTTGGTAAATATCTTCACGTCTATCAATATCCTCAGTGTTTTCGGCTTCTTCAGTAAGCTTAATGATTTGATTGTTTAAATCTTTACATGCCTCTGCAATTTGGGCCTTAAACGCAACGGTTTTATGTCGTAATTCATCATGAGATAAAGCTTCTAATGCAGACTCAAAGGTTTTTACTTTATTAACAATTGGCATTATAGCCTTAACGTCTTGTTTCGATTTGTCTCCAACAAATACTTTCAGAACAGAATTTAAAAAACTCATGGTTTATTAGTTTATATATTTTTACTAGGTCTAGCCTAGGTGATTTTCTTAATTTTTAATGGTAACGTCAAAAGCATTCAAAGATACATTTTGTTACGGTGTTTATTAACCTAATGAAATAAAAAAAGCCTCTTATCGAGACTTTTTAACTATTTTTTATGTTTTGTTTTAATATTCGTCTTCATTCCAAAGATAGTCTTCATCTGTTGGGTAATCAGACCAAATTTCTTCTATAGAATCGTAAGAATCTCCTTCATCTTCAATAGACTGCAAATTTTCAACAACTTCTAAAGGTGCGCCAGTTCTTATAGCATAGTCAATTAACTCGTCTTTTGTTGCTGGCCATGGAGCATCACTTAAATAAGATGCTAGTTCTAAAGTCCAATACATTTCTTTTGGGTTTAATTTTCTGCAAAAATAATTTTTTAGTTTAAACGTGCAAGAAAAAATTGAATTATTTCATCATTAATTGTAAGAACGTATTCTTTTGTAATTTAAACAGTTGAAATTTATTGTTGCTACGGTGATTATTCTAATTTATGGGATTGCCGGAGTAAGCTAAAATTAATTCGCAATGATGTTTTACTTCTTTTCAGGAATCCACTTAATTTCATTTGCTTGTAAGTCCAGTGTCAACTTTCGTGCCAATACAAAAAGGTAGTCAGAAAGGCGGTTTAAATATATTAATGCATTAGAATTTATAGGTTCATTTTCATTAAGCGCAGTAGCCAAACGTTCTGCTCTGCGACAAATACAACGTGCTATGTGACAGAATGACACGGTTTGATGTCCGCCGGGTAAAACAAAATGCGTCATTGGTTCTAAAGCTTCGTTCATGCAATCCATTTCATGTTCTAAAACCTCAATATCTTCAGAAGCTATTTTTTCAATATTCAAACGTTCTTTGCCGTTTTTTAAAACCGCCTTCTCGGGGTCTGTGGCTAAAATAGCTCCAATAGTGAATAATTTATGCTGAATTTTAATGAGTATATCTTTGTAATGTTGCCTTATTTTTTGATCTCTAACTAATCCAATATAAGAATTTAGTTCATCAATGGTACCATAACTTTCAATGCGTATATGGTGTTTAGGCACGCGTGAACCACCAAATAATGCGGTTGTTCCTTTATCTCCTGTTTTTGTGTAAATTTTCATTGGTTAAAGGTAAAAGTTAAATAGGGAAAAGACAAAAGTGTTGTAGTTTACTTTTTTCTATACTTGTTACGTTCTTTTTTTATATCATAACCTTTTTTAAATCTCTATTTTTATTTCTAGAAGTGTTTCCTATTAAACGTAGTAATTATTATAATTAAAATAATACCTATAAGCATGTTAATTAGTTTGAAGTTAAAGTTAATAAACTTTTAGAGTCCTCTATAACCTAATGGTAAAATGTTCTTTAACCTGTTCTTTTCTAAAAAACGCTAAGCCCCAAAAAAAAGTATCAATTGTTACGGTTACCTTTGTGTTTTGTTTAATGGTTTCCCAAGCTTGGGTCATGCCTTTGCTCCAATAAATATCATCAAAAATAAATACAGAATCGTTGTGGGCGCTTTTTAGTAAAGTTTCAAAATAATTTATCGTAGTCTCCTTTTGGTGATTACCATCAAAAAAAATTAAATCATAAGATTTGTGCGTTAAAGATATAAGAGCGTCTTTAAAATCAGCATTTTGAATGTTTATGGTTTTAAATTCTTTTAATGTGTTTTTAGTAAAAGCCGAAATGTTGGGGCAACCTTCAATTGTTGTACTACTTGCTTTAGGATTTCCTAAACTAATAGCATGTGTTGCAATTCCTAAAGAAGTTCCTAATTCTAAGATGTTTTCAGACTTTAAATATTTTGAAAGCCTAAAAAGTAATTTTGCTCTATTATAAGTAGTTCCAGAGGTATGGGCAATTTCACAAATTTGTCTTTCGTTAGTTTTTGCCTTTCTAGAACCCGGACCTAAGTCGTTAACTTGAATGGTGTTTTTGTTTTTTAAAAGTTTATTGCGGTAGGTTTTAATGGTTTTATATTCAAGGTAATCTGTTTTATCATAAAAACATTTAGTAACTAAATTATATACAAAAGGGGAATGCACACCATGTTGGTTGGTAGATTTAAATAGAAATTTTATGTATTGGATGATTTGGTACCACATCTATCCTTCCAATTTTTCAGAAAGTTCAAACCACCGTTCTTCCTTAGCTTCAATAGAGTCAATGATACCTTGAAGTTCATCAGATAATGCGTTTATTTCTTCTTGTGATAAATCTGGGTTTAAAAATTTATCTTCTAACTGTTTTTTGTCATAGGTTAAAGACTTTAGTTTGCTTTCAATATTTCTAAGTTCTTTTTCTTCATTAAAAGATAGCTTAGAGGCTTCATTTTGTTTCCAAGAGGCTTTATCTTTTTTATCTTCGGTGGTGATTTTAGAAATTGCTGGCTGACTATCTTCATAAACCCTATAATCTGTATAATTGCCAGGAAAATCTTCAATAATACCATCACCCTTAAATACAAATAAATGATCTACAACTTTATCCATAAAATAACGATCATGAGATACCACTATGATGCATCCAGGAAAATCTAATAAGAAACTTTCTAAAACATTAAGAGTAACAATATCTAAGTCGTTTGTAGGTTCATCAAGAATTAGAAAATTTGGGTTTTGAATTAAAACCGTGCATAAATACAAACGCTTGCGTTCTCCTCCACTTAGCTTTTCTACAAAATCATATTGCTTTTTTCTACTAAATAAAAAGCGTTCTAATAATTGTTGAGCACTTATTTGGCGTCCTTTTTTTAATGGAATGTAATCACCAAATTCCCTTATAACATCAATAACTTTTTGTTCTGGTTTTATGGTGATGCCATTTTGAGTATAATAACCAAATTTAACAGTGTCTCCCTTAACTACTTTTCCGCCATCAGGATTAGTTGATTGAGTTAAAATATTTAAAAAAGTACTTTTTCCAGTGCCGTTTTTACCTATAATTCCAACGCGTTCACCTTTCTTAAATGTGTAATCAAAGCTACTTAAAATCACCTTTTCTTCAAAGGCTTTAGATACTTTGTGAAATTCAATAATCTTACTGCCTAAGCGTTCCATATTAAGTTCTAATTGAACTTGGTAGTCTTTTCTACGTTGATGAGCTTTATGCTTTATGTCTTTAAAATCGTCAATTCTAGATTTAGATTTCGTTGTTCTTGCTTTAGGTTGTCTGCGCATCCATTCTAACTCTTTTTTAAAGAGTTGTTTGGCTTTTCCAGTTTCTACAGCTTCACGTTCAATCCTAGCTTCCCTTTTTTCTAAGTAATAAGAATAATTGCCCTTGTAACTATATAATTTGCCCTCGTCTAATTCTATAATTTCATTACATACACGTTCTAAAAAATAACGATCATGGGTAACCATAAATAGTGTTATGTTTTCTTTAGCAAAAAATGCTTCTAACCATTCAATCATTTCTAAATCTAAATGATTAGTTGGTTCATCAAGCACCAATAAGTCTGGTTTGTTTATAAGTGCATTAGCAAGAGATAAACGCTTTTTCTGGCCTCCGGAAAGTGAGCTTATTTTTTGATTTAAATTATCAAGTTTAAGCTTGTAAAGTATTTGTTTATAGAGGGTTTCAAAATCCCATGCCTGATGAAGGTCCATGGCATCAAAAGCCTTTTGATAGGTTTCTGTATCATCTGGGTTTAAAAGTGCATGTTCATAGTCATGAATTATTTTTAAAATAGGATTGTCACTTGCAAAAATGGTTTCTTCAATAGTTAGTCTATCGTCAAATTTTGGGTCCTGAGATAAGAAAGAAACTTTAATATCCTTTCTAAAAATTACTGAGCCATTATCTGGTTGGTCACTATTAGAAAGTATATTTAAAATAGATGTTTTGCCAGTACCATTTTTGGCAATAAAGGCAATTTTTTGGTCTTTATGAACACTAAATGAGAGATTCTCAAAAAGAACCAATTCACCGTAAGATTTTGATATGTTATCAACTGTTAAGTAGTTCAAAGGAATGCTTTTTTGCAAATATGGGATAAAAAACCAAAAAACCAGTTAAGAGTTTTATTATTCATGATGAAAAGTTATATTTGCGATAAAGCAACCCCATTATAATGAAACAATATTTCTTATGTTATTCATTGATTATTATAGTTTTATGTGCATCTTGTATAACTAATAAAGATGTTGTTTATTTTCAAGATAAAGGAAGTGTAGTAACAGATTCACTTCAAATTAAGGAACTTTCAAAACCTTACAGAGTTCAAGTCAATGATATATTAAGTATTAATGTAAAGGCTCTAGATGAAGAGCTGGTAAGTATATTTAACCCCGTAGAAACAACAGGTAGTAATTCATCACAGCAAAATCAATCATCTCTTTATTTTAATGGATTCACTGTAGATTTACATGGAAATATTAAATTTCCAATATTAGGTGAAATAAATGTTTTAGGATTTACCATTAAAGAAATTGAAGAGCAGGTGAAAACTGAATTGTTGAATCAATATTTCAAAGAAACAGCTGAAATTTTTGTGACTGTTAAGTTAGCTGGGTTGCGATATACAGTTACAGGAGAAGTGGGAGGAACAGGTGTTTATACTTTATATCAGGATAGAGTTAATATTATTGAAGCTCTTGCCAATGCTGGTGATATTAAAACTACTGGAGATAGAACAGATGTGTTAATAATTAGACAATACCCAGACGGTCAAAATATTCATCATATAGATTTGACAGATATATCAGCTATGAAATCACCTTATTATTTTATCCAACCAAATGATATGATTTTGGTAAAACCATTAAAACGTAAAGCAATAGGGACTGGTGAAACAGCCTCTCAAACGGTAAGAACCGTTGCTTCTATTTTTTCTGTATTAGTGTCTACTTATTTTTTAACTAAAAATCTATAAGTTATCATGGTTGATGAATTTGAAGCTTCTCAGTCTTCTGTTTCTGCTGCAAGTTTTGACATAAAAAAGTTTATGTTTAGAGCTTTAAGTTATTGGAAGTTGTTTTTGTTGCTTTTAGCTTTAGCTTTTTTTTATGTTTATCAGAAGAATATTCGTGAAGAGTTTTCATATAGGCTTGGAACAAAAATTTCTATAGAAGACGATAGTAATCCTTTATTTACATCTAACGCTAGTTTAACATTTAACTGGGGAGGCGTAACAGCTAAACTTCAAACTATGATTGTTACTTTAAAATCTCGTTCACACCATGAAAAAGTGGTAGAGAGGTTAGAGTTTTATAAAAGCTATTTGAAACAAGGAAGGTTTAGAAAGCAGGATATATACAAATCTGCTCCGTTTAGATTTAATCATGATTATAATTACGCCCAACTTATTGATGTACCAATAAAAGTTACATTATTAGATGAGGATACTTTTGAGTTAGAAGTTGAATTTTTAGGTAATGGAGTAAATGCGCAAAACTATGTTGACAAAAAAATTAGTAGAATAGGAGTTGATCCAGGGGTTTTTAAAAAGCAATTTAAAATAGGAGAAGCTTTTACTTTGCCGTTTTTAAAAGGAACTATAGTTTTAAATGAAAACAATAGGGTCAACCCTAATGAGAATTATTTTTTTCAATTTAACAATTTTGATGGGGTAGTTGCAAGTTATAAGGCACGTACAAATGTTTCTAACCCCAATGGTTCCCCAATTTTAGATATTTCTTTGATTGATAAAAACACTGATAAAATTGTAGATTACTTAAACGCAGCAGTAACAGTTTTAAGTGAAGATCAATTAAACAGAAAAAATCAATATGCCACTAATGCTATTGAATTTATTGATGAACAAATTTCAAGAGTTAAAAATGAACTTACTAATAATGCAGAAGCTTTAAATGATTATAGAAAAGAAAATAAGTTTTTTAGTTTAGATGATGAGAGTGTTATTTTGAATGAAAAAATAACAAAACTGGATGCTGAAAAAGAGGATGTTAATAGGCAACTAAATTATTATTTTAATCTTAAAAGTTATTTAACTTCTAGTAGTTCGTTTACAGATATTCCAGCACCTTCAATTGCTGGTATAACAGATGCAAATATATTAAGTAATGTTACTAAAATTAATGAGCTTTCTGTTCAAAAATCTAAGCTTCAATATTCGGTAAGAAATGATGCTTCTATTTTTAATGATTTAAATAGGCAGATAGATGGTTTAAAAAGTGTTTTGCAAGAGAACATTAGTGCTGCCACAGATGTTTTGAATAGACAACTCAAAATAATAAATGGGAGATTAAAAACTGTAGAATCCCAGTTTAGTAAATTACCTGAGGATCAGCAACAATTAATTACTATAGAAAGGCAATACTCATTAAGTGAGCAGACATATAATGTGTTTTTGGCTAAACGTGGCGAAGCAGAAATAATAAAAGCATCTAATGTGTCTGATATTTTGGTAATAGATTCAGCTAAAAATGCAGGAGCCCAACTTTTAGGTAGAAATTTAAATATTCGATATGTTTTTGCTTTTTTCGCGGCATTATTAGTTCCTTTAGTAATAGCTTTTGTATTAACCTTTTTAGACAATAGTGTACATAGTCCTATAGATATAGAACAGTTATCACCTATACCTATTTTAGGAGTTGTAGCCAAGAGTAAGTTAGGCACTAGCCTTATTGTACATGAAAAGCCAAATTCAGTTGTGGCTGAAGCTTTTAGAGCCATGCGCTCTAATTTGCAATTCTTTTATAAGTCAAAAGAAATTCAAGGCGCAAAATCACTTTTAATAACCTCAACAGTGAGTGGTGAAGGAAAAACGTATTGCTCAATGAATATAGCTACTGTTTTTGCTTTGAGTGATAAAAAAACTGTTTTAGTAGGGCTAGATTTAAGGAAACCAAGGATTTTTGATGATTTTAAGATAAGAAAAGATATAGGGGTTGTTAATTATTTAATTGGCGATAAATCATTAGATGAAATTGTGCAGAAAACAGATATTGATCATTTAGATGTTATTACTTCTGGACCTATTCCGCCAAACCCATTAGAATTATTAATGAACTCAAGGCTGGATGAATTAATCAAACAGTTAAAGGAGAAGTATGATTATATAATTTTAGATACACCGCCAATTGGATTAGTAGCTGATGCTATGGAATTATTTGATTATGTAGATACATCATTGTATATAGTTAGGCAAGATTATACTAAAAAATGGATGTTAAATTTTATTAACGATAAGTATGATTCTGGTCAAATTAAAAATATAAGTATTGTATATAATGCTTATGACAGAAAGGCCAAATATGGTATGGGCTATGGCTATGGTTACGGCTATGGTTATGGTTATGGAAATTATGCAAAAGGTTATCATGAAACTATAGATAATAGCCCTAGAATATTAAAGAAAATAAGATCTGTTTTTAAACGATGATATGATAATTTGGTTGTCAATTCTTAGTATTTAAAAAGTGAAAAAAGTTGTTGGGAAAAATATACCAGAAGAGTGGCTTTATACTATCTCGTCTAAAAAGAGTGTCTTAAATCTTAATTTTAAAGAAATTTGGCAGTATAAAGACTTGTTGCTTTTGTTTGTTAAGCGAGACATAATTACTCTTTATAAGCAAACTATTTTAGGTCCATTATGGTATTTTATTCAACCTTTGTTTACTTCGGTAATTTTTACATTGGTTTTTAATGATATAGCTAATATTGATACGGGAGATGGTGTTCCCTCATTCTTGTTTAATCTGGCAGGAATCAGCGCTTGGAATTATTTTAGTACTTGTTTAACGGGAACAAGTGATACTTTTAAAAAAAATCAAGGTGTTTTTGGTAAGGTGTATTTTCCCAGAGTTATAGTACCAATGTCTACCGTATTATCTAACCTAATTAAGTTTGCAATTCAGTTTTTAGTCTTAATCTGTTTCTACGTCTATTTTGTTTTTTTTACAGACTCGGCATATAACACATTTATAAGTAGTAATGTGTTTGTTTTGCCAATTATAGTAATTGTAATGGGGCTATTAGGTTTAGGGTTTGGAATGTTTATATCTTCATTAACAACCAAATATAGAGATTTAAGTTTTCTGGTTGGTTTTGGAGTTCAGTTACTTATGTATGGTTCGGCCGTAATGTATCCTTTATCTTTAATTGAGAGTAAAGTTGTTGAGGGGAAATTACCTTTTTGGGCAGGAAAACTAATTGAGTATAATCCTATGACAACCGTTATTGAGTTATTTAGAAATATAATGTTAGGTGTAGGAACCTTTTCATATAATAAACTGGTTTATGCAATCTGTATTAGTGTTGTAGTTTTTTTAGTAGGCTTGACAATATTTAATAGAACGGAGAAACAATTTATTGATACAGTTTAGTGGTATATATCTTATATCGAAATAATTTGGATAATTGAAATTTCAACAATTATAAAATAAGGCTTAGTTTAGGTATAGTTTTAGAGATTCTAATTTAAATATGGTTGAAGCATTTTAAAGATTAGTTTTTATTGCTAAATATATGAAGACAAATTGATTAGACTTATGGGTGATGTTATTTTAAAGGCCGAAAATATTAGTAAGCAATATCGCTTAGGGTTAGTAGGAACAGGTACTATTAGTCATGATTTAAATAGATGGTGGCATAGGATTAGGGGAAAAGAAGACCCCTATTTAAAAATTGGAGATTCCAATGATAGAAGTACTAAGGGTAGTTCAGATTATGTTTGGGCTTTACAGGATATTAATTTTGAAGTAAAAAGAGGTGAGGTTTTAGGTATTATTGGTAAAAACGGAGCGGGCAAATCTACGTTGCTAAAAATACTATCTAAGGTAACCACACCAACTACAGGTGCAATTAAAACTAAAGGGAGAATAGCTTCTTTGTTAGAAGTGGGAACAGGCTTTCATTCTGAAATGACTGGACGAGAAAACATTTATTTAAATGGAGCTATTTTAGGAATGACCAAAAAAGAAATTGCCTCAAAAATTAATGAAATAATTGCTTTTTCAGGGTGTGAACGGTACATAGATACGCCGGTTAAGAGATATTCATCTGGTATGACAGTAAGATTGGCATTTGCTGTGGCAGCTTTTTTAGAACCAGAGATTTTAGTGGTAGATGAAGTTTTAGCAGTTGGTGATGCCGAGTTTCAGAAAAAGGCTATAGGAAAAATGCAGGATATTAGTAAAGGTGATGGTAGAACAGTTTTATTTGTTAGTCATAATATGGCTGTTATTCAAAAGTTGTGTGAAAATTCAATCTTGTTGAATAATGGAAAATTTGTTATGAAGGGAAAAACGGAAGATGTTGTTAGTCATTATCTCAATCAATCTGTTAATAACAATTCAGAATATATTTTTGATACATTGTCTCAGAATAATAATATTGTAGCATGCACCACCAAATTAAGAATTGAAGATTCAAAAGGTGATTTGATGAATGAAATACCTCTGGGTAAGCCGTGGAAAGTAAAAGTGTTTTTCACTGTTAAAGAAGCAGTTAAAAATTTAGTGATAGGCTTAGGAATGACAAATATGTACGATGTTTCAATTAGAACCACTTGGAGCATACCACAAGATTTTCAAGCAGGGAATTATTTTGTAACCTTTACAGAAGATAATATTAAATTTAATCAAGGTCAATATAAGTTAATTGTTGGTATCTCTAGAGGTTCTGAAGTAATTGAATATATAGATAATGATATTTTTATTACAATATCTGATGTTGTTTACAATCAAGAAGCTTCAATTGTAAATAATAAAAGTGGTATAATATCAAATCAAATGAAAACTTCGATAGAGAAATTAGTTGACAATGACTAGATACAATAGAGATAATTATATTAAATCTGATACGCCCTTAAAAAGTGATTTATTAAAATTATTTAATAAAAAAGATAGGCTAGTAATTTTGGATATAGGAGGATGTGAAGGTGAAGAATCAATTAAGTATTCAAGATTATTTCCTTTTTCAACAATTTTTATTTTTGAACCCTTACCTAATAACTTAGAGCTTATTAAAAAGCATATTAATAAATACCAAGTCAATAATGTAGAGCTAATACCTTTTGCAGTATCTAATAAAAAAGGAATTTCTCATTTTCATGTGTCGTCTGGTCATCCAAAAGAACAAGCCGATGATTTAGATTGGGATTTTGGAAACAAATCTAGTTCTTTGTTACAGCCTAATATTAATAATAACCCAGATTGGCTAGATTTTAATAAAAAAATAGATGTTGAAACTATAATGCTTAAGGATTTCATCATTGAAAGGAATTTAAAGGAAATTGATTTTATTCATATGGATGTTCAAGGAGCCGAATTAAAGGTGTTAAAAGGGGCAAAAGATTATCTAGAAAATGTGAAAGCAATTTGGCTTGAGGTTTCAAATATAGAGTTGTATAAAAACCAGCCTTTAACTACAGATGTAGAGGTTTTTATGAAATCTAAAGGTTTTACTTTGGTTAAATCGGTGTTTGAAGGCGACTTTGGAGATCAGTTTTATGTGAATAAAAGGTACTATAAAACATTTTCCTTTTTTAATAAAAGTTATCAATTGTATTTTAAAAAATCAACAAAAAAATAGTTTCCATAAATGTTTTTTCCTGATAGAATAAAGTCGATAGAGCCTAATGATAAAGTTTTAGAAATAGGTCCAGGTGCTACACCGTTCTCTAGGTCTGATGTTTTTTTAGAATTAAAATATGAGACCGAAGAAGAACGAATTGCACAGTCTGGTCATGTAGGGATTTTAGAAACAGATAAGCAAGTTGTTTATTATGATGGTGGAAAATTTCCTTTTAAAGACAATGAATTTGACTATGTAATATGTTCTCATGTTTTAGAGCATGTGGACGATGTTGATGTTTTTTTAAGTGAAATTCAACGGATAGCAAATAAGGGGTATCTAGAATTTCCTACAATTTATTATGATTATATCTATAATTTTCCAGAGCATAAAATGTTTTTATTAGAAAACGATGGTGTTATAAATTGGATGACTAAAGAAGAAAGTGGTTTAAATAAATTTAGCCCTGTGCATAAGTTTTTCTATAGAACCTGTGAACTAAAATATTATGATGCTATTAATGATTTTAAAAACTACTTTTTTCAAGGTTTTGAGTGGTTTGATAAAATTAAGTCTAGACACGTGAATAAAATAGAATCATTAACTTACCATATGGATGCGGTAAAATTACAAGAGAAAAAAACAAAAGAAATAAGTGTTGAAAAGATGTATCCATATATATCTTTTAAAAAGTTTTTAAAGTATAAACTAAAAAAGTTTTTTTAGCTAATTATTTTATTCATTATATATTTTGAATAATTATAAGTTGACGAAAAATGATAAATAGAATTTTTGAAAGATTTTGTGTTAAACACGCTAAGCGGTTTTTTAATAAGATAAAGGGGCAAAAACAATATCAAGCTTTATTTGAAGATTTGCATCATATATCTCTGCAAGGCATGAATATAGGAGGATGGACTAACACGAGTAATTCAGGTGAGAAAAACGCTTTACACTATGTTTTTGATAAGCTGAAAGAAAGAGACAATTTAACCCTTTTTGATGTAGGTGCTAATATTGGAAATTATTCTTTCTTAATGGGTGAGGTTTTTAATAAAAATCATAAAATATTCTCATTTGAGCCTTCAAAATCTACATTTGAAAAATTAGCCCAAAGCACACAGCAGTTAGAAAATATAAGTTTGTTTAATTTTGGATTTGGTGATAAAAACACATCATTAACTCTTTTTTCTAATAAAGAGATGTCTGGTTTGGCAAGTCTATATAATAGACGTTTAGATCATTTTAATATTAGTATGGATATTAAAGAAGAGATAAAAATTAAAACTATTGATTCTTTTTGTGCCGAAAATGATATAACACAGATTGATTTCTTGAAATTAGATATAGAAGGTAATGAATTGAAAGCTTTAAACGGAGCAAAAAAAATGTTAGATGGTCACAAAGTTGATTTCATACAATTTGAATTTGGTGGTTGCAATATAGATTCTAGAACTTATTTTCAAGATTTTTATTACTTGTTAAAAGAAGATTATTACATATATAGAATTGTAAAAGATGGTTTATATAAAATAAATCATTATAAAGAAATTTATGAAGCATTTACCACAACAAATTATTTAGCAGAACGAGTAGTTAAATGATAATTATTAAATTACAAGGTGGATTAGGAAACCAAATGTTTCAATATGCTTTTGGAAGTGTACTAGCAAAAAAAATAGATGTAAACTTTTGTTAGATACCAGTTTTTTTAACAACACAGAAAAAAAACCTGGATTCACTCCACGTGTTTTTGATTTAGAAGTATTTCAAAATGATTATAATTTTGCTACAAAAGAAGATGTTATTTCGTTTAATGAATTAAGTTTGTTAAATCGAATAAAAAAAAGGTTTGGGTTAAAATATCCTGTAAAATATATTGAGAACTTTTCTAAGTATAACCCACATTTATTATCTTTCAAGCAAGATGTTTGTCTTCAGGGGTATTTTCAGAGTTATAAATATTTTGTGGGAAATGAAGACTTTGTTAAAAGCTTGTTTTCTTTTAATGTTAATTCATTATCCACTTCCAATAAAAAGCTATTAAAAACAATTAAAGAAACAAATTCTATTTCCATTCATATTAGAAGAGGAGACTATTTTGAAGATGAGATTACAAATGCCTATCACGGTGTATGTAATTTAGATTATTATTTTGAAGCCATAAATTTATTAGAGTCTCGTTATGATAACCTAACGTTGTTTTTTTTCTCAGATGATATGGATTGGGTTAAAAAGGAATTTGGAAATTTAAAACAACAAAAATTTTTTATTGATAACAATGTAAGCAAAAGCTGGGTAGATATGTTTTTGATGAGTTCTTGTAAACACAATATTATAGCTAATAGTTCCTTTAGTTGGTGGGGAGCATGGTTAAACATAAATTCTTCAAAAACAGTTTTTGCGCCAAAAAAATGGAATCACAACAAAGAACTTGATATTTCATCATTGTTACCTGTAGAATGGATAAAACTTTAAAAAGTGAGCTAATTTTTGTAAATAGCTTGACTATTATTTTATGTTTAGTCTCAATTTAGATTACATGGTTGTAGTACTTGAGTTCAAAGTAGAGATTGAAGTTCACATATTATTGTAATTTATTGAAACAAATAATTTATGCTTTTTTCTATACTAATAGCAAATTACAATAATGGTCATTTTTTTTATGATTGTTTTCAAAGTGTAATTAATCAAACATATCAGAATTTTGAAGTTATTGTGGTTGATGATAGTTCTACCGATGACTCTGTAAATATTATTAAGCAATTAATTGAAAATGATAAACGGTTTAAATTATTTCAAAATGATGAAAATAATGGTTGCGGTTTTACTAAGCACAAATGTGCAAAACTGGCTAATGGAGAAATTCTTGGCTTTCTTGATTCTGATGATGCTTTAAAACCTAATGCCTTAGATGTAATGGTTTTGGCTCATAAGAAGTTTCCAGATGCGTCAATAATTACTTCCAAATATGAATTTGTTGATTTGCAACTCAAATTTATTAAAGAAGGTGTTATTGGTAATGATATTCCTAAAGGAAAATCATACCTTACTTATGGAAGAGGTGCATTAACACATTTTGCAACCTTTAAAAGAGCAGCTTATATAAAGACTGATGGAATTGATACAAAAATGAAGCGTGCGGTAGATCAGGATTTATACTATAAAATGGAAGAACAGGGAGCACATCTGTTTTTAAATAAACCTTTGTATTTATATAGGGTAAATGAGAACAGTATATCTAATAATAACAACGTTTATAAAGCAGAATATTGGCATTTTTATTCTATCAATAAAGCCTATAAACGTAGAAAGAAACTAAAACTAAAAATTGATAATTACGCAAAGAAGTATATTAATTTATATTGCTCTAATTATTATTTAAGGCGATTTGAAAAACTAAAATTTTCTAAAAAACATCGGGCAAAGTTTTATTTTTTAGGAAAAGCCTTTATTGCGAATCCATTTCATAAATTTGAAATTAAATTTAAAAGTTTACTGTTATTAATGGTTGGCAGAATATAGCTTAAAGTATGGCAAATTATTTAATTTCTATTATAGTTCCTTGTTATAATCAAGCTCAATATTTAAATGAAGCTTTACAATCAGTATTAAATCAATCTTTTACAGATTGGGAATGCATTATTGTTAATGACGGAAGTACTGATAATACTGAAACTATTTCAAATAAATGGGTTAAAAAAGATTCAAGATTTAAATATTTGTTTCAGGATAATTCAGGTTTAAGTAGCGCCAGGAATTTAGGTGTTAAAAATTCAGAAAGTGAGTTTGTTTTACCGTTAGATGCAGATGATAAAATAGGAGAAGATTATTTGAAACTGGCATATCAAGAATTTAAGCAAAATGAGGATTTAAAAGTGGTTTATTGTGAGGCTATGAAGTTTGAAGGTTCTAATGAAAAATGGGAACTTCAAGAGTTTTCTCTTAATAATTTAAGTAGAGAAAACATGATTTTTTGCTCCGCATTATTTAGAAAAGAAGATTGGGAAGCTGTAGGAGGTTTTGATGTTAACATGATTTATGGATGGGAAGATTGGGAGTTTTGGATTTCCGTATTAAAGAATGGTGGGCAAGTAAAAAAAATTGAATCAATCCAGTTTTATTATAGGGTTAAAGATCAATCAATGCTAAAAGCAATGGATGCTGAAAAAATAAAAAAAGCAGAAGCGTATTTGAGTATTAAGCATTCAGACTTTTTTGTTGAACACTTGGGGTCCTTTAGTTCATTATTACGAAAAATAGACCGAGTTAAAAGTGATTATGAAGAGAAGCTGAAAAGTGAAAAATTTATAATTAATACCTTTTTAAAAAAGTTTTTTGGCTTTACAGTTTTTAACAAAACCAAATGAACTATACCTGCTAAATGAATAAAGCTCAAATTAAATTTTTGGCCTATTATCTTCCTCAGTTTCATTCAATTCCAGAGAATGACAAGTGGTGGGGAGCCGGATTTACCGAGTGGGTAAATGTAAAGAAAGCTAAACCGTTATTTAAAAATCATTACCAACCAATTCTTCCAGGTGAATTAGGGTATTATAATTTGTTGGAGCAA
The DNA here is from genome assembly GCF_045277075.1 of Seonamhaeicola sp. MEBiC01930. GTDB lineage: Bacteria > Bacteroidota > Bacteroidia > Flavobacteriales > Flavobacteriaceae > Seonamhaeicola. The sequence goes on along the minus strand of NZ_CP104270.1, from coordinate 89,141 downwards.
CCCGAAATTCAAGAAAAACAATCGCAATTAGCGTTAGAAAATGATTTAAGCGGTTTTATATATTACCAGTATTGGTTTGGAGAAGGTAAAATGCTTTTAGAAAAGCCTGCAGAGAAAATGCTTAAAAATAAAAATATAAAAATTCCTTTTTGTTTTTGTTGGGCAAATGAAACTTGGAAAGGTATTTGGCACGGTTTGGATAATCCAGAGGTTTTAATTGAGCAAACCTACAATGGAGAAAAAGACTATGAAGCATATTTTAATTATTTATTACCTTTTTTTAAAGATTCTAGGTATATAGTTTTAAATAATAAGCCAATGTTTCATGTCTATAAACTGGATGATATTCCAGATTTAGATGTTTTTATTAAAGTGTTTAACAATTTGGCTGTTAAGGCAGGCTTTGATGGTATAAACCTTATATCTACTGCAACAAAAGGTAGTGATTTGAAGCAAAATAACCCAAATGTTGATGGTCAAGTTGGCTTAGATGTTTTCTTTAAGATGCGGTATAAAAAATCAGGCTTTTTTCCATCAAGAAGTTTTTTGGGAAAAGTTGAAACTAAACTAAAAAGTTTACTTTATCCATCACGTGGTATAGGAGAACGTAAAAAACCACTTATTTTTGATTATGCTAAAGGTGTATCAAATTTCAATGTAAAGTTTCTCAATAAAAAATATATACCTTGTGTATTCCCAAATTGGGATAATTCTGCAAGAAGCGGAAAAAAATCGTTAATATTTAAAAATGCAACACCAATTGCATGGAAAGCACATCTTGAAGCTGCTGTAAGAGAGTTGAAAATGAACCCAGAAAACCCACAAATTGTGGTCATTAAATCATGGAACGAATGGGCTGAAGGTAATTATTTAGAACCAGATGAAAAGTATGGATTGCAATGGTTAAAAGTGATAAAGAAAGTTAATAAAGAATTAAACAATTAATTGGAAAAAAACGATTTAATATCAGTTATAATCCCTTGTTACAATGACGCAGAATTCATTGAACAAGCGGTTAGTTCTGCAATAAGTCAAACATACTCCAAAAAAGAAATAATTGTTGTTGATGATGGTTCAAATAAAGAAACAAAACTTGTTTTAAAAGGGCTTGAACATAAAATTGAGAAATTAATTACTCAAGATAATTTGGGGCAAAGTACTGCTAGAAATAGGGGGATAGAACAAGCTAAGGGTAAATATATTTTAGTTTTAGACAGTGATGATTATTTTGAACAGGCGTTTTGTGAAAAGGCAATAGTTTTATTTGAAAATAATCCAATTATTAAGCTAGTTACTTGTTATGCCAACTTGATTTTTGAAAAAGAAAGAGATAATTCTATTCGTAAAACAAGAGGTGGAGATATTAGAAGTTTTTTAACATCTAATAGTGCTTTAGGCTCTGCCATGTTTAAAAAGGAAGATTGGGCGAAATGTGGAAATTATGATGAAAGCATGCGCAATGGTTTAGAAGATTGGGAATTTTATATCCGTTTATTGAGTAATGGAGGAATAGCTGAAGTTATAAAAGAACCACTGTATAACTACAGAAAACGTGAAGGCACCACTACAGCAAAGGCCAACAAAGCAAAATATAATTTATTGAAGTTTATTTATTCAAAACATAAAAATTTGTACGTTAAGTATTATGAAGAATTTATAGATCAGATTTTAGATATAATTGAAACTGAGGAAAGAGATAAAATTAAAAACAGAAATCGTTTAGAATTTAGATTAGGTAGCTTAATCTTAAATCCTTTAAGGAAAATAAAAGCAATTTTTAAATGTGTTTAAACCCAAAAGTATCCATTATTATGGCCACCTATAATAGGGCACAATTCATAATGGAATCAATTAAATCTATACAAAATCAAACCTTCGAAAACTGGGAGTGTCTTATTATAGATGATGGGGGTACAGACAACACGAAAGATATTTTAGAGCCACTTTTAAAAGAAGATGAAAGGTTTAAGTATTTAAAAAGAACTTCAAAATATCAAAAGGGTTTACCCGGAAGTAGAAACTATGGTTTAGATGAGGCTAAAGGTGATTATATAATTTTTTTTGATGATGATGATATTGCTCACCCTCAAAATTTGGAAATCTGTGTGCATGAATTAACCACCAAGAACATTACTTTTTGTAGATATATTAGAAATGTTTTTACTGGAGATTTTGATTATGATTTTAATTACTCAAAGGAATATACATCCTTTTATATTGATAAACGAGATATAAATAAGATGCTAAAAAACGAACTTCAATTTAATTCCTGTGCTGTCATGTGGACAAAAGCATGCTATAATTCGCATCGATATACTGAACATTTAAAATGTGCAGAAGAGCGGGAGCTGTATGCACGTATTATAACATCTGTTGGTAAAGGAATTTCAATAAATAAATCGCTCTATTTTGCTAGAAAACATGCGTTTGCATCGGTAACAGGTAATTTTGGTAATCGGGAGGAAAGTAGTTTAAAGTCATATGCAGATGCCACTGATTTGATGGTTCAAAACTTAACGCAAAAAGACTTAATAACTGATGATATATTGCGCTATTTCATTCAAATCTCTTTAGATTATAAAAAGTATAATTTGTACCATAGAATTATTTCAAGCATTAATTTAACATCATTAGAAAGGTTTAAGTGGAAATTGTTTTATGTTATTTTACCAATGCGCTTATACTTTTACAAGATTTATAAGAATAAGTTTAAAAAAGATTAGGTGAATGAAATTTTTAGTTGTAGTACAAGATTTAAGAGTTAGTGGTACAAGTGCAGGTATTGGCAGGAGATCTTTTATAGCTAAACTAAAGAAGGTTTATCCAGAATCTATTATAGATGTGCATTATTTAATTCATTCAGATACTGAAGATAGATTAGATTTACTTCCAGTTAATAGTATAAGAAAGCATATTATAAATATAAAAATACCAACATATACTGTTTTTTTTAATCGTTTCTATTGGAGACTATTTCATATTTCTTTGAATGAACGTTACATACAAAAAAAGTTTGCGGAAGTTATAGCTAAAATAGATTATCAGGTTTATGACCATATTTTTATATCAAGCTCTGGTACAGAGCATGAAACAATATTAGCTACCCAGAATTTACCAATATTAAAAAAAGCAAATATAATTTTTCATGACCCATATCCTTTAGCTTGGTATGTTGGATATAATAAAAAAGTCACCAATTTAGATTTTTTTCGTTTAAGGCAAGTGATTGATGTGGCTAATCATGCAAAAACATGTTCTAGTACAGCCCAACATATGTCACATGATCTTAAATGTTTATATGCATATAAAAAGAAATTTTATACTTTAACACATCAATTTGATCCCACGGTGTTTGATAATTCAGATAGTTCACAGGTAATACCAAAATCAAGAAAAGTTCGTATTACTTATCAGGGAGCTTTAATGTTTGGGCGTAATGTAGATAACCTATTATTGGCATACCAAGAATTATTAGAAGAAGAAAATGTATATAAAGAAGTTTCAGAATTACTTTTGAGAGTAAAAGGAGTTGGTAAAGAAAAATTAATACAAGATTTTAGCACTAATGAGAATATAAAAATATTAGATACTTTAAATTTTTCTAATTCTTTTAATGAACAAATACATCATAGTGATATTCAAATTATTCTAGAAAATGGCCCGCATTATTGTAATATACTTGTGGGGAAGGCTTCATTTATGGCATATTATAACAAACCTTTGCTATGCTTATCTCCTGAAAAAAGTGAATTGAGAAATATTATAGTTGATGACAGGTGTATTGCAGATATGAATGATGTTTCAGATATAAAGGAAAAGTTAAAAGGTTTAATTGACAATAGATTAAACTCAAATGAAGTATTTATGCCTTTTGGTGATTATTTTAGTATTACAAATTTTAAAAAGCAACTTAATCAAATTTTAGAGCAGTAAGTATTTTGATATTTTCAATTTTAATAACCACCTACAATCGTTTACAAGAACTTAAAATTACTTTAAAATCTTTAGAAGAGTTTTACTTAAGTGGCAAGATAGAGTTTATTATTTGTGTAGATGGAGCAAATGATGGAACCTACAATTACTTAAAAGAATTTTATCCTGACATAGTTTTAATTAATCATTTAAAACCGCAAGGGCTTATAGCTAGTAGAAATGAAATGTTGAATTTGACCAAAGCCCAATATGCCATTTCACTTGATGATGATTCTAATTTTTTATCAAATAATGTTTTAAATAATATCTTAAAACTATTTAAAAGTCATCCTAAGTGTGCAGTACAAGCTTTTAGTATTTTTTGGGGAACCAATAAACCAATAAACCAATATGCATACGAAAAAGCAAAACAAGTTAAGGGGTTTGTTGGCTGTGGCCATGTTTGGAATATGAAAGCGTGGAGGAGTATACCTAACTATCCCGATTGGTTTATATTTTACGGAGAGGAAGAGTTTGCTGCTTTTCAGTTATTAAAACAAGATTGGGAAATATATTATAATCCAGAGGTTTTAGTACATCATAGAGTTGATGTTAAAAAAAGGTCAATGCAAAAAGATTATTCAATAAGGTTAAGACGCTCATTGAGGTCTGGTTGGTATTTATTTTTTTTATTTTACCCTATTAGAGAAATTCCAAAAAGATTCTTTTACACCTTGTGGATTCAATTTAAAAAGAAGGTTTTTAAAGGCAATTATAAAGCAGTTGTTCCAATAATTAAAGCACTTTATGACATTCTAGCAAATACGCCAAGGTTAATTGCTAATAGAAATAGGTTATCTCAAAATGAATTTGAAGAATTCAGTAAATTGCCAGATGTAAAACTATATTGGAAACCAAATAAAACTAATTAAAGTTATGAGCATAATTATTGCGGAAATAGGACAAGCACATGATGGTAGTCTTGGCATGGCTCATGCTTATATTGATGCTTTAGCTAATACAGGGGTAGATGCTGTAAAATTTCAAACTCATATTGCTGAGGCAGAGAGCAGTATATATGAACCTTTTAGGGTGAAGTTTTCTAGACAGGATAGCACAAGATTTGATTATTGGAAGCGCATGGAGTTTTCTTTACAACAATGGAAAGAGTTAAAAACTCATTGTGATGAGGTTGGCTTAGAATTTATAAGTTCACCTTTTAGTAATGCAGCAGTAGATTTATTAGAAGAAGTTGGTGTTAAGAGATATAAAATAGGGTCTGGAGAGATAACTAATTTTCTATTATTAGAAAAAGTTGCTCGAACCGGTAAACCAATAATTTTATCTTCTGGAATGAGTTCTTTTGATGAGTTGGATGAAGCGGTCACCTTCCTAAAATCAAAAAATGTTGAATATTCAATTTTACAATGCACTACTTCTTATCCTACAAAACCAGACCAGTATGGGTTTAATGTCATTACTGAATTAAAGGAAAGGTATAAGGTTGCAGTTGGGTTTTCAGACCATTCAGCAAAAATAGAAACATGCATAGCAGCTGCAGCATTAGGTGCTGAAATTTTTGAATTTCATGTTGTGTTTAATAGAAAACAATTTGGACCAGATGTGCTATCATCACTTACAATAGATGAAATTAAACTAATATCACAATCTATTAAAAATATTTTAACAGCAATTAATAATCCTATTAATAAGAATGACAATTCAGAATTTAAAGATTTAAAAAATATTTTTGAAAAGTCATTATCAGTTAATAAAGATTTAAATAAAGGACATAAGTTAAGCTTCTCAGATTTAGAAGCTAAAAAACCAGCTAAAAAAGGAATTACGGCTACATTTTTTAGAGATGTTGTAGGAAAAGTAATAAACAGAGATATGAAGAAGTGGGAATTTTTAAATATAGAAGATATAAATGACTAAAAGAAAGATATGTGTAGTAATTACAGCAAGACCATCTTACAGTCGTATAAAAACTACTTTAAAAGCAATAAATGCGCATGACAAGTTAGAATTACAGCTGGTAATAGCAGGTTCGGCACTATTGGGGCGTTATGGTAATGCAGTAAATTATATAGAAGAAGATGGTTTTGTAATAAACGAAAAAGTCTTTATGGTTTTAGAAGGAGAGAATAAAACATCTATGGCTAAAACTACAGGATTGGGTTTAATGGAATTAGCTAATACCTTCTATAACTTAAAACCAGATGCTGTTGTAACAATAGCAGACCGATTTGAAACAATTGCAACTTCTATTGCAGCGTCATATCAGAATATACCATTGGTTCATATACAAGGCGGAGAAGTTACTGGAAATATTGATGAAAAAGTTCGTCATGCTAATACAAAATTGGCAGATATTCATTTAGTTGCTTCAGAAGATGCTAAGAGACGTGTTGTGAAAATGGGTGAAGACAAAAATTACGTATTTAATACAGGGTGTCCCTCAATTGATATTGCTTTCCAAGTAAGTGAAAACAGGAAACTAAATTTTGATCCTATTGAAAAATATGGTGGTGTTGGAAAGCATATTAACTGGAAAGATGGATATATTGTTGTTATGCAACATCCAGTAACTACAGAGTATAAAAAGAGTAGAGAGAATATTAGTAAAACTTTAAAGGTTGTACATGATTTGGGTATACCTACGTTTTGGTTTTGGCCAAATGTTGATTCTGGAGCAGATGGAACCTCAAAGGGAATTAGGGCTTTCAGAGAAACGTATCAACCAGAGAACATTCATTTTTTTAAAAATATGAAGCCTGAAGACTTTCTTAGATTATTAAGTAATAGTAGATGTTTAGTTGGTAATTCAAGTGTTGGAATTAGGGAATGTGCTTTTTTAGGGGTTCCTGTAGTTAATATAGGTACCAGACAAAATGGAAGATTAAGAGCGCATAATGTTTTAGATGTTTCTTATGAAGAAAAGGCTATGAAGGATGCTATTTTAAATAGAATTAATAAACCCAATCCAATGAGTCAAAGTGATATTTATGGCAATGGGAAATCGGGTAACTTAATGGCAGAAATATTAGCAAATGTAGATTTAAGGTTTCATAAAACAATTATGTATTAATGAAGGTTTTAGGAATTATACCAGCAAGAGGCGGGTCTAAAGGGGTGAAAAACAAAAATATAAGATTATTAGATGGAGAACCCCTATTAACTTATGCCATTAATGCTGCCAAAGAAAGTAAATTGTTAACAGATTATATTGTGACTTCTGATGATGATAATATTCTAAAAGTAGCCACTTCACATAATTGTAAAGCACATAAAAGAAATGTTGAAAATGCACAAGATCATTCTCCAATTGAAGATGTAGTAATTGAATTATTAAATTTTTTAGAAAAACAGTATGATTTAATTGTTTTGTTACAGCCAACAGCTCCATTGAGAACAGGCTTAGATATAGATAATGTTATATCAATGTTTAATATTAATAAAACATTGAACAATGTAGTTTCTGTAATTGAGCTAGAAGATATTCACCCGGCACGTATGTATCAAATTAATGAGTTACTTGATTTAATTCCATTAAATTCTGAAGATGAGAAAACTCAGAGACAAAAACTAAGTAAGGTTTATTTAAGAAATGGATGCATATACGCAACAAAAACAAAAGCATTTTTAGAACATAAATCCTTAATTTTAGAAGATAAAAAGGCCTATGTGATGCCACAAGAAACTTGGGCTAATATTGATACTGAAAGAGACTTTTTATTGGCAGAAGCATTAATGAAGTATTTGAAATCTAATAAAAATGAGTTGTTCAAGTGAAAAAACTAAAAATTCATGTTTCTGGTATAGAAAAGTTGACAAAGGAAGCGTTAGGTATCCTAAGTGATGAATATGAAATAATTTATGTGAACTTACTTTCAAGTGAATCATTAAAAGCATCGTTAAATGAATGTGATATATTTTGGTTTAGGTTAAATCATAAGTTAACAAGGAAAATTTTAGAGGGTGCTAAATGTAAATTTATTCTTTGTGCCGTAACGGGCTTAGATCATATTGATATTGATGCTTGTAATGATTTTGGAATTAAGGTTTTAAGCTTAAAAAATGAAACGGAGTTCTTAAAAGAAGTTAGAGCTACAGCAGAACATACCATGTGTTTAATGCTAAACCTAATTAGGAGAACAAAGTTGGCATTTGAGCATGTTGAATCGGGTAAATGGAACAGGTCTTTATTTAAAGGCTCTGAACTTTATAAAAAGAAGGTTGGTATTCTTGGGTTAGGAAGGCTGGGTGAAATAGTTGCTAATTATGCACAGGTCTTAGGAATGGACGTTTATTACTATGATATCGAACAAAAAAATGCAGATAAGACATTTATTAAATGCCTTTCTTTAGAAAATTTAATTGAAAAAGTAGATATATTATCTATTCATTTACCATATGATGATAGTACCCATTTTATTATTAACAAAGATTCATTAAGTAAAATAAAAAAGACTGCCTATATAATAAATACTTCTAGAGGCGGAGTGATTAATGAAAATGATATTTTAAGTAAATTAAAAGCCAAAGAAATAGCTGGTTATGCCACAGATGTTTTATACGGAGAGCCCCATATTGAAAATCATTCTTTAGTGGATTATGCTAAAAGAAATGAAAATGTAATTATTACACCCCATATTGGTGGGTTTACTCAAGAATCTATAGAGAAAACAGAATATTTTATTGCACAAAAGTTAGTTAGTTTATTAGATGGATAGATTAGGTTTAGTTATTACAGATGGCGTTGGTTTTAGAAATTATATAATGAGTGATTTCTTAAAAGAAGCTCAAAAGCAATATGATGAAATAATTATTTTTTCTGGATTACCACTAACTAGTTTTGATGGTTATAATACGGATAATTGCATTATTGAAACTTTAGAAGATTATAGAGAGTCTACTAAAACTTGGATGTTTAGAAAATTAAAAGAATTAGCTCACCTTCAAAACCATAAAAAAAATAATTTTGGAATTAGGGCTAACCTAAGAAAGAATTATCCAACTACAAAAAGTAAAAGAGCGTTTATAATAAAATTGATTTTTGTTTGGACGAATATCTTTCATTCAGAAAGTTGGATAAAAAGGTATTATATATTACAACAAAAGAGTTTTAAAAATCACCCTACAACCAAAAGATATACTGACCTTTTAGAAAAATATAAACCTGAGTTATTATATTTCACGCATCAGAGACCTCCCTACATAGCCCCACTAATTTATGCTTCTAACATAAAGAAAATACAAACTGCCACGTTTATTTTTAGCTGGGACAATATCCCTTCCAAAGGTAGAATGAGTGGGGATTTTAATTTTTACTTTGTTTGGAGTTATTTAATGAAAGAAGAACTTTTAAGTTTTTACGTAAACATAAAACCCGAACAAGTTAAAGTAGTGGGCACTCCCCAATTTGAACCTTATGTTTTAGAACGTTATAACATTGCATATGATGAATTTATAAATAAATTTGATTTAGATAGTTCTAAGAAAACAATATGTTATAGTTGCGGAGATGTTTCTACTAGTAAAAATGATGGCCTATATATTAAAGTTCTAGCAGAAGCAAAAAAACAGGGTAAAATAAATGAATCAGTTAACTTACTAGTAAGAACATCGCCAGCAGAAAATGCATCACGTTTTACTGAACTCATTGATGAGTACCCTTTTATTAAATGGAATTTTCCTAAATGGGCTTTAACCAGAAAAAATCATCAAGAAACTTGGTCTCAACGCATACCAACAGAGGAAGATATTATTGATTTAAAAAGTATTCTTGCCTATAGTGATATTGCAATTAACATGTGTTCAACTATGAGTTTAGACGCCATGTTTTTTGATAAGCCCGTTATAAATCCAACTTTTGGAAATAATAAAAATGGATTATATGATGATCAAAAATATTTGAAATATCAACATTATAGTAGAGTTGTTAAAAGTAATGCCGTAACTGTTGTAAAAGAAGAAGGAGAATTAATAACTGAAATAAATAAGGCGCTAGATAACCCAGAATTAAGATTAAAGTATCAAAAAGATCTTCTCAAATTACAGATAAGTCATCCGTTAGAAGGTACGGGGAAAAGAATAGCAACAATTTTAAAACAATGCGTGAAATAAAAAATATTGCGGTTGTTTGCAATTATAGATTAAAAAAAAATAGAATTGGAAGCATGGATAGATTCTTTATAGCTTTTAATTCTTCTTGTATGAATACAGGCTACCAAATTGATTGGTTTTTTCCTAAATCTGAGAATATAGATTTGTATAATGAAGTTAAGTTTTATACTGATGAAAATTCAACCGTAGAGCAGCTTTTTCTTAATCACATTAACAAAACAGATATTAGTTACGACATTATTATTACCCATTTTGTAGAATTTTACATTCCTTTTTTTAAAAAACTAAGAGAAAATAATGATTGTAAAGTTTATGCTGTGGACCATATGTCAAGACCTATAGATGGTTTTTCTGTAAAAAAGCGTTTCAAGAGAAAGGCAAAATACTTGATTAACTCTAAATACATTGATAAAATAGTTGCTGTAAGTAAATATATTAAGCAACAAAACTTACAGGATTATGGAAAGGGTTTAAGGAATAAAATTGAGGTTATTTATAATGGCATTAAAACGGATTTATACCAAGTTAAAATACCAGTTAATATTGAAGAAAAGGAACAATTTAGATTTATTGTTGTATCTCATTTAGTTTATGAAAAAGGAATTCATGATTTAATTTTAGCATTAAGTATGCTAGAAGAATTTACATTAAAAAGAATTAAAGTAGATGTTTATGGTGAAGGCATTTATAAATCAACCTTAGAAGATTTACGAAATATTCACAACCTTGCGGATGTTATTGAGTTTAAAGGTAGTGTGCCCAATCTGCATAAACACTATAAAGATTATGATTATATGATTCAGCCAACATATATGGAAGCCTTTAGTTTATCAATTTTAGAGAGCCTATGTTGTAATATTCCGGTAATAACTACCAAGGTTGGCGGAAACATTGAGATTATTAAAAATGGTGTTAATGGTTTTTTGTTTAATGTTAAAGATGTAGAGGCTTTAAAAAAGATTATTCAAGATATTTGTAACGGACATATGTCTATAAATAATAGCAAAATAAATGAAGAAATTAGACATTCTTTTTCACTAGATAATATGGTAAATAACTACTTAAAGCTATTGTAATGCATATAGGTTTTTTAACACCAGAATACCCACACCCTAAATTATGTTCTTCAGGAGGTTTAGGAACTAGTATAAAAAATCTGGCGACGCATTTAGCCAGCTTAGGTATAAAAGTTACTGTTTTTGTAGTCTTTCAAAATGAAAATGAAATTTTTAACGTTTCTTCTGTAAAAGTAATTAGTGTAAAATTAAAAAGATACAGGTTTTTAGGTTGGTATAAGGAAAGAAAACGCTTACAAAAAATTCTTCAATTAGAAATTACAAAAGAAAAAATAGATATTATTGAAGCTCCAGATTGGACTGGTATTACTGCCTTTATGAAATTTTCTGTACCTATTGTTATAAGGCTTAATGGTAGTGACGCCTATTTTTGTAAACTAGATAACAGAAAACAAAAGTTCAAAAATTTCTTTTTTGAAAAAACAGCATTAAAAGGAGCTCAAGAAATTGTTTCTGCTAGTAGTTTTACAGGTGTTCTTACTAAAGAAATTTTTGGATTAAAAAAAACAATTAAGACCATACATAACAGTATAGATACAGATAGTTTTTTAGCTAGAAAAAGTAGTGTTAATAAAGGGCAAATACTTTATTTTGGAACTGTTATAAGAAAAAAGGGCGTACTTGAGTTAGCCGAAATTTTTAATATTGTTAGAGAAAAAAATGAAACAGCAAGCCTTTTGCTTGTAGGTAAAGATTCTTTTGATGTATTTACTAATAAATCAACTATCCAATTGTTTTATGATTTGCTTACTTCAGAAGCGAAAACATCTGTAAAGCATATACAAGAGGTACCCTATAAAGATGTTGTTGCTTATATAAATAGTGCAAATGTAATTGTTTTACCTAGTTTTGCAGAAGCGTTCCCAATGACCTGGTTAGAAACGTTGGCCTTGGAAAAAGCTTTGGTCTCATCAAACATAGGGTGGGCAAATGAGCTTATGGTAAACAGTAAAACAGGTTTTACCGTTAATCCTAAAAATCATAAGGAGTTTGCTTTAAAAATACTTAAACTTTTAGCGGATGATAACCTTTGTAAAAAGTTTGGTAAAGAAGGAAGAAAGCATGTTGAAGAGAACTTTTCTACTAAAAAAATTACATTAGAAAATGTTGAATTTTATAAATCTATAATTAATAAATGATTGCCATTTTACACAACAAGAATAGGGTTATTGGTGTTTTTGATTATGATTTAAATGAAGAAATTGAAATTGAAAAAGACTCTTTGGTAGCAATTTTTTTCAGTTTAGCAGAACGCTTTGAAAACAGAATAATTATTTGGTGTAATTATCTCTTAAGGGATAAAATTAATTTTGATGAAATTGGAAAACTCTTTAACCATAAATTAATAATGGCCTCTTACAATGTGGGTAAAAGTTATTATATAGACAAAAGAATTGGTTATGTTGAAGCATCCCCTTATACTATAGTAAATAAAGAAGTTAAGTACCCAACTTGGTTAATGAGTAGTAACATTGGAGCTATTAATTCTGATGTTTTGTTAGCTTATAACATAAATGATTATAAAAATAGGTCTTTTGAGTATGTTCTAAATTCAATAGCAAAAAATGGCTTAGCAAAAGGGTTATTTTGTTATTCCTCACCAAGTATAATTAAAAAAACAGATGAGATTTCTTTAAATGAATCTAAGACTTCTTTTTACACACTTTATGTTTTTATAAAAGAACACTATAGATTAAGATGGGTTTTTATAAGTTTCTTTAATAGTTTGGTTTATGAGAAGCGATTTATGCTATTGCCATTACTTCTATCTGTTCTAACTTCAAAAAAAGTAAGGAAGCCTAAGTTTGTATATGGTATTAAGGAATCAAAATCATTTAACCCAGATGTTTCTATAGATGTTATTATTCCCACTATAGGAAGAAAAACCTATTTATATGATGTTTTAAGAGATTTATCACATCAAACTATAAAACCTAAAAATGTTATAATCATTGAACAAAATCCAGATAAGGGAACAGAGTCAGAGTTGAGTTATTTATATGATGAGTCTTGGCCTTTTAAAATTAAACATGAGTTTATTCATAAATCTGGTGCTTGTAATGCCAGAAATAAGGCATTACAACAGGTGAAGTCAGATTGGGTTTTTCTGGCTGATGACGATATAAGGTTTGAAGAAAATACTATTAAACTAGCATTACAAGAAATGCATATCTATCATTTAAATGCAGCTACATTACAATGTTTAAGAAAAGGGGATAAAAAAAATAAGCAGCCTACTTTACAATGGAATACTTTTGGTTCTGGTTGTAGTATTATATCAAAAAAAATAGCAAAGAGCGTTAAGTTTGATGAAGCTTTCGAACATGGTTTTGGTGAAGACGGAGATTATGGTATGCAAATAAGAAATCTTGGAGAAGATATTGGTTATATTAGTATGTGCACGCTATTACATTTAAAGGCACCCGTTGGTGGTTTTAGAACAAAATTTGTGAATTCATGGGCAAATGATAAAGTACAACCCAAACCTTCACCAACAATTATGCTATATAATATAAAGCATCAATCTAAATACCAAATAAGAGGTTATAAAACCATTCTTTTTTTTAAATTTTTTAAAAGGCAGAATAATAAAAATGTTTTCACTTATTATTTTAAGTTGAAAAAGCAATGGAAAAAAAGTATAGAGCTAGCATACAGGTTAAAAAAACAATGAATAATTCATGAATTTTACGCTTATTATATGCACATACATGAGATGTCAACCTCTTTTAAAACTCTTAATGTCGGTTAAGAGTCAATCATTGTATCCTAATGAAATTTTAATTATTGATGGCTCAACAAATAATAAAACCCAACAAGTTTTAACCGAAAACAAGTTTGATAATCTAAAATATTTCAAAGTAAATGATAGTGATAGAGGCCTGACAAAACAAAGAAATTATGGTCTTGGTAAAGTTGATAAATTAATAGATATAATATGTTTCTTAGACGATGATATTGTTTTAGAAGAAGATTATTTCAAGGAATTAATTTCTACTTATAAAGAAAAACCAGAAGCCTTGGCTGTTGGTGGTTATATTACAAATGAGGTAAATTGGACTAAATCTGATGGGAAAAATAGAAAAACAAAGTTTTACTTTGATGGTTGGATGCGTTCAGAGCCATCTCGTTTTAAGTTAAGGAGAAAGTTTGGCTTATTACCAGACAGAAAACCAGGTTTTTTACCTACGTTTTCTCATGGTCGTTCTATTGGTTTTTTACCTCCATCAGGTAAAATTTATGATGTTGAACTTATAATGGGAGGAGTTTCAAGTTACAAGAAAGAGGTTTTTAACAGTATAAAATTTTCAACTTTTTTTGAAGGTTACGGTTTGTATGAAGATGCAGATTTCTCATTAAGGTTATCTAAGTTAGGAAAACTTTATGTTAATACTAAGGCTAGATTGGGGCATTTTCATAATGTTTCAGGTAGACCTAACCAATTTAAATATGGGAAAATGGTAGTGAGAAATGGATGGTATATATGGCGTGTTAAATACCCGAACCCTAATCTTAAAGAAAATTTTAAATGGTACGTTACATCTTCTTTATTAACATGTATTAGGTTTACAAATATAGTAAACACAAAAAAACGCAAACAGGCTTTTACAGAGGGCTTAGGAAGGCTTTATGGAATGCTTACTTTATTGATTAATAAACCAAAAATTAAACATGAAAAAATTACTAATTAAGTTACTTCCTAAAGTTTTGTTTGAGTATTTAAAGCTAGCATATTATAATTTAAAAATTAAGAAGTATTCATTTTCTTATAAGAAGGGTAATTATATTACAAAAGAAAAAGGTTTATGGAGTGTGGAATCTGTAGAGCCATTTTATTTTTTAGTTGATGATATTGATAAGTATGAGAAATATTATAAAATTAAAGCAGGAGATGTAGTTTTAGATGCAGGTGCCCACCATGGAGGAATAACAGTTATTTATTCACAAAAAGTAAAACAAGAAGGTAAAGTTTTTTCTTTTGAACCTGATTCAAGAAATCTTGCTGTTTTTAATAAAAACTTAGACGTGAATAGTAATTATAATAATGTAGAGGTTATTGAAAAGGGATTATGGAATAAGGAAGATACTCTTGAGTTTTTTGAAGCTGGTAATGTTGGGTCATCTATATTTTATGAAGGAGAACAATCCAAAAAAGTTACTATTCAAACTACATCAATTGATAATTTTTTGAATGAACAAAACAATGATAAGCTTAGCTTTATAAAAATGGATATTGAGGGAGCAGAAATAGAGGCCTTAGAAGGGGCCGTAAATAGTATAAAAAAATTCAAACCCAATTTTGCAATTGCATCCTATCATATAGTTAATAATGTGCAAACATATTTTGCAGTAGAAGAGTTTTTTAAAAGTATTAATTATCCGTACAAAACAGAATCTTTTAAAGATGGTGAAATTATAACGTATGCTGGAAGCAGTGTTGAGTAATATTTTGAAATGAAGTTTTTAATAATAACACATGTTTTACATAAAAAAAATAATAATCAATATTTTGGTTATGCACCTTATGTTAGAGAAATGAATTTATGGTTGAAACATGTGGATAAGGTAATTTTGGTTGCGCCATTTGAAAAAGAAGAAATTACTAATATTGACTTAGCTTATCGTCATAAAAATTTAGTTTTTAATAAAATACCCAAAATAGCATTTATTTCAATTAAAGAAACTTTGTATTCACTATTTAAACTACCATTAATCCTGTTTGCTATTTTTAAAGCCTGTAAAAAGGCAGATCACATTCATCTTAGGTGCCCAGGAAATATTGGTTTGTTAGGGTGTTTGGTTCAAATTATATTTCCTTCTAAAATAAAGACTGCTAAGTATGCTGGTAATTGGAATCCAAATTCAAAACAGCCTTTAAGTTACAGAATTCAAAAATGGATATTGAGTAATAGGGTTTTAACAAAAAACATGAAAGTTTTGGTTTATGGTAACTGGCAAAACCAGTCAAAAAACATAAAACCATTTTTTACAGCCACCTATTCTAAAGATGAGATAGAGCCTATTACAAATAGAGATTATTCATTTCCATTAAACTTTATGTTTGTAGGAAGTTTAGTGGATGGAAAACGACCTTTATTAGCTGTAAAAATAGTACAAGCATTAATAGAAAAAGGCATACCAATACGTTTTAACATTTATGGAGAAGGAGTTCTTAAGAAAGAATTACAAGATTTTTTAAATAGAAATAATTTGAATAGTTCAGTTGTTTTACATGGTAATAAGCCTAAACTAGAAATAAAGAATGCCTTGAAACAATCGCATTTTTTAATTTTGCCCTCAAAATCTGAAGGTTGGCCAAAAGCTATTGCGGAGGCTATGTTTTTTGGAGCAATTCCAATTTCCACCAAGGTTTCATGTATTCCATATATGTTAGATAATGGTAAGAGAGGTGTTTTAATAGAACCTCATGTAGATTTGGCAGTAACTGCTATTTTAAGTTACCTAAAAAGAGCTGATGCCTTAAGTGAAATATCTAAATTGGCTATAAAATGGTCGCAAAAATATACTTTGGATTTATTTGAATCTGAAATAAAAAAACTTGTTACTTAATTTATGAGAGTTCTTCAGTTAGTAGATTCATTAGAGGTTGGTGGAACTGAACGTGTTGCTGTTAACATAGCAAATGCTTTATCTGATAAAATAGATAAATCCTTTTTATGTACCACACGAAAAGAAGGACTTTTAAGGTATAGTCTAAACGATAAAGTTGACTACCTGTTTCTTGAAAAGAAAAGGATTATAGATTTTAAAGCCATTAAAAAATTAAGGGGCTTTATAAAGTCAAAAGGAATAAATATCATTCATGCACATTCAAGTTCGTTTTTTTTGGCGACTTTAGTAAAGTTGTTTTACCCAAAGGTTAAAATTATTTGGCATGATCATTATGGCAATAGTGAGTATTTAAATGAGAGAAAGTTTAAAGTCTTAATTTTGTCATCAAATTTTTTTGTTCATGTTTTGAGCGTTAATGCAGTATTAAAAAATTGGGCTAAAACCAATTTAAAATGTGGCTATGTTGATTTTTTACCAAACTTTGCTATTCCAGATAAAAATAAACCAGAGACAGAATTAAAAGGAAGTGAAGGTAAACGAATTATTCATTTGGCTAATTTAAGACCTCAAAAAGATCATATAACGTTATTAAAGGCATTCAAAGAAGTAATTAAGATACATCCAGATTGGACATTACATTGTGTTGGTAAAAACTTTGAGGATGATTATAGCAAATCTGTAAAGAGTTTGGTTAATGAATTTAAGTTGAATAAAAGTGTGTTTTTTTATGGCAGCAGAGCAGATATTACAAATATTTTAAACAGAAGTAATATTGCCGTACTTTCATCAAAATCAGAAGGTTTACCAATAGCGTTGTTAGAATATGGTTGCTCAAAATTACCTGCTGTAGTAACTAATGTAGGCGATTGCAGTAAAGTTATTTCATCTGAAAACGAAGGGTTAATGGTCAATAAAGAAGATGTAGACGCATTAAAAGAAGCATTAATTAAATATATTAGCAACGAAAGATTTAGAACCTTAATGGGAAACAGTTTGTTTCAAAAGGTTAATACATCTTATTCAGAAAATGCAATAGTTAATAAATTAATAAACATATATAAGCTTCACATAAAATGAAGTTATCCCTATATTTTAAACTTTTAATTTTTCATGCTTTATTAGGTTTAGCTGTCTTTACTTTTAAACCCTTAGCTTCGATATACTTTTTATTTATAACGGTATTCTTCTTTTATAAGATTATTAAGGTTTCAATAAAAAGGAAGACATTTTATGTTTTATTGGCTTGTGCTTATATGGTTGGTATTGAAGTGTTTTTAAGGATGAATGGAGGAACTTTTTTTTATGAAGCCAGTAAATATTTAGTCATTTTATTTGTTTTAACTGGAATGATAAGCATTAGTTTTTCAAATAAAGCTTTAATATATGTTCTGTATCTATTATTGTTATTACCGGCTATTTTTGTGGCAGTTTCTGAAATGGGGTTTGAAACAGATATTCGTAGAGCTATAGCTTTTAATTTAAGTGGGCCTGTGTGTTTGGGGCTTGTGGCTATTTTTTGTTATCGAAGGAAAATAACTTTTAATCAAATTAAAATTATCTTATTAGGGTTTTTGTTACCCTTAATTAGTATGATGGTGTATTTGTTTTTATATACACCTGATATTAAATTGGTAATTACTGGAACAGCTTCAAATTTTGCAGCTTCAGGTGGTTTTGGGCCTAATCAGGTTGCTACCGTTTTGGGCTTAGGAATATTTGTTTTATCAGCGCGTTTTTTTATGTCTAAAGAAGGTCTGTTATTAAGATTTCTTGATTTAATCATTTTGGGGCTCATGGGGTTTAGGGCTATAGTAACCTTTAGTAGAGGAGGGGTTATTACTGCGTTTATTATGATTATGGGATTTTTGACATTTTATTACTTAAGGGTTAATGCAAAAAAGAAGCTCAATATTAGGCTGTCTGTTTTTCTCTTTTTAGGTGCAATCTTGTTTACATGGTTGGTGAGCTCAATGCAGACTAGCGGTTTTATTGATAAACGTTACGCTAATCAAGATGCGTCTGGTAAGACTAAAGAAGATGTAACCACGGGTAGAGCGGATTTATTAGCTTTTGAGTTCAAAGAGTTTATTGATAATCCTTTTTTTGGGATTGGAGTAGGAAAGGTTAAAGAGGTTCGTTACAATGAAACTGGAATAGTAGCAGCTTCACATAATGAGATGAGTCGTATTGTTGCGGAGCATGGCTTATTTGGTATCGTAGCATTTTTAATTTTACTAATTACTCCTCTAGTGTTACGCTTAAGAAACAAGACTAATATGTTTTTCTATTCGTTTTATGCCTTTTGGTTGTTAACAATAAATCACTCTGCAATGCGTATAGCTGCACCAGCTTTTGTTTATGGTTTATGTTTGTTAAATATAGTTTATGAAACATCATCAAATAAAAAAACACTGAGAAAACAAAAACTGCCTGTGTGATGTTACATGTGACATTTGAATAACAATAGTAATTAACACATGAAAAACCTTCTTTACATAGGAAACAAGTTACAGCAGGCCAATAAAACTGTAACAACCATTGAAACTTTAAGTGAAAACTTAAAACAAGTAAAATTTAATGTAGTTACGGCTTCAAATAAAAGGAGTAAGATAATTCGTTTATTAGACATGCTGTACCATATTGTAATTAATAGAAAAAAAACAGATTATGTTTTAATTGATACTTACAGTACTTTAAATTTTTACTATGCTTATTTATGTAGTAAATTATGCAGCACTTTTAATCTAAAATACATTCCTATCTTACATGGTGGAGAATTACCCAATAGGCTCAAGAAATCTCCTAGACTTTCTAATTTTATTTTTAAGAATGCCTATTTAAACGTTGCTCCCTCAAATTATTTGATGTCGCATTTTGAAAAAGAAGGCTATGAGAACTTAAAATATATACCAAATACAATTGAATTAAAAAATTATGCTTTTAATCAAAGATGCATAGACAAAATAAAACTTTTGTGGGTACGTTCATTTACAAATATTTATAATCCAACTTTAGCAATTAAAATTTTGAAAGCTTTAAAAGATGAAAACATTGAAGCAGAACTTTGTATGGTGGGGCCAGATAATGATGGAAGTTTAAAAGAAGCCCAAGTCTTGGCCAAAAAATTTAAAATCAATGTTAAATTTACTGGTATACTGCCAAAAAAGGAGTGGATAGAACTATCTAAACATTATAATGTTTTTATTAATACAACAAATGTAGATAATACCCCTGTTAGTGTTATAGAAGCCATGGCTTTAGGGTTACCAGTAATTTCTACAAATGTTGGAGGTTTACCTTTTTTGATTACTAATCAAGTTGAAGGCATGCTAGTAGCACCAAATGATGCAGGTGGGTTTGTTAGGGCAATAAAAAAACTAAGGAATGAATCTTTACTAACAGACCAAATGATAATTAATGCTAGAAAGAAAGTGGAATTATTTGATTGGCAAGAGGTAAAGCACCAATGGATTAAAATACTTTCTTAATGTACTGTGTCATTTAAACTTGCTATATTTACTACAAAAATTGCGCATTTCAATGGCCAAAACCAGTATACATTTTAATATATCTGAACGGAAAGTACTGCTGCGTATTTTTGATGTAATTTCCGTGCTTTTAGTACTTTATTTTGTTGGAAACACCTTTGAGTTTGATTACTTTAGGATAACTACAGAAAATTGGAAATGGGTACTTGTTCTTATTATTTATATTATAATCTTCGGGTCAATTTTTGAATTGTATGATCTGCAAAAATCTAGTAAAATTGAGAAAATCTCTACCAGTATCGTATTCACCGTATCAGTAACGGTTTTATTCTATTTATTGACACCTTTTTTCACTCCAGTCTTACCAGTTAATAGACTGCAAATAATATATTTTTATTTTGCAATATTACTTGCATTGGTTTTATGGAGATTATGCTATATCACGTTTATTGTATCGCCTCGCTTTTACAAAAAAGCTCTTATTATAGGTGAGGTTTCTAGTATCGAAAGTGTAATTGATGCTTTTAAAATTGCAGATCCTAATTATAAAATCATTGGTTTTGTTAATTGTGAACTGAACAAAAAAGAAAATGTTAAGTTTAAAGGAGTTAGAGAATATAAACCTAATCAATTAGGTCAAGTTGTAAAAGATGAAAATATTTCTGAAATAGTTGTTGCCAGCTATAATTCTGAAGCTATAACATATGAGATTTATTATGCCTTAATCTCACAGTTAGAAGATGGGGTGCCAATTAGAGAATATACTCAAGTTTATGAAGACTTAACTCAACGTATTCCGGTTCAATTTGTGGGGAAAGATTTTTACAAGTATTTCCCTTTTAGCCGTAGTAATCAAAACAAAATGTATTTGTTTTTTCATCGCCTTTTTGATGTTGTTATATCCATTTCAGGCCTTATTATTGGCGCCATATTTTTACCACTTATTTTATTTGGAAATGCCTGTGCTAACAGGGGGAAATTGTTTTACACTCAAAAGCGTATTGGTAAAAACGGAAAGCCATTTAAAATTATAAAATACAGGACCATGGTTAAAAATGCAGAGACCAACGGGGCTATTTGGGCTAAAAAAAATGATTCAAGAGTTACACCTTTTGGTAGGTTTTTAAGAAATACAAGATTGGATGAAATCCCGCAATTTATAAATATTTTAAAGGGAGAAATGAGTTTGATAGGTCCTAGACCAGAGCGCCCACATTTTGTTAAAGAGTTATCACAGATGCTTCCTTTTTATGAAACCAGACATATAGTAAAACCTGGTTTAACAGGTTGGGCACAAGTAAAAACAAGATATGGGGCTTCTGTTGATGATAGTTTATTAAAGCTTCAATACGATTTGTATTATATAAAGCATAGAAGTTTTTTGTTAGATATTAATATCCTAATCAAGACCTTAAGTACTATAATTTTCTTTAGAGGGCAGTAGTACTAAATAATTATTGAATAGAGACTATTGATTAAGGGTATAATATTTAACCAGAAAAATGTATCTCATTCCTAAAGCAATTAGCAACGGAATTAACCCAATTGCAAATACTTGAACACCGATAACCCAATGTAATGTCATAAGGCATAACATAATGATTAAAAACTTCAAATACTTTGTAAACCACTTTTTAGGTGTTTTTTTAAGAAGTTGACCAATCATTAAAATATTTAAAGCGAATGCCCATAGCAAATTATAGTTCTGGTGTGTACCAGTATGATCTGTAGCAAACCATAGCAATAGAATAAATAGCCCTATAAGGCCAGTAAAAGTAAAAAGGGCAATGTCTAACCAAAGTGTTCTTTTATTCCTTTTAAAGTCTTTATAGGTTATTAAAAGTATTATTAAGGCAATAATACCCAATATGAATAGCGGACTGCTGAAAAATGAATTTGAGGGTTTAGTTGGTCTTTGTGTAAAAATGCTGCTGCTATTCTTTACCAATTTGGTACCGTCTTTTTTAGTGCCTACTTCAAAGAAATTATAAATATTTTCAGGTAAAAACATATGCTCTTCAGGAGTGGCTAATCTATCGATTACAGACCCTAAAGCAACATCAATACCTAGGCTTCCCCAAGTGTTTCTATCAACATTGTCATAAATTAAATTTCTAAAAGTCTTCGCCTTGAAATTTTCAGGTGAATTGAATTCAATAGTATTATTGGTAGAAAATTGGGCTACATCTTTAATTCTTGTTGCACAATTATCA
Source organism: Seonamhaeicola sp. MEBiC01930 (assembly GCF_045277075.1). Lineage (GTDB taxonomy): Bacteria > Bacteroidota > Bacteroidia > Flavobacteriales > Flavobacteriaceae > Seonamhaeicola. Next base: position 66,749 of record NZ_CP104270.1, on the reverse strand, counting down.
AAAAAGAACTCGTATAAATAGCTACGATTTTCAGGTTTGTAATTATTAATTAAATAATCATAGAGTTTTTGTTTTTCACTTTGCGATAAATTTAAAACCTGTTCTTTAACCGTTCTATTATAGTATGCATATATTTGGTAAAACCTGTTAAAATCATCTTTACTCAAAAGATAGTTTAGTTTACCTCTAGCAAATTTTAAATAGAAATTAGGTGCATTAAAATCATATTCACCATAACCATAAACCTTATCAAGTTTGTTATTGGGGTCTTTTATTCTAAATGCGCTATGGCCAAAAGCATCATTAAGAGATGAGCCAGGGCCAACAGTTAACACACTTATTTCTGCACTTTCTGATAATGTTAGTTGTTGCCCGTAAACAAATGAGGAAATAGTTAATAGAAGAAAAAGGATGTTTTTTGCCATTACCTAAAAATACTAAAATCTATCTTTAAAGAAAAGACGTTGGAATACAATGCCACACTTTGGTCACCAATATCAGTGAATGCATAATCTATTTGGATACCATTGTATTTAAAACCAACACCAAAACTTGGCTGAAAGGTGAGTTGCTCCGTATTATCTATTTGCAATTCATTTTGAAAATTACCCATACCAGCACGCAAATAAACCATATCAATATATCCAAACTCTAAACCTAAAGCGGGGTTTATACTAGCTACAGAAGTTGAAATAATATCATTGTTTTCTTCAAACCTTACATTTAAATTGGCAGCAGCCAGTAAGGTGTAATCATAATTAAATTCAAATAATTTTGAAATTCCTATTTGCAATTTAGGTATTGTAATTTCGGTTGTTTCTGGTAATTCTTGATTTTGCCCTTCAACGGCATCTCTTATAGTAGCAAATTGTTCCTCATCAATGGCCCAAGCATTAAAGGTTGTTGTAATATCTCTAGCCATAATGCCAAACTTCCAATTATTGTTAGTTTCAAATTGAATACCCGCGTCTAAACCAAAACCCCAAGAAGAAGCAAAATCTCCAATAACACGTCTGATTACTTTAGCATTAACACCATAACTTAAACCTTGCACTGGTAAATTACGTGCATAAGAGAACGTTAATCCGTAGTCAGCTGTAGAGAAAAGGCTAATTCTATCATAATTAATATTTCCTTGTTCATCAATTAATTGGGTGGTGTTTAAAATATCATCTACCGCAAATCTAATTAGAGAAATTCCAACAGCGCTTTGATTATCTAAAGGCATGGCGTAAGCAACGTAATCATAATTTGCAATGTTTGCAAAATAGCTGGAATGCATAAGAGCCAATTGATTGTCTTCTATAGCTAGAAGCCCCGCAGGATTCCAATAACCGGAGTTAACATCGGCCGTATGAGATGTAACTGCACTACTCATTCCTAATGCAGCTGCATCAACGCCAATATTCATAAACTCATTAGAATATTTTCTAGTGGTTTGAGCAAACATTAAAAGCGTTGTAAAACAAATAAGTGTTGTTATATAGGCTTTCAAAAGCAATTCTTTTATGCAAAGATGCACATATTTTACAAACTATAAACTTGAATTTATATTAGATATTGCTTCAGACTAAAATTGTTTGTTATTTTTACAAAAATTAAAATTCTTACATGAAGCGATATATTCCTAATGCACTTACATTATTGAATCTTTTTTGTGGAAGTATTGCTGTAATTTTTGCCGTTAATGACAACCTTGTTACTGCTTCTTTTTTTGTTTTTTTTGGTATTTTCTTTGACTTTTTTGATGGTTTTGCTGCCAGAAAATTAAATGTACAAAGTGAAATAGGATTACAATTAGATTCTTTAGCAGATGTGGTGACTAGTGGTTTGGTTCCCGGGATAATTATGTATAAGCTGTTAAGCCTTTCAATTGGAAGTTTTTCAGAATCTTTTGCTCCATTTTATGAGAGAACAGAGACAATGCTTTGGGTTGGTGGAAAAATATTAATCTTACCAATTCTTGGTTTAGCTATTACCCTCGCTTCGGCCTACAGATTAGCAAAATTTAATGTAGATACAGAACAACAATCATATTTCAAAGGTTTGCCAACTCCAGCTAATGCTTTATTAATTTTATCATTACCCTTAATTCTTGAGTTTCAAAACAGTGATGCTATAAATGCCATTATTTTGAATAAATGGTTTTTAATTGCTGTAACAATTTTAAGCTGTTGGCTACTAAATTCTGGTATAAAACTTTTTGCTCTAAAGTTTAAGAGTTGGGGATTTAAGGAAAATGCAACACGGTATATTTTTATAATGCTTTGTGCTGTTTTAATTATTGTACTTCAGTTTTCTGCTATTCCATTAGTCATTTTACTATATATAATCATGTCTGTTTTAGACAACATAACTTCCAAATAACAATTATTACATATGCTAGGAATTATTTTTACACTATTAATGCTTGTACTATTACAGGCGGTTTTAGGTTTTGACAATTTACTATACATTTCTTTAGAGTCTAAGAAAGCACCGCTACGTGACCAAAAACGAGTAAGGAAAGTAGGGATATTAATAGCCATTGGGTTAAGAATAGTATTGTTGTTTGTTTTGGTGTCTTTAATAGGATACTTTCAAGAGCCATTTTCGTTTTTAACTGGAGAAATTGATGGTATTGCTCATTTTGCTTTTAATGGCCATAGCTTAATTGTTTTAGCCGGAGGAGCATTTATTATCTATACTGCCATAAAAGAAATTTGGCATATGATTTCTACGCATGATTTAAGTCATGATGTTGAGGGAAATGACAAGGCTAAAGGTAAAAAGTCATCTAATGCGGTAATTGTGAGTATTGTATTAATGAACTTGGTTTTTTCTTTCGATTCTATTTTAGCCGCTATTGGGCTTACTAGTGAAATTGAGAACTCTAATACTGCGTTTGTTGTAATGGCCATAGCCATTGTTATTAGTGGGCTTTTAATGTTGTTTTTAGCAGATAGAATTTCAGTGTTTTTAGCCAAAAATAGAATGTATGAAGTACTTGGACTTTTTATCCTTTTTATTGTTGGTATTATGTTAGTAACAGAGGGCGGTCATTTAGCTCATTTAGAACTTTTCGGGAATCCAATTGAGGCTATGAGTAAAACAACATTCTATTTTGTTTTAACTATTTTGGTAATAACTGATGTTGTTCAAGGGCGTTATCAAAAGAAAATAATTGCACAAGAGGCTAGGGAAGAGCTAAGTAATAAGAAAGAAAACAAGCTTTAAAACCCCAAATATTTTAATTTATTAAGCACTATTCTTTTTAAGATTAATTAATTGTTGTGTTTAAAAAAATCACAATATTCTCAAAACTGATTATTCTTTTGAGATTTTACTGATAGAGTTAATATACTATTTCGGTTTAGTTTATTCAGTTACCGAATTTGGTTGGTTCATAATTTGTAAGTTATACTGTATAGGTATAATTAACAACTCACCTTAATTTAATATACACTCTTTAGATTACCTTTTAGTGAGGTCAGACCTTTATTGAATATGAATTAATAAATTATTTGAAAGAAGATATTGGTTTTGAAACTATACTTGATTATTTTTTAAATCTACTGAACCATGATTTTTTTTCTGTTTCTAAATCATATCCATATCCATATCCATATCCGTATCCATATCCTTTTTTAGCATCTGAACCGTTCAATACAAGTGTCATATTAGGAATTCTTTTTTCTTCATATAACCTCTTAGGGATATCTAAAAGTCTTTTGTCAATATAGTTGGCACGAACAAGGTAGATAAACAAATCTGCTTTTGATGCAATTTGCAAGGTATCCGTAACCATATTTATTGGAGCAGTGTCTACTATAACAAAATCATAATGTTGTTTTCCATAGTTTAGGACCTCATCAAATCTTCCATTAATTAATAATTCAGATGGGTTTGGCGGTACTATTCCAGACTGAATTAAATCAAAATTACCAAGTTCAGTAGTTTCTATGATCTCATTAATTTCGGTACTTTGATCAGCTAGAAATACTGTTAAACCTTTACTTGATGTTGTCATATCTAAATATTCGGCTACTTTGGGTTTACGTATATCAGCACCAATAAGTAATACTTTTTTACTAGACATGGCAAGAACCGATGCCAAATTAATAGCCACAAATGTTTTTCCCTCACCAGGGGTAGTGGACGTAATGTATATGGTTTTAGATTTTTCATTTAAGTTACCAAGCATAAAATTAACATTGGTTCTTAACATTCTAAAGGCTTCGGCTATACTTCCTCTATCAGTTCTTTTAATGATTTTGTTTTCACCAAAATTTTTTGGAATATCACCTATAATAGGGGCTTTTACAATATTTTCTAACTCTTTTTGGTTATGAACTTTGTTGTCTAGTAAAAAATATATAAAAATAATTACAAAGGGGATGATAAGGCCTAGAATTATCGCCAAGGCGTAAACTATTCTTGGTTTTGGACTAACTGGAGTATTGCTACCGTCTGCTGCATCAATAAGTTTGGCGTTAGGTGTGGTTACCGCCAAAGAGATGGAGTTTTCTTCCCTTTTTTGTAATAAGAAGAGGTATAAAGTTTCGATAATTTGTTGTTGACGTTTTATATCTCTAAATTGTCTTTCTTGTTTAGGAGCCGCCGTTATTCTGGCATTCATTTTTTGCTCTTGAGATTTTGCTTCTGTTAAGGCTATGCTTAACTTAGATTTTAAATTTGCTAACCCTTGCGAAATACCTTCTTGTAACTGTCCTAATTGGGTATCCAAATTTATAATAACGGGATTGTCCTTGCCAGAACTTTTTGCAATGCGCGTGCGCTCTAATAAAATAGAATTATACCGAGCACTACTTGAATTAATTGACACTTCTGTAATACCTAAATTTTCAGGAAGCAATTGATTCGAATTTTCAGATATATAAGATTCCATGTAACCAACCAGTTTAAGTTGTGTATTTAAATCTATTATTTGTTTTTCCAGCTCTGAGTTATTTTCCAAAATCATGCTGGCTTCTGAAGGTATATCCGTTATTTTATTAGTAGTTTTAAAGGCTTCTTCGCTAATATCAACTTTTGCCAACTCCTTTTCTATTAAAGACAGTCGTTCGTTAATAAATGCCTCTGTGTTATTCCCAATTAAACTTTTATATTCAACAGCATCTTTATTATATTGTTTTATTAGTTCATTAAGGATATCTTGGGATTTTAATTTTAATGCCCCCTGTAACGTTAGTTCTAAAATACTTGCATTTTTAAACAATAATTTTACTTCAATCTTATTTCTTAAACTTTCAACAACAGATTTAATTGGGTAAACCTTAACTAGGTATTCCAAATTTGGCTCCTTCTTTTGTATGTCATTAGGAGTAATAATCATATCGCTAAATTCTTGATTAATATTTTCTCCAAATCTATGTGTAGTGCCAGGTCGACCCTCAAGGTCAGATAACCTAAATTCTGTGTCAGAAATAATACTAATTACAAATTTTGAACTGGTTTTATAGAATGAAGAATCTTTTACAAAAAAAGATACTTTAAAAGGAAGTTCACTTTTATACACTTCAGCATTTCTAACTCTTCCTTGTGTATAATAGGCTATATTCAAATCCAAGTTTTTTACAACACGTTCCTTTAAACTGCGTGATTTTAGTATCCCTATCTCATTTTCAATATTTTTTTTATTGTTACCTGTTAAACCCAACTCCTCAAAGGCCGCCATTTCAGAAGGTAAACCACCGTTGGATTCGTCATCAATTAAAATGGATGCCGATACTTCATAAGTGTTCGGGGTATAACGCAAATAAATATAAGATCCTATAAAAGCTAAAAATAACCCTATGGCAAACCATTTCCAATAGTATAGATATTTTTCAATTTCAAGACGAATGTTCGTGGATTCCTCTTCAATAATTATGAAATCTGATGGCTTATCTTTTTGTATCATTAATAGGTTATTTTATAAAAAAAGTTAGCATGGCTATAAGAACGGATACCGAAGAAATAATTACACCAGTATTAGGGCCAACAGCAGAAGCGTTTACCTTTGCTTTATTGGGAGCAACATAAATGACATCATTTTGTTTCAAAATAAAATACGGTGAATCCAAAATATTTTTATCGGTTAAATCTAATTCGATTAATTTCTTTTTATTTCCTTCTTCCCATCTAATCAACCGAACAGATTCTCTTTTTCCATAAACAGTTAAATCTCCAGCCAATGAAATAGCCTCAATTATAGACATGCGTTCATTTAGTACTTGAAAGGTTCCTGGATTGTTTACCTCTCCCAATACAGAAACTCTAAAGTTTCTAAAACGAATATTGATGATGGGGTTATTAATATGGTTTAAAAGTAAATCCTCTAATCTCTTTGTTAATTGTTTTGTAGTTAGTCCTGCAACTTCTATTTTTCCCAAAACGGGAAAATTAATTATTCCATCTATATTTACTAAATAGGGTATAGGGGTACTATTTGCAACATTATTACCAATAATAGGTGATTGATATAAATTGAAGGGAATTGCAGCCTCAGCATTTGTGGCAGTGATGTTTATATATAACAAATCACCTGTTTGAATTTTAGCTTCAAAAGGTATTGATGATTTATTTATAGAAGTCCCTTCAAGTTCTTGAAAGTATTCTATTTTTTTTGTAGAAACGCAAGAACTAGCTAAAATTATAAAATTTAACAAAAGCAGGAATTGTAATTTTCTTTTTTTCATTTTTTATTTAGAGTCATTTAATATTGTTGTTTGTTTTTTAGCGACTCGTTTGCTTAAGCTAAAAAAAACAGCCAAAAATAAACTAAAAATGGTTAGGAAAATAACCATCATTTGAAAACTATTGGTATGAGATGCTAAGAAAATAATAAGAACTGCTAATATGTAATTTAGTAGTCCCAATATCATAGCAATTTTATAATGAGCAAAACCAAGATTAATTAGAACATGGTGTATATGGTTTCTGTCAGCTTCAAAAGGGCTTTTACCTTGTATTAACCTTACACCAATTACACGCATCATATCGAATAAAGGAACCGCAATGATTCCAGCGATAATAAACAATTTATTTTCCAGTTTAAAGGTCAAATGTGTAAATAACGAAGCCTCCATGGTCAAAAATTTTAAGCTTAAAATAGCTATACAGAATCCAATAATTAAGGATCCAGTATCTCCCATAAAGATTTTTTTTCTATGCGAAAAATTATAGCGCATATAAGCGAATAAAATACCAATAATGCTAAGACTTATTAAAAAGTAAAAGTTTAATCCTAGAGTAAAAAAAACAAGTCCAAACATGGTGAAAATTGTAATACCTATGGTGGATGCTAGACCATCAACACCGTCAATTAAATTATAAGCATTTATAATGGTTAAAATAATTATTATATGTACAATATCCATTAAAAGTGTTGGAGCTTCATTGAAACCTAAAAAACCATCAAAAGATGTAACATGATAACCACTATGAAAAAACATAATAGTTATGGCAAGTATTTCTACCAAAAGTCTAGCTCTAGGCGTTGAAACAGCCAAATCATCTTTTAATCCAATTATAAAAATAACTGTAAGTGCAGCAACAAAATTTAATCCAATGTTGTCGTCATCAAAATGTTTAATAAAAAAAATAGCTAATATTAATACCACAAAAAAAGAAAGTCCTCCCATGGATGGTGTAGACTCCACATGGGAACTGCGTTCTATAGGTGCTTCGGTTAAATTATGATGATTCACCATGAAGATAATTTTAGGAATCAAATAATAAACTAATAAAAACGAACCGACTACTATAAGTATTGATACTATGGTTATATTAGATAGAATTTCCTCTTTCATATATTAAAAATCAGTCTAAAATTTCTTCATGTATTTGGCATTAATCATATCTCTTAAAAATAACGGAGTAGAAATGAAATTTCTTCTCCATAAACGTCTAGGCTCCTTTATTAATCTCGGTAACCATTCCAAGCCTAATTTTATCCAAATCGCACCTGATCGTTTTACGGTGCCGGCATAGAAATCAAATACAGCCCCTATACTAACAATTAAATTTGTTTCAATTTTGTTATTATGCGAAAATACCCATTTTTCTTGTTTTGGAGCAGTCATTCCAACAAAAAGAATATCTGGCTTTAATAGATTTATTTCATTAATCATTATAGACGTGTCCTCTTTGGAGAAGCTAGCTTTAAAAGGGGGAGAAAAAGTATGTACTTTAATATTTGGGTAATCTTTTTGAATTCTTTTTTCTATTAATGATAAAGTATTGGCTGAAGCCCCTAAATAAAAAACTTTTAATCCTTTCTTATTGGCCTCTTTTAAAAGATGCTCATGAATATCAGCACCAGCAATTTTAGTTATTCTTTTACCATATAATATTCTTGTGGCCAATACAATACCTTGTCCATCTGGCAGTAGAATATCTGAGCACTTTAATGCCTCCTTAAAACTAGGATCCTTTTTTGCCTCACAATAACTATGTGGATTAATGGTATTAATGATTCTAACATGGTCTAAATCAATATCTTTTAAGGATTTATCAAATACGTTAAACTCTTGTAACATAAATAAACTTTTTTAGTGCTTTTGAATATAATTGATAAGTTCTTTGGTTATAAGCTTTTGTCCTTTGGGGTTGAGATGTATGGGGTCATAAAAAATACTATAATTATGCGACCAAGGTTCTTGAAAACTAAGAAATGTCACGTTGTCTAAATTGTTTGATACCTCGTTTATTATTTCAATGGTTTCTTGATATTTTGTTTCTTGAACATCACTTAAAATATCAATAGTTGGGAGATACAACAATATTACATTAATCTTTTTTTCTGACAATAAGATCATAGATTCTTTAAAAATCTTAATATTCTCTGGGCCGTTATTAATTTTTCTATAAGTATTTTGCTCAATTTGTTTTTCTAACCTTTGCAAATCAATAGTTCCAAATTTAAGATTATCCCATTTTCCTAAAAAACCTCGAATGGAACCACCCAGCAACTGTTCATTAAAACGGGAGGTTTTTATGAACTTTTTTGTTAAGTAATCGCCTAGATCAGTTTTTTTATAAATATAACTATCTATCTTATTGTTATCCATAAAAGGATAAAACAGTTTAAACGAATTCTTACTTAAACCCTCTCCAGAAAATGACCAAGCGTCAACACCATAAATTATGGTTTCTATTCCTTGATTTTCTTCAAGCAATTGTTCAATCATTAATTTACGGTCACTTACATTGACACCTTCTCTGGTATACTTTGCCACATTGACGTTAAGTTCTTTTTCTAACTGTATTTTATCAACTCCAAGCATTAAATGAGAATGGCCTATAAGCGCTATTTCAGATTTTTCCCTTAAACCATAATACTTGTTTAAACCGGTCAATAAAGCACTATTTATTAGAAAATCGAAAAAAAAGAATGTCAATAAAAATACAGCAACAGTTAGAGCAAGTGAGCCTTTAAATTTTGATAATACTACTCTAAACATATTAATGTATTTGAATGGTTCTATTAGAATTGAAAATAAATAAATGAATTAGAACTGATTCCCAATAAGGAAATACCTAATAATAGAATTACATACCAAATAAACTCTACAGATGGGTGCATTTTTGATTTTGAAAAATACAATGAAAATATACCTTTATATTGCAAGATTTGCACCACTACCAAAATTAGTATTACTACAATTGAAAGTGCAAATGTAATCAATGACGCTCCAAAATAGAAAGGTTCATTCCAAGAATTAAATATTTTGTTTGAAATTAAAAAGGCATCTGAAATGGAATTAGACCTAAAAAAGATCCAGGCATAGGAGACTAATGTAAAAACAGATAACACCTTAAATACGTTATAAATCTTGGTTTTCTTTATGTTATAAATATGTAACATATTAAGTGTTTTATCCCCCCAATTTTCAAAAAAATAGAACAATGCATGTAAGAGTCCCCATGCGATAAATGTCCAGTTTGCACCATGCCAAAAACCGCTTACTAGGAAAACTACCAAAATATTTATGAGCCATCTTTTATAGTTTACTCGGTTTCCACCGAGTGGTCTATATAAATAATCTCCAAACCAAGTTGATAATGAAATATGCCATCTTTTCCAAAAGTCGGAAATTGAGGATGCAAAATAAGGTAAATTGAAATTCTGCATAAGATTAAAACCTAATATACGAGCCGTACCAATAGCCATATCAGAATAGCCACTAAAATCACAATAAATCTGAACCGCAAAAAATAGGGTAGCTAATATTAAAGTGGGACCTGAATACAATTCTGGAGATTCATAAATTCTATCCACATAAATGGAAAGTCGGTCTGCAATGACAACCTTTTTAAATAAACCCCAAATAAAAAGTTTAGAGCCTTCTATAAAGAAACTTTTATTAAATGTATGCTTCTTTCTAAATTGATGTAATAAATTAGAAGATCTTTCGATTGGACCAGCCACTAATTGGGGAAAAAATGCCACAAAAACACTAAAATTCACTATGTTTTTCTCAACTTGTGTCCGGTTATAGTAGACGTCTAGTGAATAACTCAAAGCCTGAAAGGTGAAAAACGAAATTCCAACAGGAAGAATTACCTTAAAATAAGAAAATGAAGTTTCATAATTAATCAGCTTAAAAAGAGAGTTTATGTTTCCTACAAAAAAGTTTGCGTATTTAAAATAAACTAGTGGGATTACGGAAAATATTAAAGCTAAATACAACCATCTACGCTTTTCTTTGATACTATTTGATGAGCCTATTTTTTTTCCAGAAAAATAGTTAATAAGTGTTACAACTAGCATAATTATGGCAAAGTCCCACCGCCATGCCATATAAAATAAATAGGAACTTATTAAAAGTAAAACAGCTCTGTATTTGTGTGCTATGGAAAAATAAAGAACACATGTAAAAAAAAATAGAATTATAAACTCCCAGGAATTAAATAACATAACGCTTACTTACTACTTTTTAATGATGAATTTGTATACGTTCATGAGCTCTTTATAAATAATGGTATCGTTATAAGCAACCTTAGCCTTTTCCTTACCCATTAGCCCCATCTTTTTACACTTTAAATCATCCTTATATAAATTTTCAATGGCATTTTTTAATTGAACCGTATTCCCAGGTTCAACTAGCAGTCCATTTATATCATGCTCTATAATAGATTGCATAGCCCCTATATTAGATGTTATTACAGGTTTACCATGTTGCATGGCTCTAGTTATTACATTTGGGAAACCTTCATACCATTTACTCGGGACTACCACAATTTTTGACTTTTGATAAAAAGAATCATATTCTTTACCACTTAAAAAGCCTGTCCACAATACATTTGACGGTGACACTTTTTTTAAATCTTCTAAACTGGGGTCTACTGCTCCAACCACAGCAAAGTTAAGCATTGGTAGAGCTGTTGCCACCTCTATAAATTCTACGATTCCTTTTTCTGTACTGGCACGACCGATAAAGGAAACGTACTCACCAACATCTATTATTTCGTTAGTTTTTAAGGCGGGAGTTAAGCCAGGTATTACAAATAATTTTGAACTAGGAATTCCATTTTCTATAAATTTATTTTTTTGAAAATCAGACTGTACAATATAGGCATCCATATTTTTTGGCAACTTCCATAAAGTCCTTGCACAAAAATTACGCAATGCATATCCCAAACTTTTAAATCTGCTTTTTTCACAGTTTTTTATAACAGCGTTAAGCTCCTTTAATCCCTTTAAGCATTTTTCACAAACTTCATTTTTTTCATCTAAATGCAACCCTGTAGGACAGAACAATCTGTAATTAGGACAGCGCATAACAACCGGAATATTTAGCCTATTAATCATCTTTAGTATTGCAGGAGATATAAAAGGGTAGACGTTCTGTACTTGTATAATATCTGGTTTAAATTCTAGAATCTTAATTTTAAGCTCTCTAACGGCTCTAGGGTTATAAATTCCAGAGCAGAAAGCTAATATTTTCATTAAAAAAGAATCTTGAATAACATCAGAACTTTTTCTAAACCACTCTACCGTATGATTGTTACTTTCTAAAAGATCTGCTAAACCTTGTGATGCATGTTCTTCACCACTATTATTACTACCATAATTATTATGAACAAAGAGTATTTTCATTTAATTGATTATAGGATAAAAAGGATGTAAACTAATATTTTGACTTAAAAATATTAAAGTATAGTGGAAGATACCAACATTGGAAATTTCAATAGCCATTTAATATTCTTCACCTTATATAGTTTAAGATTATACACATTTTGTTACATTAATTATAAATTGTCAACAACTTGTTCAGTTATTTTTTCATGATAAAAAGATGAAATACTTTTAAATTTGAGTCTTAGAATGGTAAATAGTGAAATTAAAAAAACACTAGGAATCCATGTGCCGTATACCCGACCGCCTATGCCTGGTGCGGCCATATTTACAACAAAAACTAGAATTAAAGTACTAATAACTGCAGTTCTCCAATTGCCCTTTGGGAACCATTTTGAAAAAGAAAGCCTCAAGGCACTTATAAAGTAAAATAACAATAAAATCAATCCAATAATACCGTTATTAACAAAAGCAGACATAAAAGAATTATGTGCGTTAATAGCTCCTTTAAAGACAGAAGCCTCCAAAAGGTTAACCTCCCCTGCAGAAAATCCATATCCCAAAATAGGTTTTTGAACGCCCTTTTCATATAAATACGACCAAACCTTATCTCTGCCAGAAGAATCTTCAAGGCCGATCGAATCTCTTCCATAAAATAAGCTATTCAATAAAAATTCATCAATTCCAACAGCAAAAAAAAGAAGGGATAAAATTAAAAAAATGAGGAGTAAAATAATTATATTTCTATCAGTACCAAATACTAAACCTAAGCTTCCTATGGCAACCCCAAAATAAATTTTATTTGATAAACCTAATAGGGCGAACACCAATATCAAAAATTTAAGATATTTTTTATCAATTAAAAAAATGAAAAAGAAAAAAAACAATGGGAAAAATAGGCGACTAGCGGTAAAAGGATAAAGTAAATAGCCAAAACCTATAAGTTTAATCTTCAAGAAAATATTAATAGTTAAATTCCAAAGTGCGTAAAAAACGACCCATTTCACAATATATTGCAAATCATATTTAATAACCAGATTGACAATAACATTGGTTATCAACAAAATAAAAACTAGGCATTCAAAGGATCTATAAAAGCTTAAAATAGGACTAGAACTCCAAATAGCACTGAAAAACCCTAAAAAAGTAAAGGTTAGCAAATATGTTGTTGGTTTAATAAATAAGATTTTTTTAAAAAGACTAACTCTTTTTTTTATTTGATTAATCGAGACAATAAAACAAATGACAATATAAATTATTTGGATACCAGCAGCGACATCTACTGATTCTGCTTGATCCAATGTCCTGCCCCTTATGATTACCATAATTAAAACCGGGTACATTAATAATAGAAGTCCAGATAATCCAGTTGCCCGAAGGTATTTTGAAAGTTTAATTAACATTATTGTGTTTAACTTGATTAATAGCCTTTAAAATACTTTTAGACGCTTCCAATGGCGAGAAGTTTGATATTATTTCTTTAGAAGCAACCCCAAGCTCCTTTAGGTAATTACAATGATAACTCTTCTCTAAATTTGACAAAAAATCCACTTGATCTAATGGATCGAACACCCATCCATTTTTTTCTGTGATATACTCCGGATAACATCCATTATAAATTGAGCACAAAATGGGGAGACCAGCAGCCATAGCCTCAGGGACTACTAATGACCAATTATCCTCTAAAGTGGGCATAACGAAGACATCTGCCGATTTGTACAAATGAGAAAGTTTCTCATATTCTATTTTTCCTAAGAATACGACGTTTTTTAATTCCATTTCTTCAATTTTTAACTCATATTTTTCCCTATCAGGCCCGTCCCCAATAAGAAATAATTTCACCTTTTTGCGCTTTTGAAAGTTATTCCAGCAAAAAAGTAATTCATTTATGCCCTTTGCATCAACCAAACGTCCTACATATATATATATTAAAGTATTTAGATCATCAACTTTATCAATGAAATAGTCCTTTTTAACATTGGATTTGTCGATATTAAACGTATCAATATCTGCAACCATATGTCCGTATGTAACTTTTTTTAAGTCGAATCCCAAACTTTGTACATAATCTGAACATAATTTACCGGTACAACAAATCATATCGATCCATTTAATAGCCACCTTTCTATAAAATACACGAAACCATTGGGCGTTTCTTTCTGTATGATGAGTTCGTTCATAGCACATCACATGTGGTGTTTTATAAAAAAATCTAAGCCAAAGAGCCGCATAAGTCCATTGAAAAAAACCATCTGAAATAATGATATCTGGCTTTTCCATTTTAATTCTTTTAATTAAGCCTTTTTGAATTGGTATTCGCAATCCTTTATTAGCCCATTTATTGGTTGTATCTTTATTTCCTATTGTAAGTTCACCTTTTAAGCCTATACAACTATCACCCAATTCAGCTTTCGCTTTTTCAACCACTCTATTTGGCACATAGTCTTCATTAAATATTAATTTAAACTGTCCTTTATTTAATGCTTTCAATTCTTTATAGACTGGAATTCTATAATCTAAAAAGGATCGTGTTACCCAAACTATTTTCATTAAAAATCTTTTAAACGTTCTTTGAAAAATAGTATACCTTTAACAATTGCCCAAGAAAAATGACCATATTTTTCTCCAAAACGAAGAAGTGTAGTCATTTTGCCTTTTGGAAAGGATAATCCATATTTTTTAATAATATGTTTAGAATCAGCCGAATGCCCACCCAATAATTTATTATGGGCATAGCCTAAAGCCACTCTACCACGAACTATTTCAAAATATTTCAATTCGACATTAAGGATTCTTACCAATATTCTTTTCTCCCATTCTTCAACATCTGGACATAATTTTCTACGAATTTTATATTTCTTATTCCATCCTGATTTCTTAGCATGAATTCTAGAGTTCCCAACCCATAAGGGTTCTGGAATAAACGCCCATTTGCCATATGTGGCTATAAGCCCCCAGTATTCTAAATCTTGACTTACACGTAAATTGGGGTTTTGGTAACCTACTTCTCTTATAGTTGACATTCTTATCATTGCTGTACCCGTTCTAATATGATCATGCTGCGCCCAAATTTTATAGAAATTGTCAATTATAAATGGTTTTTTTCTGAAAAGATCTTTTGGATGAATTACGGAAGATCCATTCGCATATATGGTTCTCTGTGCGGTATTTACAGCTATCACATCGGCGTTGTTCTCGAGATAATCATAGCATGTTTTAAGAAAACCTGGTTCCCAATAATCGTCGGCATCTAAAAATACGAGATATTTGCCTTTAGCCATTTTTATGCCTTTATTCCTAGCAGCTCCTTGACCTTGGTTTTCTTGATATAAATAAACTACTTTTTCTTCATAGTCTTGAACCACAGAAGGCGTACCGTCTGTAGATCCATCATCAACTATTATTATTTCGTAATCTTTAAACGTTTGCTTGAAAATACTATCTAGAGTTTCTCCTATAGATAGTGCCTTGTTATATGCAGGTATAACTATTGAAATCTTACTCATTTATTTTCTTTTTAGGGTAAAGACGTTTTAGGTCCTTTGCAGAAATTCCCGATAATTCATTATGGATATTAATCTTTCTTTCTATAATATAAGTTGCAGGAATTAAATAATCAAAAGTGTCAATATTCGCTATTTTCTTGGCAGGCACACCTCCAATGGCAATATTAGTTTCATTAAAAGTTTTATTGACAACGGCGTTTGCACCAACAGCTATTCCATCTGCCAAAACAATTTTACCGAACAGCTTTGCACCAGGACCGATATAACAATTATCCCCTATGATTGGTGCTTGATCATCATATCCCGCTTCTGTTCCAATATTAACACAAGTATGAAGTCTACAATTTGCACCAATTCTACTACCTCCATTAATTATGATTGTTCCTGCATGAGCAATAGATAATCCTGGACCAAAAACATTTATAGGAATACTGAAACCGAGTTTACTTGATAACCGTTTGAACTTAAGCTTTAAAAAAAAACGATATACCTTTGATATAATTCCTTTTTTACAATTGGTATAATATTCTAATATTCTTAATGTTTTTTGAAATTCCCAAATATTGGGATAAAGAATACCTTTAATTTTAGCAGATATCTTCTCTTTTTTTGGCCTAGATTTGGCTATTCTATCTGCCTCTAAATAATAAATAAAATCTTTCTTTGATTTAATCATTTTTTTAATTTATTCCTACTAAAACTTGTGTTAAGTCAATAATTGGCTGTCTAATAATTTTTTGGACATTATATTTGCTACAGTTCTATCAGCTCCTGACAATTTATGTTGCAATCTTGGTGCAGTTGATAAAATATTTGCATCCTTTATTCCGTATAGTGAAATCAAACTTGTACTTGTGCAGGAGACATATAAATGCACTTCTAAATCGTTCGCAATAATTTCAATAGGCCAGTATCTACTGTAATATTGGTTTAAATTAATTATCTCATTAAATTCCTTCTCTAAATCTTGTAAAAAGGGCTTTTGGTTTTTAGGATGTTCTTTCCATATAATATGATAACCTTCTGCATTTAAATGTCTACATATAAATTTATATTCATCAACCTCTTCCTCCCTTGTTATAGCACCAGACTCTGAAAAATATTGACCAAGAATCAGACAAATAGGACCGTTACAAGGTATATATTTATTCTTTTGTATTAAAATTTTGGACACTTGCTTTTTTAAGTCGGTCCAATCTACTTTTGTATACTTTACCGCTTGATTCTTGTTACCTCCATATTTGGAGAATAGGGTATATTTATTTTTATAGCTAAAACTAGGGAAAGGTTCTATTTTTAGTGATAAGACATTACGAGTCCAATTTGTCAATTTATTAAAATATAGTAAAAACCTCTTTTTGATAAACGAGGGAGAATTAATATATTTACTAAAGGTGTTTGGGGCGGCACAGGATCCTAGACCGTCATCAAAAAGAACTATTCTTGCTGAAGAAAATATTTTTGAGAATTGGAGTTCAATAGGAGCGTAGGGCATGCTTAACCAAATTTCTTTCACCCTTTTAACAAATAAACTTTTAATAAACGACTTTTTGTTAGTGTTTTGGTAAAAACCAAGGTCGTCCAACCAAATAATTTTAGACCAGCTCCAAGTTTTGTTAGCAATTGTTTCTGTTATTTTTTTTCTTTCCTTTGAAATTTGCTCTCCTCTTATAATTAAAACATCACTTTCTACACATTTGTAATTTCTTTGGCTTTTTAATAATGCAGCACTAAGAAATAATATTTGAGAAGAACCAGAAACTATAAACAGACGTAAATCGTTATTTGATTGGTTGTTCATATTTTTTGGTTAGTTCAACAATCTTTTTGTTTTGTCCAAAATTATCTCCAGTATGCACTATAATATCATGTATATAATTATTAATTTTAGTTTTATATTTTAATCTAATCTTTCGCTTTAGCTTTTCTCCCTTTTTCGAAATTAAATTAGCATTAATTGATTTTTTTCTGAAATTAGGGTTTCCCATTTCAATAAAGAATACTTTTACTTTTAGATGGTAATTATGCATTGCTTCTATTTTTTTTTCAACTTTCCATTCTGCGATATCATCTATTTTATAAATTTCTCTTACAAACCTATAAAAATCGCTATCATCAAATTCTAAATCATAAGTTCGTTTAATAGTTAAGTCTAAATCTTTTTCTATATCATCTACAAATGTCATTGCAGGGGGCCAAATGATAACAGGAAAATAAATACCTTGCTCAAAAAAAAGGTTAGATTCCTTTTTATTTATTAATGAAATTTCCTTTTGTGAAAAATTATATTGTTTTAATAGTAAAGAAGAAAAATCAATTTTATGACCAAAACTATGAATATCAACAGAGACTTCTTCTACATTGTTTATTAGAGCAGCCGCCATTCTGTGAGATCCATCTAGCAATCTAAAATTGGAATCTACTTTTATTGGATAGGATTTGTCATAGCCATTTTCTTTCATGTTGTTGTAAACACCATCCAAAGAGTCACTAATCTTATTTTTAAATGGTTTTTCTTTGTATCGCATCTTCATCAACTTTAAATAAAGCTGTATGCCTTCATTATTTTTGGAAATAAATTTGTCTTCCATGGCTAAAAACCTAATTATGATGTCTTTTCTAATAAAACTTTTGTTGTCATATTGAAATGCTAAAAGAAATTGAGGGCTCATATTTATTACAATGGAATTGCTTATTTCATTACCAATATTATAAAAATTAATGGCCTTAATAGGAAACAGAAGCATTCGTTTTATTAATACGAAACCTTTATAAATATGTTTTTTCATTTTATTTTAAACTGAGTTAGAAAAGATTGGTTTATACCTTGTTTGTTCATTAGGTTAAAATCGATCTCATTTTTATGTTCTTTAATAAAACTTAAATGATACTTTTTATTTGTGTTCTCAATATAGGTTTTGGCTCTAACTACGAGTTCATATTTCATTTCTGGGGTTTTAATACCTTTTAAAAGACGATGTTTCTTTATGCTATCATGCCAAAAGGTGTTATTTTCCTGATCATATATATTAATATCAAATAGTAAATTTGAGATATTACAAAACTGATATCTAATTCGAATATTTTTATCTGATTGAATAATTTTTGCCTTGAGCTTTTTATTTAAGTTGACCTCTAATATTTTATTTTTGATTTTATAAACAAATTCAGGTGTTGTATATATATCTAAATCGGAGCCTATTTTATATTGTTTGGGAAAATTATCATGAATTTTTGGAGAGTCAAATTTAACCATGACGTATTCCATATCATATATTCCATCGAAAACCTCTTTTACATTAACCCTATATTTTGCTGAAAATTTACCTAGAACAGATTGATAAATGTTCATTAAAAATAGAAATATTGGATAATAACTTACCTTCATTTTAAAACAAACAATTTGTCTTTTAAGACATTTAAAACGGACTTAAATTTAATTTTGTCTTCTTTTAAACTGAACAGATAAATAAAAATCACTAAGAAGATATATCCTGTTAAAACTATTAAAATTAAATCGGTATAGGTTTCTGGAACCATTGTATACTGCATAAAAACCCAATAAAATGATGACAGAATTCCAGGGACTACACCCGGTATGAAGCCATATTTTAAAATTTCTCTAAATTTTACATTTAACTTGTGTTTTGCAAAAAAAGTAATTACAAATAATTCACCAATAATATTAACTACTGCAATTGAAATAGCTAACTCAATAAGTGACAGTTTTAAGACAAGTAACAAATAAATCATTAATGCCACATTAATTAACTGTATTAAAAGCATTCTTATGGCAAGTTCTTTTTGCTTGTTCATAGCAGCCGATATTTGAGGCAACATGGCGTTAAGCATTTGAAAAGGAATTATAGACATTAATGCTATGATAACAAAAACTGCATCCATATAGGATTCTCCTGCATATAAATTTACAAATTCACCAGAAAAAATAATAAATGGAAATACTATAAAACTAGTGAGCCAAAGTGCTAATCTAGATCCTTTTAAATAGGTGTTATTTAGCCGTTGAAACTGTTTTTTACTATACATTGCAATTAAAGGGGCACCTATACTAGATCTAATGGGTTCCCAAACTTGTAAGGTTTGCCGGCTAACAAACCTACCAATATTGAAATTAGCAACATCACCACTTGTGCCAAATTTGTTTAAAAGGAACAAGGCTGAAAAGTTGCGTAAATATCTAGATAATAAAATAATACTATTCCAGCTGCCAAATGAAAATATTTTACCAACAAAGCTTTTATCAAAACTCCCAATTGAAAAGTTAATCTGTGGAATTAATTTTTTACTATAAAAAATTCTTATCATTAGAGCTAATAGTAACCCAATGCAATTTACAACAACCAACCATAGGGCTTTTGTACTTACTGCAAATAAAAGGGTGAAAAGTAGTGAGATTTTAAAAACCTCAATTGAAAGATCAATGATATTTTTAAAAACTAATTTTTGGGTAATATGCAAACCAAGTCCAAAAGGGGTGAAAATGAAGTTCACCACAAATGTAACTACGATTAATGAAAACATTATTTGGGCATCAAACATTAGTTTAGGTTCAATATTTAGAATCCTATCCATATATACTAATACCGGTAATGAGATGATCAAAATTAGTATGCCAATAGCAAGATGAGCTAAAACAGAAGTTGATAAAACCTTATTCATTTTACCGTAATTTTTCTGAGTATATTCAAAAACCATATATCTAGAACTTGCACCTACCAAGGCTGAGGTTATAAAGGGCAACAAAAAAACAAAAGAGCTAATTATAGCGTAAATGGCATATTCATCTGATGAGATTCTTTTCAATAAGAATTGTTGTACCCAAATAAAAACAGTAATACTTAATAATTTGGTAACCCCCATGCTAATAGAGTTAACAAAAACAAGGCTTTTGCTTATGGGGTTGGTATTATCTGTATCTATTTTAAAATGATTCAAGAACTTGGAATGATAAATGTTAAAACCTTAGAATATTAATAAATTCTCTAACAACGCCTTCACCTCCTTTTTTCGACAACTGAATTATTCCAGGTATATTTTTTATTTTAGGAAGCGCATTTGCGGGACACGCTGCTATTCCTACAGCAGACAATAGTTCAAAACAGTTAATGTCATCTCCAATATATGCAACTTGCTTGAGGGAAATATTCTCGATTTCACAGATGTTTTTTACAGAAGACAATTTACCACCATGTTTTTTTCCTTGATACAAATAATCAACTTTTAATTTTTCTGCTCGTTTTGAAACAATAGCGGTGTCTTCTGATGTTACTATGGCTGTTTTTACACCGGCTTCACGTAGTATTTGGAAGGCCATACCATCATGAGTGTTGAATTTTTTTAATTCATCTCCGGTCTCCGTATAATACATACCAGCATCCGTTAAAACACCATCTACATCTGTAACGAATAGCTTTATATTTGTTTCTTTATTGGGTTTAAGAACGAATTTATTCATCAATGATTCCCCCACAATCCAATCCTCTTCCTCATCGATTTCTAAAGATGTGAATTCAGGCATTTCATGAATACCTACACGTCCTGATAATCTGTTTTTGTGTTTTAAAATATTTTCAACAGAATTGATATAAAAAGCGCCATTCTCTAATAGTTCTCCATTAAAGTCTTGCCTTCTAGGTCTTTTATTGAAGTCATAGTTTTTTGGAGTACCGTTCTCATTCCAAAAAAATCTTTTGATTCTTACACAAGATAAAATGGAATCATATAAATTCTCATGATATTTAGTTAATGCTTCCGAAAAATCATAGGAAATTGTTAAAGGTGAAGTTGCTTGTACCAACATAAAAACGTCCTTTATATTTTTAGGATTTCTTTCTAAGTATTCAAGCATCACACTTTCTGTAGAAGAATCATCTAAAGCATTAGCAGGCGATCTATCGTAAACTTTTACCTTATTAAAATTGAATCCTTCAACCACATCTTTAATCCTTTGAGAATCTGTGGCAACAATAATCTCATCAACTTGATTGGTTTTTTGAAGTTCACTAAGGGTCCAATAAATCAATGGTTTTCCACAAAAATATTTTATATTTTTATCAGGAATTCCTTTACTACCACCTCTTGCTGGAATGAATGCTATGGTCATTTTAGTTATCTTTTCTGTACTTGAGTTTTTCTCGTTGGACTTTTTCAATATCCAAAATTTCCCTTTCTTTATAGGTTAATGCTTTAGATGTTGCTTTTAAGTCTCTAACCAATTTTCTCAGACCGGACGGCTCCAAAGAAGCTGAATGATCAGTTCCTTTCCAGGTTCTATCAAGTGTATAATGTCTTTCTATAACGGTTGCTCCTAATGTAAATGCTGCTACATCTATGGCAATACCAAGATGATGCCCTGAAAAACCAATCTCTTTAACCCTATGGGCATATCTTTCTTTGAGGTTTAAAATTTCTAGAAGTGAAACATCTTCAAAAGGGACAGGGTAACCAGATACACAGTTATAAACTATTAAATCTTTGGTCCTATCAAATTTTTCGAATAACTCAATGATGCTCTCAATTTCGTTCAAATAAGTCATTCCAGTAGAGACATGAATATCGCCTTTATAGTTTTTTGCCAACCACTCTAGCATTTCAAAATTATTATTGCATGCAGAAGGTATTTTCAAAAATTCAGGGTTCAATGAGGCCATTTCTTTAGCGGAAGTTAAATCCCAAACTGAAGTTGAATAAGTGATACCAATTTCATTACAATATGCCATCAATTCTTTATTTTGTTCTATGTTAAACTCTAAAAATTCTCGATGGGCACCATAGCTGTCTCCATAAGAATTGACAGGGTTAGGGTGTGGAGCATTATACTGTTCCTCTGTTAATAATTCCTTATTATTCCTCTTTTGGAATTTTACGGCATCAACATTGCAAAATATTTTTGCAACTCTAATTAATTCCTTTGCTATTTCAAGATCTCCCTTGTGATTACATCCAATTTCCGCAATTACATAAGGCTCTTTTCTTTGACTCATAATATTTTATTTATAATTTTTTTATTCTTAATCATTCAATTTTGTGATAGGATTTAAACCAATCTACAAACTTCTGGACACCTTCCTCAATTTTCGTGGTACTTTTATAACCTAAATCTTCAAGTTCAGAGAGATCAGCCCATGTTTGTGATACATCACCATCCTGCATGGGAAGATATTCTTTAATGGCGTCTATACCCAAACTCTTTTCAATTGACTTAATGAAGTTCATTAACGATTGAGGACTACCATTCCCTATATTCGAAATTCTATATGCAGGTTTTGCATCCTTTTTTTGTGGTGGGTTATGCATGAATAATTCAATTCCGCTTATAATATCATCTATATAAGTAAAATCACGGCTCATATTTCCGTTGTTAAATACTTTAATAAAGTTTCTTTCTGAAATAGCTTTGGCAAACATATAAATAGCCATATCTGGTCGTCCCCAAGGACCATAAACAGTAAACAAACGTATTCCAGTAGTTGGAATGTTATACAAATGGCTATATGTATATGCCATTAATTCGTTACTTTTTTTAGTAGCAGCATACAAACTAATTGGATGATCTACTTTATCTTGGGGGGTAAAAGGTACTTCCTTGTTTTCGCCATATACACTAGAACTACTTGCGTATAATAAGTGCTTGATTTTGTTATGTCTACAACATTCTAATATATTAAAAAAACCAATCACGTTACTACTTACATAAACATCGGGATTTTCAATACTATAACGCACTCCTGCTTGCGCTGCTAGATTACAAACAATATCGAAATTCTGATTTTTAAAAAGTTTTGCTAATTCAATTTTATCCTCCAAATTCATTCTTATAAAATGGAAATTTTCTCCAAAAGAATGACTCTTGGTTAATTTTAAAAAAGGTTTAGCATTATTTTTTGAAATCCCTAATTCATTAAGTCGGGCGTACTTTAAATTAACATCATAATAATCATTAATGTTATCTAACCCAATAATACTATGCCCTTGTTCTAATAAGGTTTTACATAAATGAAAACCTATAAATCCAGCAGCGCCAGTGACTAATATTTGCATTTAATTATTTATCATTTTGAAGATTCTAAACCCTTTTTCTTCCCAATTATCACTTTTCTTATAATATTTTTATTTTTTAATAAAGGAAAAAATACTCTATACACATTAATTAGCAAATTCAATTTTTAAATTATTTTATTTTATTTTTTTTTAAAGTATTTTCATTTGCCAAAAACCATTCATAAGTACTTTGAGTTCCTTTACTCAATTCAATTTCAGCTTTCCATCCTAAAGCGTTCATTTTAGATACATCCATAAGTTTACGTGGCGTTCCATCAGGTTTTGAATCATCCCATACAATTTCGCCTTTATGACCTACTGTTTCCTGTACTATTTTTGCTAAATCTTTAATGGTGACATCTATACCTGTACCAACATTATATAAATGCTCTGGAAGGTCATTTTCAACAGCATAAATAACCGCCTTAGCAAGGTCATCCACGTGCAGAAATTCCCGCATAGGGCTACCTGTACCCCATAAAGTGACTGGAGCATTATTATTTGATTTGGCTTCATGAAACTTCCGAATCATAGCTGGTAAAACATGAGACGATTGTAATTCAAAATTATCATGAGGCCCATATAAATTAGTTGGCATTAAGCTTACAAAGTCTTTATTATATTGATCTCTTAATGCTTTACATAGTCGTACACCAGAAATCTTTGCTATGGCATAACCATCGTTAGTAGGTTCTAATGGTCCTGTAAGTAGATAGGATTCTTTTAAAGGTTGAGGAGCCAATTTAGGATAAATACAAGAACTACCTAAAAACACAAATTTCTCAACGTTGGATTTATGAGCAGCGTCAATTAAATTATTTTGAATTTGCATATTTTCTATGAGAAATTCAAATTGGTATTTGCTATTAGCCAAAATACCGCCAACTTTTGCAGCAGCATCTATTATAATATCAGGTTTTTCTTTACTTATGAAATCACTAACTGCTTTTTGATTGCGTAAATCTAAATCTTTACTAGGTTTTCCTATTAAGTTAGAATAACCTTGTGCATCAAGAGCCCTCCAAATAGCGGAACCAACCATTCCTCTATGACCTGCTATGTATATTTTTGAATCTTTATTCATAATTTTAATTCCTTTATCCTCACAATTGTCTTTATACAATGATTGCTTCAAATACCAAATTTATTGTTAACGAAAACCACAATATGTTAGGTTTAGACCCAGTATTGTAAATTACTGTTTGCTTATCTATAATTAGAAAGTCCTCTTTTTTTGAGCCAATAAAAAGCATTTAATGAACTACTAAATGATTTTCCATTTTATATTTTTCCCACAGCTCCGCTCTCTCAGTCACATTAGAAACTAAGTATTATATAAGGTTAAAAAAATACTTTAATCAGATTAAATTTCTGTTTAAAGTAATTTTCATTTCTAAATCCAGTAGTAACAACTGGATTCTGTTTTTATTTATTTCTTGAACAATACCTTTTTTTCCTTCAAAAGGTCCTGCTTTAATATTTATATAATCACCTGGTTGCAGGCTTTCAATATGGGCAATGACATTATCATTGCTTAACCAATTTTGCATTAATTCAATTTCCTTGTCTCGAACAATAGCTGGATTACCCATCCAAAAGAGGTATCTTAGAACTCCTGGAACCTGAAATACTATATTGTGTTGGCTCTCTTCCAATTGGACAAAAACATAAGAATTAATTAAAGGAACCTGAACTTTTTTTTTTCTATCAGACCACTGATGAACTTCTGTAATTAGTGGGCAGTACGCTTTGATTCCAAGTTTTAAAAGCGATGACATCACCTTTTTTTCATTTCTGGATTTGACATATAGAACTTTCCAATCCATAATTTAATCTAAAAAAAAATCAAAATTCTCAATGTTAATTAACCTGTTATAATTCAAGTCTTTGTTATTTTTTACCACAATGTAATTATATACAGGTGCTCGTTGGACCAATGGTATGGGATAGTTTATTAAATTTTTTGCACAATGATTTACATTGAATTCAATACCTTTATTAATATTACTCATAATAATTTAAGGTCTTATAATTTCCTTCACGTAAATATTGTTCTTTTTTCATGAGTTGTAAATCACTCTGCATCATATCTTGTACCAAATCCGATAATTCATATTGACATTTCCATCCTAATTTTTTGTTAGCTTTGGTTGCGTCTCCAATTAACAGATCAACCTCAGTTGGTCTAAAGTATCTAGGATCTACAGATAGTACTTCTTTACCAATTTCTAATTGATAGTTTTGGTTTTTACAAGCTTTTACAAAGGCTTTTTCATTAACACCTTCCCCCTTGAACTCTAAGGTTATACCTACTTCAGCAAAACTTAAACGAACAAATTCTCTAACTGTGGTAGTTTTTCCTGTGGCAATTACCCAATCTTCAGCTTCATCTGCTTGAAGAATCATCCACATCATTCGCACATAATCTTTAGCATGGCCCCAATCACGTTGGGCATTTAAATTGCCCAAATAGAACTTGTCTTGCATACCCAAGGCAATTCGGGATGTAGCTCTAGTAATTTTTCTGGTAACAAAAGTTTCTCCTCTTATAGGTGATTCATGGTTAAATAGTATGCCATTACAAGCATATATATTATAAGCTTCACGATAATTTACGGTAATCCAATATGCATACATTTTGGCAACAGCATAAGGTGACCGTGGATAAAAAGGGGTAGTTTCAGATTGCGGTACCTCTTGAACCTTACCATACAATTCTGAAGTAGACGCTTGATAAATTCTAGTTTTTTTCTCTAAACCTAAAAAGCGTACTGCCTCTAATAGCCTCAAGGTCCCTATGCCATCAGCATTGGCTGTATACTCTGGCATTTCAAATGAGACATGTACATGGCTCATTGCTGCTAGATTGTAAATTTCATCTGGCTGTATTTCTTGGATAAGCCTAGTTAAATTTGAACTATCGGTCATATCTCCGTAATGTAAAATAAAATCTCGATGCTCAACATGTGGGTCTTGATACAAATGATCAACCCTATCTGTGTTAAATAAGGATGAGCGACGTTTTAGTCCATGAACAATATAGCCTTTCTTCAATAAAAACTCACTTAAATACGCCCCATCTTGCCCCGTTACTCCAGTAATAAAAGCTACTTTTTTATCCATTATTTTGAATTATTTTGTCAAGTAAACAATGCCTAAACCAAATTGAGATAAATTTGTGTCATTTGTAAGGGATATTTTTGCTGTGCCATTAAGGTTTATTCCCCAGTATTTAGAAAGCCAAAAATATACACCTAAAGTAGTATTAGCAGTTAACCTTCCATCAGGGTTAATTTCGGTTCCGAAATTATTTGTGAATCGCCCAATTGTACTATAACCAAAACCCTGTGCAATATAAGGGTCAAAAATTTTTATATTAAGTAGTTTTCTAAAAGAATACTTAACTCCTAGATCTACCCCGAAAAAAGTAGGTGTAGAGTTAGAGACTCTACTGCCATCAATCAATTCCCCTTCTGCCCATTGGTTGATTGAGATTACTCCGAAATAACTAAATTGTTGGTTTTGGTGATATTCAGCACTGACCATAATTGGTATTCTATGAGCCAAATTCTTATTTTTATTGAAAGGATCAAAACGACGTCCTGAATCATCAACAGTATTAATGCCAAGACCAAAACTCCAATTTCTATCAAAATGATCGAAATCTTGAAATATTTTTTGTGCATCTACAAAATAAAATGATAATAGTGTAAAAATTAATAAAGGTAGTTTAATGGGGTTCATAAGTTTTGTAATTTAAAAAATTAGGTATTAAGTTTTTGTGTTTCTAAAAGCCACAAATATAGGATATTTTTTACCGTAAATTAAATGGTTAAACAATAAATTCATTTGGTTTATAGGTAAAAAATATAATAATTTAGATTAATCTTTTTTATAATTTCCTTTGATTAATTCCTCATATTCTTGGCTATGATTGGTAGCTGGTTTTTGTTTGTCTTTTTGGGAGAATAAATACGTAAACCCTATATTGTATTGTTGGTGGTTAGTAGTTGTTTTGGAAGTTCCAAATTTGGCAATGGCATTAGTATGAACCCCCCAATGATTTGAAAACCAAAAACGTAATCCAAAACCAAGATTTCCAGTAATTCTTCCGTTATTAGATATGTTGGTGCCGTGTAATTGGGTTTGGTAATCTCCAATATGTGTATAGCCAAGACCTGCAGATAGGAATGGGTCAATACGGCTACTGTTTATTATAGAACGAAAAGAATATTTTGTTAAAAGGTCAAAACTGATGTAATTAGCTTCATGACCTTGGCTAACACTACTGCCGTCAATAATTTTATGTGCTTTATACGCATTTAAGGATATTACAGATTCAAAACTAAATTTATTGTTTAAATAATATTCTGCATTGATTACAAGGGGGTTACTGTAATTCCAATACGCTTTTCCATTTAACTCAGAATTAAAAATGTTTTTAAATCCGTCACCAGCATCACCTACTACATTTATACCAACACCAATGCTCCAATTATTGTTGAAATAATCAAATGAGTTTTTGGTGCTCGATTGTGATTGAGCTATTAAGCTACAAAAGAAAAAAAATGAAATTAAATAAGAAAATTGAACAGATTTCATAATTAATTAATTCATGAAAAATAAAATTAGAGATATAAAACTAACTTCTTTTTCTAGATCTCCACACATCAGTTTTACTAAGTATTTTGTTACGAAATACTAATCTTTATTTTAAATAAACCAGTGCATGACTATTTTTATTTTTGTTCTATGGTATATTTATCAATTGATATTGGTGGTTATCTGGTTGAATACTTAGGTATTTAACATTAATAATAAATTCTAATATCAAAACTTAAATAGTATACCTCTTTTCTTTTCGATTTTGACTTGTAAACTATAGAGGTAGTTCCTATTAAGAGTCTATTAATAAAACATAATATTATTTAACGCCAATAATACCAACAACATGGTTAACATTGCAAATGATATTAGGTAAAAAATTTTAGCTTTTTTCATGTCAAAGATTTGGTTAGAGGATTCAGTTTATTATACTCGAAATTAATTACGATTTAACAATTCAAATTTAGGGGAAAAATGATGTTTTCTTACATTATGGGAAATTTATTATTAACATTTTATTAAGACCTTAACTTGCCATAATTTGGATTCTTAGTTTCATTCTTACGTTTTTTTTTTTTTTGAATATTCCATGAAGCAAAATAGAAAAGACCATTAGGTCTATAAAGTTGATTCAGAGGTTGGTTAATTTGTTTTTTTAAGCTTTAAACTGGAGGTTTAAAAGAATTCAAATTATGGCAAGTTAATGTTTAAAACTCTCATTGACCTTCGTTTATTTCCATTAGAAAATAGAGGTAATTGTATTTGGAATAAAGCAAAATTAGGTTTATAAAAATACACTTAATCTCTAACCTTCTTCTTTCTAAGTTCAAAATTTTGACCTAGATAAACTTTACGTACCATTTGATCGTTAGCAAGATCTTCTGGGATACCATGTTTCAATATACCTCCTTCAAACATTAGGTATGTTCTATCTGTAATTGCTAAGGTTTCTTGCACGTTATGGTCAGTAATAAGAATACCAATGTTCTTTTTGGTAAGTTGTGCCACAATACGTTGAATATCTTCAACAGCCACAGGGTCAACCCCTGCAAAAGGCTCATCTAAAAGAATAAAATTTGGATCTGTGGCAAGTGCACGGGCAATTTCAGTTCTACGTCTTTCACCACCCGATAAAAGGTCACCTCTATTTTTTCTTATATGCCCCAAACTAAATTCTTCAATTAAAGATTCCATTTTATGATGCTGCTCTTTCTTACTTAGTTTGGTTAATTGCAATACACTTAAAATATTATCTTCAATACTTAATTTTCTAAAAACTGAAGCTTCTTGAGCCAAATAACCAATCCCATTTTGTGCTCTTTTGTACATAGGGTATTTAGTTATTTCAGTATTGTCAAGAAAAATTTGTCCTCCATTGGGTTTAATTAACCCTACAATCATATAGAAAGAAGTGGTCTTACCTGCTCCATTAGGACCTAATAATCCAACAATTTCCCCTTGATTAACTTCTAAGGAAACATCTTTCACAACTTTACGTCCGCTATAGGACTTCATTAAATTTTCAGCTCTTAAAATCATATTTGCAATAACGCTAAATTTAATTAATTATTGGCTTCTTTTCGCTTTTGATTTCTAACAACCATTTTAGAAATGAAAATACTTACTTGATATAATATTATAATTGGAATGGCAACAATAACTTGACTAGCTATATCTGGTGGCGTAATAATTGCCGATAGAATTAAAACAATAACCAAGGCGTATTTTCTATATTTTTTGAGAACTTCTGGAGTTACCAAGCCAATTTTGGTAAAGAAATAAATGATGATTGGAAGCTCAAAAATAAGACCTGAGGCCAAGGCAGATGAACGCACTAACGCTATATATGAACTAATGTCTATTTGATTATCTACTGTTTCAGAAACACTATAGTTTGCTAAAAAATTTATAGATAGTGGTGTTACAATATAGTAACCAAATAAAACACCCATAAAAAACAATAAAGAAGAAATAACTATAAACCCTCTAGAATGCTTTCTTTCATTTTGATGCAAACCAGGGCTTACAAATTTCCATAATTGATAGATAACGTAGGGAAATGAAATTACAAATCCAGCCAAAATAGCAGTCCAAATATCGGCAGAAAATTGTCCTGCCATAGTACGGTTTTGTATTATCATTGGTACTTCTTCATTGCAGAAGGTAGTGTCTACCCCAATGAAAGTGGCAGTTCTGCATAAAAGGTCATAAGTTGGAAAACTCATTTTTAGAGGAGCAAAAATAATTTCATCAAAAATAAATCTGCTAAAAATAAAAGCCAATGTAGCTACTATAACAACAGCTAAACAAATTCTAATTAAATGCCATCTTAAATCTTCAAGGTGATCTAGAAAAGACATTTCGTTTATGTTCTTTTTTGCCATTTATATAATGCCTTCTTTAATTAAATCATGTAAATGAACAATTCCTGCATATTTCCCTTTTTCCTCCACAAGCAACTGTGTAATTTCATTTTCTTCCATCAGTTCTAAAGCATCAACAGCCATAGTTTCAGCCTTAATACGTTTTGGGGTAGCACTCATAATATCCGAAGCAGTTAATGATGTAAAATCATCAACATTACTTAGCATTCTTCTTAAATCACCATCGGTAACAATACCAATAATTTCATCATTTTCAACTACTGCTGTTACGCCTAATCTTTTCTCCGTAATTTCAACAATAACCTCTTTTATGCTTGCGGTAGGTAGTACTTTAGGTTTTTCATTTACGGATGAGATATCATGAACCCTTAAATATAGTTTTTTTCCTAAAGAGCCTCCAGGATGATATTTGGCAAAGTCTTTACTAGAAAACCCTCTCATTTTTAAAAGGCAAATGGCTAAAGCATCTCCCATTACTAACTGAGCTGTTGTACTAGTTGTTGGTGCCAAATTATTTGGACAAGCTTCCTTGTCAACATAAGTGTTTAAAACGTAATCAACTTGTTGCCCCAAAAAGGAATCTTTATTACCCGTTATAGCAATCATTTTATTTTTGGCACTCTTAATTAATGGTACTAATACTTTAATTTCTGGAGTATTACCACTCTTAGATATACAGATAACTACATCTTCCTTTAAAATAAGCCCTAAATCGCCATGAATAGCATCACCAGCATGCATAAATATGGCAGGAGTACCAGTAGAGTTTAATGTTGCTACTATTTTGTTGGCTATAATAGCACTTTTACCAATACCTGTAATAATTACCCTTCCTTTAGAATTATAAATCAATTCAACAGCACTAGCAAAATCGTTTGTTATTAAATGAGATAGATTAAAAATGGCTTTACTTTCTGCTTCTATGGTTTGTTTAGCAATTTGTAAAATAGTATTCTCGCTATTCAAAATTTGTATCTTTTTAGTTGATGCTTTTAAAGATTTTATTATCTTTAATCTTGTCCAAATTAATATTTTAATGAAATTTGGAAATTCGTTACAAAACTAACGAAAAAAATATGAGGGTTCTCTAAAACATTCTAATATTAATATTCAATGAAATTTTGAATAATTAGAGGTTTTAAATAAGTTAATTTATATTTATTCAATTCATGTTAATAGCAAAAGATGACTTGCATTCAGCTCTTAAAAAGTATTTTGGATTTAATAAGTTCAAAGGTTTGCAAGAAGATGTTGTTGAGAGTATTTTATCAGGAAAGCATACATTCGTAATTATGCCAACTGGCGGTGGTAAATCGCTATGTTATCAATTACCGGCTTTAATGCAAGAAGGTACTGCAATTGTTGTTTCACCATTAATAGCCTTAATGAAAAATCAGGTAGATGCTATTAGAGGTGTTTCGAACGAAGAAGGTATTGCACATGTGTTAAATTCCTCGTTAAATAAAACCGAAGTTAAACGTGTAAAAGAAGACATTGTAAACGGTATTACGAAATTATTATATGTTGCTCCTGAATCTTTAACAAAAGATGAAAATGTTGATTTTTTAAGAACTGTTAAGGTGTCTTTTATGGCTATTGATGAGGCCCATTGCATTAGTGAATGGGGGCATGATTTTAGACCAGAATACAGGAATTTAAGACATATTATAGGTAGGATTGGTGAAAATATACCAATAATAGGCTTAACTGCTACAGCAACTCCTAAAGTTCAAGAAGATATTATTAAAAATCTAGGTATATCGGGAGCTAAAACCTTCAAGGCTTCATTTAACAGGCCTAATTTGTATTACGAAGTAAGACCGAAAACAAAAGATGTTGATGCCGATATTATAAGGTTTGTTAAGCAAAACGAAGGAAAATCAGGTATTGTTTATTGTTTAAGTAGGAAGCGTGTTGAAGAGTTAGCGCAGGTTTTACAGGTTAACGGAATAAAGGCAGTACCGTATCATGCAGGTTTAGACGCTAAAACTAGATCAAGTCACCAAGATATGTTTTTAATGGAAGACATTGATGTGGTTGTGGCTACTATAGCATTTGGAATGGGAATAGATAAACCAGATGTACGTTTTGTAATTCATCATGATATTCCTAAAAGTATAGAAAGTTATTATCAGGAAACAGGAAGAGCAGGACGTGACGGAGGAGAGGGTCATTGTTTAGCTTATTATGCATACAAAGACATAGAGAAACTTGAAAAATTCATGTCTGGTAAACCTGTTGCAGAACAAGAAATAGGGCATGCTTTATTGCAAGAGGTTGTGGCGTTTGCCGAAACCTCTATTTCTAGAAGAAAATTCATATTACATTATTTTGGTGAAGAATTTGATAACGAAGCAGGTGAAGGTGGTGATATGGATGATAATGTTAGGCATCCTAAAAAACAACACGAAGCTAAAGAAGATGTGGTAGTTCTGTTAGAAACTATTCAAAATACCAATGAAAAATACAAATCTAAAGATTTGGTTAATGTTATAGTTGGAAATGAAAATGCACTTATTAACTCTCATAAAACAAATGAGCAGCCTTTCTTTGGGCAAGGTAAGGGTAAGGATAAAAAAATGTGGATGGCCCTTTTAAGACAAGTTCTTGTAGCGGGCTACCTCAAAAAAGATATTGAAACCTATGGGGTTATAAAATTAAATGATGCTGGAAGAGCTTATATTAAGAGTCCAAATTCATTTATGATGACTGAAGATCATATATTTGAAGGAGAACAAGAAGATGGCACAATTATAACTGCCGCAAAAGGAGGAGGAGCCACTGCTGATGAGACTCTAATGAATATGTTAAAAGATCTTCGTAAGAAGAATGCTAAGAAACTAGGCGTACCTCCATTCGTAATTTTTCAAGACCCATCACTTGAGGATATGGCACTTAAATACCCTGTAAATTTATCAGAGTTGGGTAATGTTCATGGAGTAGGTGAGGGTAAGGCTAGAAAGTACGGTAAAGATTTTGTTAGTTTAATAGCAAAATATGTTGAAGAAAATGATATTATCCGTCCAGACGACCTTGTTGTGAAATCAACAGGTAGTAATTCTACGTTAAAGTTATACATAATCCAGAATATTGATAGAAAGTTACCATTAGATGACATAGCATCATCAAAAGGTATGGAAATGCCGGAGTTTATTAAAGCTATGGAAGCCATAGTTTATTCGGGAACCAAACTAAACATAAGCTACTGGATTGACGAAATTCTAGATGAAGATCAGCAAGAAGAAATTCATGAATATTTTATGGAATCAGAATCAGATGCCATAGACGAAGCTATAGATGAATTTGATGGCGATTATGATGATGAAGAATTGCGTCTGTACCGTATTAAGTTTATTAGTGAAGTAGCTAACTAGTTAATGTTTATTTTGGCGTTACCTTCATTCTGAACTTGGTTCAGGACCTCAGGTCGGGCTTTCGGCTGTCGCTACCTCCTTCGTCAGTGAGCTTCAACAAATGCCTCAATCCCTAACGCACCTATCTGCTATCTTATTTTTAAAACCTAATATTGTTTAATTTTTGGTGGATTCGTTTAACGATTGAGCTATGATTTTGGCGTGGATAAATCCGCAGGATTTGTCCACAGATGAAATCATGATTAAAAGTAAGAAAAGTTCTTTTGTTTAGCCAAAAAATAACGCTGAATTATAGCCGTTGTTAGGCAAAGCTTTTTTTTAATTTATCATATTAATAGGCTCAGTTTTCTTTTGCTGATTTATAATATCTTTTCTTATACTTTCTATTTGATTGTCTATATCAATAAACTTAGATTTTAGCATTTCATCCATTTCTCCTGATGTTATAAATTTTTTAAATGCCTCAGTTTGCAAGAAAGAGTATAAATCATTTATGTCTTTATCACTATATAATTGGTTAAATGCAGCAGATATCCTTATGTGTATTTCTTCATCTGTTAATAAACTGCCTAGTTTAAACAACTTGATACTGTCTTTTTCACTAGCTTCAGATTTTAAACCTTCTATTTGATAATTATAATTCATTTTTTGGATTTTTTTTAATCCAAATTCATCAATAATAATTTTTGTCTTTGCTTCTCTTGATAGACTACAGCTTGAGAGTGAAATTAAAATTAGTCCAATTAAGAGTATTAGATTCTTCATTTGAGTATTATGTCTTTGTTCTTAAATTTTGCCTAATAGTATTATGGATATAAATTCTATTGCATATTGTTTATATCCAACGTTAAACGAAGTTAGCGAATTTTTCTCACAAAGTCAATGAGTTAGCTAAGGTTCAGATACTTGCTAAAATCTATGTAATCAAGATGTAAAAATTATCATGCTTTCGCTATATTTGCACTTTCTTAAAAATTAGAACAATGCAAGACGGATTATACGCAAAATTCAATACTACAAAAGGTGAAATATTAGTAGCTTTAGAATACAAAAAAACTCCTGGTACCGTAGGAAACTTTGTTGCTTTAGCTGAGGGTAATTTAGAAAACTCAGTGAAGCCTCAAGGTACACCTTATTATGATGGATTAAAATTCCACAGGGTAATTCCAGATTTTATGATTCAAGGCGGGTGCCCACAAGGTAGTGGTTCAGGAAACCCTGGTTACCAGTTTGATGATGAGTTTCATCCAGATTTAAAGCATGATGGTCCTGGTGTGTTATCTATGGCTAATGCTGGTCCTGGTACTAACGGAAGTCAATTTTTTATTACTCATGTTGAAACACCTTGGTTAGATAATAATCATACTGTTTTTGGTAAAGTAGAAAACGGACAAGATGTTGTTGATGCCATTGCTCAAGGCGATGAAATTGAAACTTTAGAGATTGTAAGAGTAGGGGCAGAAGCAGAAGCTTATAATGCTATTGAAGCGTTTAGAACCTTTGAAGGAGCTAGAGCAAAAAGAGAAGAAGAAGAAAAAGCGAAGGCTGAAGGAGAATTAGAAAAATTAGCTTCAGGTTTTGAAAAGACAGATAGTGGTTTAAGATATCAAATCATTCAAAAAGGTGATGGAGCTAAAGCAGAAAAAGGTAAAACGGTATCTGTACATTATAAAGGTCAGTTAGCTGACGGAACTGTTTTTGATTCTTCATATAAAAGAAACCAACCAATTGATTTTCCATTGGGTGTAGGTCAAGTTATTCCTGGTTGGGATGAGGGTGTTCAACTATTAAGTGTGGGTGATAAAGCTCGATTCGTAATTCCAAGTAATTTGGGTTATGGTAGTAGAGGAGCTGGAGGCGTAATTCCTCCAAATGCCACATTAATTTTTGATGTTGAGTTGATGAACGTGAAATAGAATAATTATATAGAAAAAAAAGGCACTTCATTTGAAGTGCCTTTTTTTATTGAATTTGTTTGATGGTTTTTTTTACAATGTTTGTCGAATATTTTTTACCTTAATACTTAAGAATTTTATCTTTATAAGGATGGTTAGTGTAAAAAATTCAATTTTCTATAAAGATGTTTTAAAAGAGCTTAATTATGCCTTTGCCAATGTCTTTATATTTAAAGGTTTTTTTATTGTTGAAATTAATGAGGGTGTCAAATATACATGGGATAATCATGGAAGGCAAATGGCTGATGATTTAGCCTATTTTTTGGGTACCGATGGAGAAGATATAATTTATATATCAAATAGAATACATTCATATTCGGTAGTAGCCCAAGATTGGTTAAAATTCTATAGGTCCAGTTATAAGTTAAAAGAGTATTATGTAGTAAGCCCTAACCGAAAAGGAACATTTAATTTGTTATTTGAAGGTATGTTTTTTAAGAAAAAGATAAAAAATTTCACGTCTTTAGAAGAAGCGGTAAAATTGGCAAAAACAAATTCTTAAGAATAGAAATCAAGAATAAATATTCTTATTTTAGAGGATATTTAAATTTAGTTTTATGAACGACACTGCTTTAGAACAATTAAAATATCCTATCGGACCATTTGAATGTCCCTCTCCAATAACTGAAAACCATATCAAAGAATGGATTTCGGTTTTAGAGAAATTCCCAATTCGTTTTGAAGTCTTGGTAAAATATTTAACAAAAGAACAGTTAGATACAAGGTATAGACCAGATGGTTGGACCATTAGGCAAGTGGTGCATCATGTTTCTGATAGTCATCATCATAGTTATACACGTTTTAAATGGGCGCTGACAGAAGATAAACCTGTTATTAAAGCTTATAACGAAGCAGATTGGGCAGAATTACATGATAGTAAAAATGACCCTATACAGATGTCTTTAGAGCATATAAAAGCGGTGCATTATAAATTGGTGAATTTATTAAAAGGGCTAACTGATGAAGATTTAAATAAGAGTTTTATTCATCCAGAAACAAATTCAGAGGTATTACTTTCTTATAATATTGGTAATTATGCATGGCATAGTAATCATCATTATGCACATATTGAAAACTTACTTAAACGTAAAGGCTGGATATAAATGATTCGTGAATTTCGGCAAGAAGATACTCAACAACTTTTAGATATTTATAATCACTACGTTCTTAATTCTACTGCAACGTTTGATGATGAAGTATTATCTTTTGAAGAATTTACCAAAAAAGTTAATAGAATAAATTCTGAATATCCATTTATAGTTTTTGAGGAAAACCATGAATTATTGGGTTATGCCTACGGAAGTAAATTTAGGCCTAAACCTGCTTATTCAAATACAGTAGAGTCCACTATTTACTTGAAGCATACAGCTCAAGGAAAACAAATAGGCACTAAATTGTATAGTTACTTAATAAAACTATTGAATGAACAAGGGTTTCATGTTGTTTTAGGTGTATTAACCCTTCCAAATGAAGCCAGTGTAAAACTTCATGAGAAATTGGGTTTTAAAAAGGTAGCGCATTTAAAAGAAGTTGGTTTAAAATTTGGTGACTGGCAAGATGTTGGGTTTTATCAACTAAAATTCGGTTAAAACTTCCATTTAATACTACACCCAATACTTGGTTTTTGCTCAGAAGTATTCTCTCTACCATTTGTTAAACAATCTAAAGCATGCCTAAAGTCACTGCCAGTTACAGGGTTATTGTTTCTAGGTCTTGAATCATCTAACTGGCCTCTATATACTAATTTTAAATTACTATCAAATAGATAAAAATCTGGTGTACAAGCAGCATCGTAAGCCTTGGCAATATTTTGAGATTCATCGTATAAATAAGGAAATGGGTAACCTACATTCTTAGCATGAATTTTCATTTTATCAGGACCATCCTGTGGGTAGTTTACAACATCATTACTTGAAATAGCTACAAAGCCAATTCCTTTTTTTAAATAGGAGTTAGCTATAGAAACAATTTCAGAATTAAGATGAATTACAAAAGGGCAGTGATTGCATATAAACATTATAACAGTACCTTTTTCACCCTTAATATCATTTAAGCTCAAGATGGAATCTGTGCTTGTATCTATAAGTGAGAAATCTGGTGCCTTTGTTCCTAACGGAATCATATTTGAAGGAGTATCTGCCATATATTATAACTTTATTCAAAGTTCGTGAATATTTGTATTTTTAAAAAATGAATGATAATATAACTTTTGAAGATTTTACTAAAGTAGACTTAAGAGTAGGAACTATTATTGAAGTAAATGACTTTCCAGATGCCAGAAACCCAGCTTATCAATTAACTATAGATTTTGGAGATTTAGGAATAAAGAAGTCTTCAGCACAAATTACAAGCTTATATAAAAAAGAAAATTTAGTGAATAGGCAAATAGTAGCTGTTTTAAATTTTCCAAAAAAACAAATTGCCAATTTTATGAGTGAATGTTTAGTTTTAGGAGCCGTAAATAGTAAAGATGTTATTCTTTTAAATCCTGAAAATATGGTGAAAAACGGAAGTGTAGTATCATAATTATGCAAGAACTAGATTCGGTTAAAATAAACTTTGATACTAATGGACTTTGGGTGCTTAGTATAGCTTTAGCCATAGTTATGTTTGGCGTTGCTTTGGGTATAACCATAAATGATTTCAAAAATTTGATAAAACAGCCAAAACTAGTTTTGGTAGGAGTTTTGTCTCAATTCATATTATTACCGTTTATTACTTTCTTAGTTGTATTACTTGTTAAACCACAACCAAGTATTGCTTTAGGAATGATGATGGTGGCAGCCTGCCCTGGAGGTAATATTTCTAACTTTATGACCCATTTGGCAAAAGGCAATACGGCTTTATCAATAAGTTTAACAGCTTTTGCTACCTTTTTTGCAATTTTCATGACCCCTTTTAACTTTCAATTTTATGGGAATTTGTACCAACCCACTGCTCAATTAATAAAAGAGGTTGAATTAAGTCCGTTTGAGTTAATTAAGTTGGTAACACTAATTCTAGGCATTCCGTTGTTATTAGGTATGTTGGTAAGGAATTATTTTGAAAAGCTAGCTTTGAAGCTTTCAAAAATTCTTAGACCATTATCCATCATAATATTTGCGGCAATTGTGGTTATTGCATTCTCAAATAATATTGACGTATTTAATATTTATATTCATCATGTATTATTACTGGGGATTTCACATAATATAGTAGCTATTACGTTGGGGTTTCTTGTGGCTACCTTATTCGGGTTATCTTTTGTGAATAAAAAAACAATTGCTATAGAAACGGGAATTCAAAATTCGGGATTGGGGTTATTACTCATTTTTACTTTTTTTAATGGTTTAGGAGGAATGGCAATTTTAGCTGCTTTTTGGGGGATTTGGCATATTGTTTCTGGTTTGCTTTTAGCTTTTTATTGGTCTAACAAAAACGGTAATTCCTAATATTTGAAAAAACTTTGGCTACATAGTGTACGGGCATATTTGAGATTAGGCATGTTCTTTTACTTTAAAAAAGTAGTGGTTTATAATATAGAAAACATTCCTAGAGACAAGCCTGTTCTATTATTAGGAAACCATCAAAATGCATTATTAGACCCCCTTTTAATTGCCACAAAAGGAAGTCGGTTTTCATTCTTTTTAACTAGAGCTGCAGTTTTTAAAAAAAAGTTTGTAAGCTATTTATTGGGTAGTTTACAGATGTTACCCGTATATAGAATTAGAGATGGATGGAATAATTTAACAAATAACAATGCCATTTTTGAAACCTGTTCTGAATTGTTGAAAGAAGGCGAAGCTATTGTAATTTTTCCTGAAGGGAGTCATAATTTGGCTAGATGCGTTAGACCACTTAGTAAGGGGTTTACACGTATTGTATTTGATACTCTAGAGAAATATCCAAATATTGATTTACAGTTGGTACCCGTTGGTTTAAACTATATACATGCTACACAGTTCTCTGATAGTGCAGCTATGTATTTTGGAAAAGCCGTTTCTGCAAAGGACTTTTTATGCGATAATAGAAATGAAGGCGTTGTTAACTTGAAATCAAAGATTTATACTGAGTTAATGAAACTGACAACTCATATTCCGCCAGAGAATTACGAAAGTGATTTACTTTTATTACAAAAATTGAATGTTGATTTTTTAAACCCTAAAGAGGTTAATACTTGTTTAGTAAATAATTTTAAAGACTGTAGGGTTAGGCCTAAAACTAAACTTGATTTTTTCAATAAAGTCTTCAAGTTTTTACTAATTATTAATTTGATTATGCCCTATGCCGTTTGGAAGTTGTTTGCTGAACCTAAGATTGTGGAATTAGAGTTTAAATCTACGTTTAGGTTTGCCATTGCGCTTACATTAGTGCCTTTTTGGCTTTTAGTTATAACCATGATCTTGGTAATTTATTTTGGTTGGGTTATTGCTTTAATGTATTTCTTTTTTAGTCTGGTCTTGGCTCTTTTGGCTATTAAATGGTAATAAAAAAACCGCTATACAATGGTATAGCGGTTTTCAATATATTTTAAGTTTTGATTATATATCGTCAAAATCAACATCAGTAAAACTTTCAGTTGCTTTTAAATTATCTTCAGTTTCAGAGGAATAATTATCATCATTGTATTCCTTTTTATAGTCTTTTTGATGACGCTCACTAATTACCTCATCTCCCTTTTGTTCTATAATAAAATCTGTCATTTCAGATAATATGCTTTTGAACTCAGAAAAGTCTTCTTTATAAATATAAATTTTATGTTTTTTATAATGGAATGAACCATCATCATTAGTGAATTTTTTACTTTCAGTTATTGTTAAGTAATAATCATCTGCTTTAGTAGCTCTTACATCAAAAAAGTATGTACGTCTTCCTGCTCTTAATACTTTAGAAAATATCTCTTCTCTCTCCATCATATCATTGTTATTCATTAGTTAAATAAAAATTATTTGAGTTGTCTTTTGTATATCAAAAATCTAAAAAAAACATAAACTAAACAACTATTAATGAAGTTTCTTTTTCAAATGTTCTTTTTTGTTGAATTTTGTTTAAAAAAAACATTTGTAATAAGTTGACAATAAATTCATTATTAATTGGTTTCGCTTATTTGTTTTAGATAAAGATGTTGGTAATAACCATCGGTGTTAATTAATGATTCATGAGTACCTTTCTGAACTATTTTCCCTTCATCCAAAACAATAATTTTATCTGCGTTTTTAGCAGAGGAAACTCTATGACTTACTATAATCATAGTTTTTCCTTTTGATATTTTATTAAGGTTTTTTAATATTTTTTCTTCAGTTTCAGTATCAACTGCAGATAGGCAATCATCAAACAATAAAATCTTGGGTAATTTTATAATGGCTCTGGCAATTGAAACTCTCTGTTTTTGACCACCAGAAAGCGTAATTCCTCTTTCTCCTAAAACGGTATCATAACCATTATTAAACTTTATGATGTTTTTATGTACTTGTGCATTTTTAGCAGCTCCTATAACTTCTTCATCAGTTGCATCTTCTTTACCAAATTTTATATTGTTTTTTATAGAATCAGAGAATAGAAAAGCATCTTGTGGAACATATCCAATACTTTCTCTTAAATTATATAAATTATGATTTTTTATATCTGAATCATTCACTAAAATGCTACCATTATCAATATCATACAGTCTACCTATTAAATCTAGAATTGTAGATTTTCCAGAACCAGTTTTGCCCAATATAGCTAACGTTTCCCCTTGCTTTATATTAAAACTTATTCCTTTTAAAGCTTCAATATTAGTGTCGTCATAAGTAAAATAAACATTCTTAAACTCAATATCGCCAGTGATCTCAGTTGAAGCTTCAATTATGTTTTTAATTTCAGGTTCAATTTTTAAAAATTCATTAATTCGTTTTTGAGAAGCCTCAGCTTGTTGAACAATAGAGGTGACCCAACCTACCGTAGCAACTGGCCATGTGAGCATATTTACATAAATAATAAATTCAGCAATGGTACCTAAACTTTCAATTTCTCCATTAATATATTGCATGCCTCCAATGTATATAACTAATAGATTACTTGTACCAATTAGTAAAATCATCATAGGAAAAAACCATGCTTGAACCTTGGCAAGGTTTATCTGTTTTTCTTTACTCTCGTTTGCTAAAGATGTGAAATTTGAAGCTGTTTGGGGTTCAATACCATAAGCTTTTATTACCGAAACTCCACTGAAAGATTCTTGGGTAAACGTTGAAAGTTTAGATAAATATTCTTGTACAACTGTACTGCGGTTATGAATTTCTCTACTTAATTTATATATAATTACAGAAAGTATGGGCAAGGGTAAAATGGTGTATAGTGTAAGTTTAGGAGCTTCATTAAACATATAAATAAGAGCTACTACAAACAAAGTAATGGTGTTAATACTATACATTATTGCAGGACCTGCATACATTCTCACTCTACTAACATCTTCCGTTATACGGTTCATTAAATCTCCTGTTCTGTTCTTTTTATAAAAGTTTAAAGATAGACGTTGGTATTGTTCGTAAATTTCATTTTTTAAATCGAATTCAATATATCTTGAAACGTTAATAATAGTTTGCCGCATAAAAAAAGTTAGTACACCTGCAATGATTGCTGCACCAATTATATAAAGAATATCTTCGGCTAGTTCTGATTTAAAAACGGACTTGGAAATGATACCATCTTGAAATTTTTCAATGGTTGCAAAAATTTCTTTTACATATCTAGGTGTATAAAGTAAAAATATTTTTGAAGCTATAGTTATTATACTTCCAAAAAATATATGCGTTTTGTATTTTAAAAAATACTTATTTAAATGTTGTAATTCTTTCATTTCTCATTTTCAGCACTTAAGCAAATATAGGGTATATAAATGTATAAATAACTTTATAATAGGTTTGGTGTTTGTTAAAAATACGCTAAAATATTAGTGTGATAATT
This sequence comes from Seonamhaeicola sp. MEBiC01930, assembly GCF_045277075.1. Classification (GTDB taxonomy): domain Bacteria; phylum Bacteroidota; class Bacteroidia; order Flavobacteriales; family Flavobacteriaceae; genus Seonamhaeicola. Next base: position 23,873 of record NZ_CP104270.1, on the reverse strand, counting down.
AAAACTAAAAATGAAGTTTCTTTTTAAAATAATATTATTTTTGCATCAGAAAAAAAGCGGTAAATGTTTTACTCTATTTTAATTTAAGTTCTTTTTTTATTATGCTAAACAGGAGACATATTCGTGTAAAAGTAATGCAAACTCTATATGCTTTTAGGGGGTCTGAAAGTGATGATTTTTCTAAAGAGCAAAAGTTTTTAATGTTTAGTATAGATAATATGTACAATTTATACTTATTATTAATGTCTCTTCTTATTGAGGTTAAAAAAAGAGCTGAAATAGATCTTCAAAAAAAACAAAAAAAGCATCTTGCCACTGCTGAAGATAAAGATCCAAACAGGAAGTTTTTAAATAATCAAGTTCTTAAGGTTTTAAATGATGATTTAGAATTAAAAAAGCTGTTAGAAAAGCATAAAATCGATAATTGGGAGCTAGATAATGAGTACGTTGATATAGTTTTTAAAGCTATTTTATCTAGTGATTTATATAAAGATTATATGCAAACTAGGGTGTCTGATTTTAAAGAGGATAAAGAGTTTATAATAGATGTTTTTAAAGAAATTATTGCACCTAATGATAAGCTATATGAATATATTGAAGATAAGAATTTAACTTGGTTAGATGATTTACCAGTTATAAATACAATTATTTTAAAGTTATTAAGAAAAACTAAGATTGAAAATAACAACGATTTTCATTTTATACCAAAACTTTATAAGGAGGAAGAGGATAAACAATTTGCCATTGATTTATTTAAAAAGACATTGCTGAATAAAACAGCTATCAATGGCGAAATAGAGAAGAAGACTAAAAACTGGGATGCTGACAGAATAGCTGATATAGATTATACTCTGTTGCAAATGGCTATTAGTGAATTGAAGAATTTTTCATCTATACCTGTAAAAGTTACTATTAACGAATATTTAGAGATATCTAAGGAGTATTCAACACCAAAGAGCAGCATTTTTATTAATGGTATTTTAGATAAGTTAGTGAAGGAATATCAAGAAACAGGAACGTTAAATAAAATGGGACGTGGTTTGTTATAAATGTTTGTTAAGTTGTTATTGAAAAGTTTTTAATAGATTAAATAATTACTACTTTTACGCGAATTAATAGAATAATACAATATTAAGATGAAGAAAATAATTTTAGGTTTAAGTACTATATGCTTATTAGCATTTGTTTCTTGTAAAGAAAATGCGGCTAAAAAAATTGATGAAAATAAAATAACAGCAGCAGCAGAAAGAGATGCTCAAGCTTCAAAATTTCCAGTACTTGAGTTTGACAAAACTGAGCACGATTTTGGTGAAATTGAAAAAGGTACAAATGTTTCTACTGTTTTTAAATACAAAAATACTGGAGAAGCTCCATTAGTAATTACAGATATTAAGAGTTCTTGTGGATGTACTGTGCCTCAAGATTGGAGCAGAGAACCTTTAGCGCCTGGGGATTCAGGGGAGTTTTCAGTAAAGTTTAATGGAAGTGGTGCTAATAAAGTGTCTAAAACCATTACTGTAACAGCTAATACAGAAAAAGGAAAAGAATTAGTAAAAATAACAGCATTTGTTAACAACCCAAATGCAACACAATCAGCTGCTAAAACAGCGCAATAAATTATAAAATGGGAGGAGAAGGATTAGGCGCATTTATGCCATTTATTTTAATGTTTGTTGTAGTGTATTTCTTTATGATTGCACCACAAATGAAAAAGGCTAAAAAAGAAAAGAAATTTGCGGCAGAACTTAAAAAAGGTGATAGAGTAATTACAAAAAGTGGTTTACATGGTAAAGTTTTAGAACTTAATGAGAAAGACGGTACATGTGTTATTGAAACCATGTCTGGTAAACTAAAATTAGAACGTTCTGCTATTTCAATGGAAATGAGCAACAAATTGAACGCTCCAGCAAAGTAAATTAGGCAATTCTTATAATAAAATAAAAAAGCTTCTGGAAAAGGAAGCTTTTTTATTATTTAATAATTCTGTTAAAGTAAATCTTCTACAGAAAGATAGCGTTCGCCTGTGTCATAGTTCATGGTTAGAACGGTTTGGTTGGCATCAATATCTTTAAGTTTTTTTCTAACTGCGGCCAAGGAAGCCCCACTAGAAATGCCTACTAAAATACCTTCAGTTTTTGCAATTTTTTGAACCTCTGCAAAAGCTTCTTCTTTTGTAATTCTAATGGCTCCGTCAATAGTATCAACATCAAAAACCTCAGGTATAAACCCTGGGCCTATTCCTTGTAATGGGTGCGGACCTGGTTCATCTCCAGATATAATAGCAGAATCATCTGGTTCAACTGCAAATACTTTTAGTTCAGCCATTTTTTCCTTTAAAACTTTAGAAATACCAGTTATATGACCACCAGTACCAACGCCAGTTATTAAGTAATCAATGCCCTCTGGGAAATCAGCCAATATTTCTTGAGCCGTAGTTTCAATATGAATTTGCGGATTAGCAGGATTGGTAAATTGTGAAGGCATCCAAGCGTTTTTATTGTTGGCAACCATTTCATCAGCTTTTGCCAAAGTACCACCTAAACCTTCTTCTTTAGGAGTCAATACAAGGTTTGCACCATATGCAGCCATTAAACGCCTTCTTTCTAATGACATGGATTCTGGCATTACAAGAGTAAGGTTGTACCCTTTTACGGCCGATACCATTGCTAAACCAATACCCGTATTACCTGATGTTGGCTCAATGATTTCTGTTTTATCATTTATTAGACCTTTTTTTTCGGCATCTTCAATCATCGAGATTGCAATTCTGTCTTTTATGCTACCACCTGGGTTGGCTTTTTCTAGTTTTAACCAAACATTGGCTTTTGGAAAGAGTTTGCTCAGTTTTACAACTGGTGTGTTTCCAATACTATCTAAAATGTTATTGAATTTCATAATGTTATCAAATTTAATATTTAATTTGTTAAGTATATCTTATTATTTCTTTTTAATGCTTCTTCAAAGCCGTTAATTCGGCAATTTTGCAAATTACTTCAGTAGCTTTTATCATACTTTCTACCGGTACATATTCATAGCGCCCATGAAAATTATGTCCACCTGCAAAAATATTTGGACAAGGCAATCCCATATAACTTAATTGAGAACCATCAGTACCACCACGAATTGCCTTAAGTAAGGGGTCAATATCTAATTCCCTCATGGCTTTTTCAGCAATGTCAACAATATGTATTACAGGTTCTACTTTTTCTTTCATGTTAAAATACTGATCTTTTATTTCAGTATTTATGGTTTTGTCTCCATATTGAGAGTTTAACTCATTGGTTAATTTTTGCATCACTTCTTTTCTAGCTTCAAAGTGATGGAAATCATGATCTCTAATAATATATTCCAGTACAGTTTCTTCTACATCTCCTTTTATATTGTGTAAATGAAAGAATCCTTGATAACCTTCCGTATGCTCTGGTGTTTCTAACCTTGGTAAAGAGTTAATAAATTCAGTAGCTATATACATAGAATTTATCATTTTACCTTTAGCATAACCAGGATGGACAATTTTTCCTTTTATACTAACTTTGGCTGAAGCAGCATTAAAATTTTCGTATTCTAATTCACCAATTTGACTACCATCCATAGTGTAAGCCCATTCTGCTCCAAATTTTTCAACATCGAATTTATGGGCACCTCTACCTATTTCTTCATCTGGGGTAAAGCCTATTCTAATTTTGCCATGCTTAATTTCTGGGTTATTAATTAAATATTCCATTGCAGTAACAATTTCACAAATACCAGCTTTATCATCTGCTCCTAAAAGTGTTGTTCCATCTGTTGTAATAAGTGTCTGTCCTATATAAAGACGCAAGTCTTCAAAATACTCTGGAGATAAAACAATACCCCCTTCTTTATTAAGTAAAAGATCACCGCCTAAATAATTATTATGTATTTGAGGCTTTACATTTGCACCGGTAAAATCAGGAGAGGTGTCAAAATGAGCAATAAATCCAATTGTTGGAACTTCATAATCTATATTACTAGGTAAGGTAGCCATTATGTAAGCATGTTCATCTATGTTTACATCTTCCATTCCAATGGTTTCTAGTTCTTTGGCAAGTTTATTGGCTAAATCCCATTGTTTTTTAGTACTAGGAGTTGTTTCAGAGTTTGGGTCTGATTCGGTATCAATAGTAACATAACTAATAAAACGTTTTATAATATGTTCTTTTGAAATCATTTTGTTTTATGGATATAAATTATTGTCTTATAATTACTTAAAATAAAAATCAAGGTGATTCAAAATTACAATTATTAATTTGTAGGTTTCCTTATTTTTTCAATTTTTTATTTAAACTATTTAGGTGTATTTTTGCACAAATAATACTGATGTACAAATTACTACTTCGCCCTCTATTCTTTTTATTCGATCCTGAAAAAATTCATCATTTCACATTTAAGCTAATTAAATTTGTTAGTGTAATACCAGGTGTTTCTTCAATTTTCAAAGGTTTATATGTTGTTGAAGATAAAAGGTTAGAACGTCAATTGTTTGGTTTAACTTTTAAGAACCCTGTGGGTTTAGCTGCTGGTTTTGATAAGAATGCAGTATTGTATAATGAACTTGCAAATTTTGGTTTTGGTTTTATAGAAATAGGTACCATAACACCTAAGGGGCAGCCTGGAAACCCTAAAAAGAGACTGTTTAGACTAAAGGATGATAAAGGGATTATTAATAGAATGGGTTTTAATAATGAGGGGCTTGAAGCTGCTATTGAAAAACTTAAAAAAAATAAAGGAAAGCTTATAATAGGAGGGAACATTGGAAAAAACACTGATACAAAACCTGAAGATTATACAACTGATTATTTAGAGTGCTTTAATGCACTTCACCCTTATGTAGATTATTTTGTACTAAATGTAAGCTGCCCTAATGTAGGTAGTCATGCTAAATTAAATGATAAAGATTATTTAGAAGAACTCATAAATGCCGTACAGAGGGCTAATAATTTATTTAGCAATGAAAAACCAATTCTATTGAAAATTGCTCCAGATTTAAATAATGGACAGTTAGACGAAATTATAGATTTAGTAAAAGAGACCAAACTAGATGGTATTATTGCTAGTAATACATCTACTAATAGGTTGGGATTAAAGGCTTCAAAAGAAAAACTCGAGGCTATAGGAAATGGTGGATTAAGCGGACAACCAATTAAAGATAAAAGTACAGCTGTTATAAAATACTTGTCTGATAAAAGTAATAGAGACTTTCCAATTATTGGGGTTGGGGGTATTCATTCAGCTAAAGATGCAATGGAAAAGATTAATGCAGGTGCAGATTTAGTTCAAATTTATACTGGATTTATTTATGAAGGTCCGGGATTAATTAAAGCAATTAATAAAGAAATATTAAAAAGAACTACTTAATAAATTTTTTTATTACTCTCGAATTATCACCTATAAGAGTAAGCAAATATGTTCCGTTGTTTAAATTACTAACATTGATTGGTTGATTTGAAACTACGCCTGAATCAAATTTTTGTCCAACTAGGTTAGAAATTTCGTAAAACAATGTTTCATCTGTATTATTTCTTTTAATGTAAAAAGCATTATTTTTAATTGGATTTGGGTACAATTTTATTGACTCATCAGATATTGGAGTAGTTATTGTATTAATAAAAACATCGTCAATTGCAATATCACCTTCCCAACCATCACCTCTTACAGCCCTAAAACGAATATTTATTGTTTCATTTAAATAGGATGATAAATTAACAGATTTAGTGATAAAATCATCGTTTTGGCTTATCTGTTGACTGCCAATTATAGGTGGAATAACATCGATAATATAGCCGTTACTAGTTTTTATATCTATGTGCAATTCACCAATATCCTCACCAAACATATGATAAGAAAATTGCATTTCGGAGTTTTCGTAAACTACATCTATACAGGGTGAAATAAATTCGGCAATATCTCCTGGGTTTGAACCCGAAGCCTCTGCATAAATGTATTTTCCAAAAGAAGTATCATTATCTGTTTTATCATGAATTGGCCCTGTGTTTTTAGTAGAAGTTTCTCCATATGAAGTGAGCCATTTATAACCGGAATTAGCAACATCGTTTACTGACCAACCATATTCTCCAGCTATTTCAAAACCATTAAAATTTTCATCAAATAATGATCGGGTTTGAGTTCCTACTTTAATTAGGTGAGGAAATGTTTTGCTTATGGTGTTAGAGCCTTTACTCACAATTAAGGTAACATTGTAAACACCAGTCTTAAATGTATGTGTTGGATTTTTACTAGTATAATCGATAATTCCATCAGAATCTATATCCCATTGCCAATTTGTAATACCAACGCATTTTGTATTAAAGTTTACTATTAATGTTTCATCACAAGTTTGTGTTTCATTAACTATAATATCAGCGTTAAAAGAAGTGTCTGATAAATAATTCTTTTGGGTTATATAAAATGCGTACATGCGTGCCAATTGCTCTTCCGTAAAATGTGTTCTACATGCTTTTTTAGAATATGACATTATATTGGCGGTATCTGGATTAAAAACATTTCCCATTATATCCGTCTGTACGCCAATATATTCACAAAAATTATTTACGTTTTCTGTTGAAAGTTTTGGGTCTGCAGGGGTATCACAAATGCCATCACCCGTAGTGTCACAATTACTACCATCAACTAATTCTGCAGTTAAAGAATCATTGTCGTTACCATGTGTATGAATTAATGAAAACATATGTCCCATTTCATGGGCTAATGATGACCTATTTGTGGCGCATTCATTTTTTATAATAATATAATCTTTATTTCTTGTATTATCACTAAAGCCGCAAATCTCTAGGTTAGAAGTGTTTTTTAAATTATTAGTGAAGTAGATATTAACTAATCCAGAAATATTATAGGCTTCTACTAATTCGTTTTCTTCACCTTTTTGAAAATGATATAGCTCATCATTATCAATAAAGTTTATACCATCGGCAAGAAAAAATTCTAGATTTGAATCATAAAAAATTTGATTTAAATTGTTTATAGCATCATCAAGTTCTGAAAAGCTTAAACCTCCCTGTCCATCTGAATTTCTGACAATATGAGCTTTTAATGGAATAGAATTAACTATTCTCGTAGATTTATTTTCCTTTTGGTGTTTATTAGATAGAAACGATTTCTCATAAGGAGCTAATTCCGACCTTATATTGCTCAAGTAGTTTATTTGTTCTTCACTAAATTCTGTTTCACATTTAGGTATTTCATTTTGAGCCGAAATAAATTCCGTTAGAAATAAAAGGATATATAGAATATATAATATATTCTTATTAATAGGTGATTTCATTGGGGCGAAATATTTACCCAAATGTATATTATACCTTAAATGCCAACTAATAAAAACGTTTAAACGTAGTTTTTATAGATATATTTAAACAATTTACTTAATAATGAGCCTATTAGTGTAGTTTTTATTGTCTTTAGTGGTTATTTTAACCAAATAAAAACCGGAGTTAATTGATGTTAAATCTAATTTATTATTGAATTTATTTTTATCAATAAAAAACAACTTAACAGATTTTCCTAGGGCATTAAATATTTCAAATTTAATTAATTCTACATTATTGCCAGTAGAGATAATTATATAGTCATCAGAGGGGTTTGGATATAAGGAAACACCTTTTAAATTATTTTCAGTTGTATTTAAAACCTGTTTTAATGAAATTGAAATAGTCCCTATTTTTTTTTCATTAAATGGTGTAGTGTTGGAGCGGTTAAAAATAACTCCTTGCGGTATTGTAGAGGCGTTACTTAAAGAATAACTAGAGCCATCTTCAGTTCCAGCGTCATAAGGGTATAAATCTATTGTTGCACTATTTATCCATGACCCACCATTTCTTAAATTGAAACTATTAATACCTATAAACCAATCAGGACTTGGGGCAATCATTGAGGCTAAAGTTAATAATGGATAATTTTCATTCACTTCCAAATTAGAGATGGTAATTGTTCCTTTTGCAGAACCTAATCCACCAGCATTTATAAACTGATTTGCATCTGAACTTGAATTAATTTCACCTTGAAATGTAGAAGTGGCTCCAGTTTCAGCAACAGACTCTATACCTGAAGATGCCATTTCTCCAATTTCAAAAAAAGTATTGGCAGTGGTATGTGTTGCACCTACCAAGTCAGACCAATGAGCACTTGCAGGTAAATCAATGGTACTACATCCGTTTGTGGGGTCATTGAGTTCAGAATCCCAAATACTTTCAAATACAATATCATAAGTAGCAATACTTTGACAGAATAAAAAGTTAGAAACTAAAATTGCAAAAATTAAAAAAGAAGTAGATTTTTTCATAACTGTTTATTTACCCTTTGTAGGTCTAAAACTAGACTTATACCTTACAAAAAAATATGTTACTTTAGCCTTGAATTTCTATAAATAAATGCAAGAAAGTATCAAAATAATTGAATGTCCGCGTGATGCTATGCAGGGAATAAAACAATTTATTCCAACGGCACAAAAGGTACAATACATTCAAGCTTTATTAAGAGTTGGTTTTGATACAATTGACTTCGGTAGTTTTGTGTCTCACAAGGCTATACCCCAAATGGTTGATACTGCAGAGGTATTATCACAATTAGATTTAAGTAAAACTACCAGTAAGTTATTAGCTATAGTTGCCAATCTACGGGGAGCTCAAGATGCTTGTCTACACCCTGAAATTAACTTTTTAGGATATCCGTTTTCAATCTCAGAAAACTTTCAAATGCGTAATACCCATAAAACAATTTCCGAATCGGTTGATATTTTGAAGGATATTTTAGAATTAGCTAGTAAGTTTGGTAAAGAGGTGGTTGTTTACATCTCTATGGGATTTGGTAACCCTTATGGTGACCCTTGGAGTGTGGAGGTAGTAGGTGATTGGACAGAACGTTTAAATAACATGGGGGTTAAAATATTGTCTTTAAGTGATACTGTTGGTACTTCTAATCCAGAAAGTATAGACTATTTATTTTCTAATTTAATTCCTCAATACACCAATATAGAATTCGGTGCCCATTTACATACCACTCCCAACAGTTGGTTTGAGAAGGTAAATGCTGCATTTAATGCTGGCTGTAAACGTTTTGATGGTGCCATTCAAGGTTTTGGCGGTTGCCCAATGGCCAAAGATGAACTAACAGGTAATATGCCAACAGAAAAATTGCTTTCTTATTTTACTTCTAAACAACTTAATACATTAAATGCACTTAGCTTTGAAAGTGCTTTTAACGAGGCTTCTAAAATATTTAAAAACTTTTTTTAAACCTAAAACAAAGAAAATCAACCTTTTAAGTATTGTTTTAAAATTTATTTAAATTTAATCTAAATAAACTTTGTTAAACTATGAATGAGTTTTATATTTGCACCTGAAAAAATTCTTTTATTTATAACAAGTCTAAATAAAAATTAAAAATGAAAAAACTAAGCTTACTTATTACAATTTTAATAGCATCTATTTCTTATGCACAAACTGTTCAAGATTCTATTACTTTTGATCCTCAAAAACAATTAAATGCAGCCCAAAGAATACTTTCGGGGAACTATGGTAAATCTGTGACTGTTGGGGCCTATGGTGAATTAACATACAACCAACCTGAAGCTGCAAATGGTGAATTAGATGTACAACGTTTGGTTCTTCTATTTGGTTATAAGTTCAACGATAAAACTCAGTTTGTTACAGAGGTTGAATTTGAACATGTAGAAGAAGTGTTTGTAGAACAAGCTTTTGTTAATTATGCTATTGCACCTAACATGAGTATTCGAGGAGGTTTGATGTTGGTACCTATGGGTATTGTTAATGAGTTTCATGAGCCTACTACTTTTAATGGAGTAGAAAGACCAGCAACCGATAATGTTATTATACCTACAACTTGGAGAGAAATTGGTTTTGGTGTAACTGGTAGGTTCAATGATATTTCCTTGGGATATCAGGCCTATGTATTTAATGGATTTAAATCAACAATTTCAGATGGAGAAGGAGGTGTGACCGGTATTTTAAAAGGTTCAAATGGTTTACGTAGTGGACGTCAAAAGGCCATTAAATCTACAGTAGATAGTCCTACATTATCAACTAAATTAGATTATTATGGTATACCAGGATTAAGATTAGGATTGGCAGGATATTTTGGGAAAACGCAAGCAGCGGATGATGTAGAACAATTTGATGGAGCTAATATAGGTATTTCAATGATTGGTTTAGATGCTCGTTATGCGTATCAACGTTTTACAGCTCGTGGTCAATTTATCAGAGCTAGTTTATCCGATACGGAAGCTTATAATAACTTAACAGGAATGGACTTGGGGAGTGCTCTACAAGGTTGGTATTTAGAAGGCGCATATAATTTATTGCCCCAAGAGAATGCGCAAAGATTATTTGCTTTCTTAAGATATGAGAAATATGATACACATGCTGAGACTGATGGGGCTTTAGTAAGAAACGATAGTTATAATAAAACCGATATAACAACTGGTTTAAGTTACCATATAGCACCCGGTGTTGTGTTTAAAGGAGATTATCAGTTTAGAGATTCTGAAGGTGGTGATATTGCAAATCGATTAAATTTTGGAATAGGCGTTTGGTTCTAAAATATTATAATATCATACAAAAAGCAAGGCAAAAGTCTTTTCTAACAAGGAAAGACTGTCTTGCTTTGTGTGTTTAAATAAAATACTTTTGTAAAATGAAGTTCAAAATTATTTCATTAGTAGTAATAGCTTTTATATTTATGTCTTTTAACTTGCCTAAGGGTATTTTGAAAAAAGTTGATAAAGAAATTAAAGGTACTTACCAAATTGAAACATATGAATTAATACCTGTTGATTTGTCTCAAAATTTGGTGAAGTCACTGGCTTCAGATTTTTCAAATAACAATTTTTTTAAGATTAAGTCTAGCATACAAGTTTTGGGCTATGCTTATATTTCTAAAGCACCTAGTAAGACAGCGCAATTTGATTATCTTGTTTTACTAGACGAAAATTTGGTAATTATGAAATCAAAAGTGTTGGCTTATAGAGAAGAGTATGGTGGGGAAATAGGTAGTAAACGTTGGTTAAGACAATTTATTGGTAAGACAAAAGAAGATACCTTATTATATGGGGATAATGTAGTAGCAATTTCTGGAGCAACTATTTCAGTGCGCTCAATGACCAATGCTATGAATAATTTATTACAATCATTAAAAGTAATTCACGAAAAAGGAATATTGTAAATGCAATTAAATGGACTTTTAATATCACTTCCTAAGGAAATTAAACTTTTAATAGGCGCTTTTATAATAGTTCTTAGTATTGGTTTTTACACTGGTTTATTGTTTGTAGGGGAAACGTCTTCAGCAAATCCAAATGGAATTGAGGAGCATTATTTAGGAAATGAAGATGTTGAAGATGTTGAGGTTATGCGTTTTAAAAAGAGCGAAAGGGAAATGCTTACTTTAATACATAATCATATATTATCAATGTCTATAATTTTCTTTTTAGTAGGCATGTTGGTTTCTATTACCAAATTGGGAAAAAAAATAAAACTTTTTTTAATTGTAGAACCTTTTGTTTCAGTTGTTTTAACCTTTGGAGGATTGTACTTACTTTGGACAGGTATATTATGGATGAAATATATCGTTATGTTTTCAGGGATATTGATGACACTAACTTTTGTAATTTCAACACTCATAATTTTTCAACATTTATTTAAAAAACCTGTTAACTGATTTTTCAGTCTTCACACTTATTAAGCCCTATATTTCGTTTAAATATCGTATATTTGCACGCAATTATAACGTAATTGCACAATGACCGCACATCAAAACAAGATAGTAGGAGAAGGATTAACTTATGATGACGTCCTTTTAGTTCCAGCATTTTCAGAGGTACTTCCGCGCGAAGTAAGTATTCAAACCAAATTCACACGTAATATTACCATTAACGTGCCAATTATTTCTGCAGCAATGGATACCGTTACGGAAAGTAAAATGGCTATAGCCATGGCTCAAGAAGGAGGTATTGGAGTTCTTCATAAAAATATGACTATTGAGGCACAAGCCGATAAAGTAAGACGGGTAAAGCGCGCTGAAAGCGGAATGATTATAGATCCTGTTACTTTATCAATGGATTCTGAAGTAAAAGATGCTAAACGTGCTATGGCAGAACATAGTATAGGAGGTATTCCTATTGTAGATGAAGCCGGTAAGCTGAAAGGTATCGTTACAAACAGGGATTTACGTTTTGAGCACGATAATAAGAAACCTATTGTTGAGGTAATGACTAGTGAAAACTTAGTTACCGCTTCAGTTGGAACATCATTGAAAGATGCCGAAATTATTCTTCAAAAGCATAAAATTGAAAAGTTATTAATTGTTGATGATGCTTATAAGTTATCTGGATTGATAACATTTAGAGATATTACTAAAGTAAACCAAAAGCCAAGTGCTAATAAAGATAAGTACGGAAGGTTACGTGTAGCTGCTGCTTTAGGAGTTACAGGTGATGCTGTTGAACGTGCTGAAGCCTTAGTTAATGCGGGTGTTGATGCCGTTGTTATTGATACAGCCCACGGTCATACAAAGGGTGTTGTAAGTGTGCTTAAGGAGGTTAAGTCTAAATTTCCTGAATTAGATGTTGTAGTAGGAAATATAGCAACTGGTGCTGCAGCTAAGTATTTAGTTGAAGCAGGGGCAGATGCTGTAAAAGTTGGTATAGGACCTGGTTCAATTTGTACTACACGTGTAGTAGCTGGGGTTGGATTTCCACAATTTTCGGCAGTGTTAGAAGTTGCGGCTGCCATAAAAGGAAGTGGTGTTCCTGTAATTGCGGATGGAGGTATTAGATATACAGGTGATATACCTAAAGCTATTGCAGCTGGTGCTGATACCGTGATGTTGGGTTCGCTTTTGGCAGGAACCAAAGAGTCTCCAGGAGAGACTATAATTTATGAAGGTAGAAAATTTAAGTCATATAGAGGAATGGGATCTGTAGAGGCCATGAAACAAGGTTCTAAAGACCGATATTTCCAAGATGTTGAAGATGATATTAAGAAGTTGGTTCCAGAAGGAATAGTTGGTAGAGTGCCATATAAGGGCGAATTGTTTGAAAGTATACATCAGTTTGTTGGTGGATTACGTGCCGGTATGGGTTACTGCGGAGCAGCCAGTATTGAAGCTTTAAAGGAAAACGGACAGTTTGTTAAAATTACCGCAAGTGGTATTAATGAAAGTCACCCGCATGATGTAACAATAACAAAAGAATCACCTAATTATTCAAGGTAAAGTAATATTACAATTATATAAAATAAAAAGCAGCAATCTTAAATTGCTGCTTTTTATTTTTGCTACTATGTTTTTAATTAAGAACCTTTTTGCTTGTTAATTTCATCCTGTAATTGACGTCTTACCTTTTGTTCACGCTCTAGTGCAATTCTTCTGTGTTCATCAAATTCTTCTTCAATCTCAGCTAAAGCCTTTTTAGCATCTTTAGTTATAGTATTACTATTTTTAAATTTGTATATAAATAATAGAAGTAGAGCTAATAAACCAGCTATAATAGTCCACATTAAAGAGTTGTAACCACCCTTACTCATTTGCAACCCAAATAAAGCCATACTATCTTTTTCAAGATTAGTTTTATCTAAATTACTTTGAGTATTTGTTAGTTTAGATTTTAATTCAGCAACTTCCTTAGCTTGATTTTCAACTATAGCCTTGGTGTCATTAAGATCTTTTCTTACCGTCTTTAACGAATCTAAAGTGTGTGCTCTTAAAGCATATAACCATGATTGTTTAACTGCTTCATAAGCTTGACCATTGGTACCTTTGAAGTTTCCAGATTTTCTAATTAGAAATTCAAATTGATCATTTATTGATCCTTCATTTATTGAGTTTATTTGAGTGTCTTGAGCAATTAATAATGAAGTTGAAAAGCTTAATAAGAATATTAAAAAAGATGTTTTTAATAATTTCATGTTGGTCAGTTTATAGGGTTGTATTTGGATTGACTAAGTTATAAAATTTTTAATTATAAAAAGCCTCACATAATGAGGCTTTTGTATATACGATTAGAATTAAAATATAGATGTTACCTATTAATAATAGGTATAACGTCTAACTTTGGCAATATATTTTGCCAGTCTTATAACTTGATGGCTATAACCGTACTCGTTATCATACCAAATGTATACAATAGCATTTTTACCATCAGACCTTACAATGGTGGCTTTACTATCATAAATTGATGGGGCAGAACTTCCAACAATATCACTTGAAACAAGTTCATCACTAAGTTCATATTTAATTTGTTCAACTAAATCGCCTTCTAAGGCATATTTCTTTAAAATAGTATTAATGCCATTTACGGAAGTTTTCTTTTCAAGTTCCAAATTTAAAATAGCTAAAGAACCATTAGGTACTGGCACTCTAATGGCATTTGATGTTAATTTGCCTTTTAAACTTGGAAGTGCCTTAGCAACGGCAGTTCCAGCACCTGTTTCTGTTATAACCATATTAAGGGCGGCAGCTCGACCTCGACGGTACTTCTTATGAAAATTATCTACCAGATTTTGGTCATTTGTATAGGCATGAATAGTTTCTAAATGCCCGCTTTTTATTCCAAAAGAATCTTCAATAGCCTTTAAAACTGGTGTAATAGCATTGGTTGTACATGAAGCTGCTGAAAATATGTTTTGTTTATCAGGGTTGTTCTCTTTATGATTGACCCCGTAAACAATATTTGGAACTTCAACTCCTGGTGCTGTGAGTAAAACTTTATCAATACCTTTTGCTTTAAGGTGTCTACTTAGAGCTTTTTTATCTCTAAAGGCCCCAGTATTATCAATTACTAAGGCTTTTTGAATACCAAATTGCGTATAGTCTATATCTTCTGGTGCATTTGAGGAAATTATATAAACTGTTGTGCCATTAATTATTAAGGCATTATTGTTTACATCAACCGAAACAGTACCTGGAAAATCTCCATGAACAGAATCATTACGTAGTAAAGAAGCTCTTTTTTCTAAAATAGTAGCATCAACATTGCCTCTTGTAACAATTGCTCTTAAGCGTAGTTGGCTACCTTTTCCTGTTCTTACCATTAATTCTCTAGCAACCAATCTACCAATTCTACCAAAGCCATATAGTATGACATCTTTGGGTTTTATCTCGTTATTTTTATCAGCATCCTTAAGCTTTCTTGCAACAAAGGCTGTGGCATTGGCATATTTGTTTTCAGCCATGTGAAACTCATAAGTTAATTTGCCAATATCTAATTTAGCTGGAGGTATATCTAAGGTTTTAATAGCTCTTGCAATTTCAACAGAATCAAAAACAGAAATGGGTTTTTGAACAAATTTACCTGCATAGTCATGCAAATTTAATATTTGGCTAACATTTCTATCTATTAATTGATTCCTGAAAATGACTAGTTCAATAGATTTGTCATACCAAAGGTCACTAACAGTTTTTATAAACTCTACCGTTGCTCTTCTTCGGTCGGCTTGAAAGGCTAATTCCTTTTCATATGCTTTGTTGAAATTCATATTTAAAAAGTTTAGTTGTTAGCTAAAGTTAATGTTTATAAAATCATATTTCAAACGTTTTTCAGAAATAATTTATAAAAAAATAACCTCCTTATGTATACTTAAAGAGGTTATTGAATTTATTAGGGTTTTTAAAGAGTTCTATCTGAAAATCACTTCCTTTTTTTCAAGGTTTCTATTAATATATTCTAATTTTTTAATATTATCTAAAACATCATCTCCATACTTTGCTTTTATTTTAGAAATGTCTTCAATACTTTCAATTTTTATATCATTTATTCCGGTTATAATATACCCTTCAGAAATACCTAAATTAGAATATAACCATTTGTTTTTAGTCTCTTTAACAAGAACACCATGGTCAATATTATATTCTTCTTTAAAACCATCTGAAAGGTCCTGAAGCTCCATTTTAATAAAGTTAACCGTAAAAGAACTAGGACTTGAAAGCTTTACGTTTAATGTTTTTAGTTCGCCATTTCTTTCCAACTCAACTGTTACAATATCATTCGGTCTTTTAGATTTTATATATCCACTTAAATCTTCAAATTTAGAAATCTCAATATTATCTAATTTTTTGATAATATCTTTTGAATTGAGACCAGCCTTTTCAGCTCCAGAATTTTTTATTATTTCGGTTAAAAATACGCCTTCAGTGTAATCAATACCTTCTTTTTTGGCAAATTCACTTGTAAATGTTACCCCTTTGACACCTAATATTCCATTTTGAACATTCCCATATTCCATAATGTCTTCAACTACTTTTCTAGCTATATTGCTAGGAACCGCAAAAGAGTATCCTATATAAGAACCTGTTTGAGAAGTAATAGCGGTATTGATGCCAATTAACTCCCCATTGGTGTTAACTAGGGCACCACCAGAATTACCCGGGTTTACAGCAGCATCCGTTTGAATAAAGGATTGAGAGCTATTACCAGATAAATCTCTTGCTTTGGCGCTAATAATACCAGCGGTAACGGTAGATGTTAAATTGAATGGGTTACCAACTGCTAAAACCCATTCTCCAATTTTTGCATTATCAGAATCACCAAAAGTTACAAATGGTAAATCTTCATCTGGGTTAATTTTTAAAAGGGCTATATCAGTTTTGGCATCAGCACCAACTAACTCTGCTTTATAGGTTTTATTGTTGTTTAATGTTACAGATAATTCGTGCGCATTTTTTATTACATGGTTATTAGTAATAATATAACCACTGGCATTAATTATAACACCAGAGCCAGTGCCTAATTGTGGGCGCTGAGGGCTTCTACCGAAAAATAAATCTTCAAAAGTCATTTGTCCTGAGCTCATTGAAACGTTTTTTACGTGTACCACAGCATTCACAGTGTTTTCTGCAGCACTAACAAAGTCTGGAGCTTCGGTGGTGTTATATAAAGTATTAATATTACTAGTTGGTAAAAAAGTTGGTGAGGCTTGTGTGTTATCAATAACTACAGTGTTTTCTTTTTCTAGAAATAATTTGTAGGCTCCAAGTGTTAAAACTCCACCTAAGGCCGAAATCAGGACTAACGATAAGATCTTCTTCATAATTTTTCAGTTTTAAGTTTTTTTATTTCAATTTATGAATCCTGTCTATGCAGGAATCATTACAACGAATAAAATTAATTATTTATTGAATTGTCTTTTTCCTTTTAACGGTTTTTAACGCCAATTTTAACTAGTTTTAACAACTAGAAAAACTACATAATATTTATATCTTTGCTTTGAATTATGCAACAAGAGTTTTATAAATATCAAGGAACAGGGAACGATTTTGTGATGATTGATAATCGTCAACAAATATTCGACAAAAGTAACGTTGAGCGTGTTGCTTTTTTATGCGACAGGCGTTTTGGCGTGGGTGCAGATGGACTTATTTTATTAGAGAATCATGATGATTATAATTTCAAAATGGTTTATTATAATTCTGATGGAAATGAAAGTACCATGTGTGGTAATGGTGGACGTTGCCTAGTGGCTTTTGCAAGAGATTTAGGTGTTATTAGTGAAAATGCAACCTTTGAAGCTATTGATGGGGTGCATCATGCATCTATAGAAGATGATACTGTGCGATTACAAATGGTAGATGTAAATACTGTTGAAAAGCATGAAAAACATGTGTTTTTAGATACAGGGTCTCCACATCATGTGCAACATAAAGAAAATATTGAAGATTTCGATATAAAAACTGAAGGTGCTAAAATTAGATATGGGGCCCCATATAATGAAGAAGGTACTAACGTTAACTTCGTGAAAAAAATTAATAGCGATACCTTCACGGTTAGAACTTATGAACGCGGTGTAGAAGATGAAACCTTGTCTTGTGGAACTGGGGTAACAGCAGTAGCTATTGCAATGCATGCCACCAAAGAAACTGCTAACTGTTTCATAAATTTAAACGTACAAGGTGGTGAATTGAAAGTGTCTTTTGACGAAGACAAAGGAGTATACAAAAATGTATGGCTTGTTGGTCCTGCTAAGTTTGTGTTTAAAGGTACTGTATGATTACCCTTAAAGGAGAACATATATACTTACGGGCTATAGAGCCTGAAGATTTGGAGTTTATTCATGCTGTTGAAAATGATGAAAGTATTTGGGAAGTAAGCAATACTCAAACTCCATATTCTAAATTTTTAATCAAACAATATATTGAGAATGCTCACCAAGACATTTATGAGGTAAAACAATTAAGATTGGTTATTTCAAGTTATGATAATACACCACTTGGAATGATTGATATTTTTGATTTTGATTTTAAAAACAGTAGAGCAGGTATTGGTATTTTGGTGAAGGATTCAGATAATAGAGGAAGAGGTTATGGCTCTGAAGCACTAAAGTTATTAATTTCTTATTGTTTTAATCATTTGAATTTAAATCAGTTATTCTGCAATATTTCAGAAGACAACCATGTTAGTGTAAAAATGTTTGAAAAACAGGGTTTTAAGCAAGTTGGGCTTAAGAAAGACTGGAATTTCATTAATAATTCATATAAAAGCGAATATTTATTTCAGCTGATAAATAATTAATATGTATATAAAAAAAATTCTTTGGGCTATTGCTCTAATTGGCTTAGGAGTGGTGGGCTATTTTGCATACTATATATACTCTGCAATGATGGTTCCTAATACTGCATTTAATAATGAGGAGGCATATATTTATATAAAGTCTACAGATAGGTATAATGATGTTAGAGAGCAATTAGAACCCTTATTGAAAGATATTAGCAAGTTTGATGCTTTGGCTAAACAAAAGAAATATATTAATAATGTTAAAGCTGGAAAGTTTGCTATAAAAAAGGGCATGAGTAATAATGATATTATTAACTCTATTAGAAGCAAAAATATTCCAGTTAAAGTATCATTCAATAATCAGAATTCTATAGAAAAACTAGCAGGTAGAATTGCTCTTCAAATTGAAGCAGATAGTATTTCTCTATTAAGCGCCATGAAAGATGATGCTTTTTATACAGATAATGATTTTAAAAATGAAACTGCTTTGGGTATGTATTTACCAAATAGTTACGAGTTTTTTTGGAATACTTCTGCTGAAGCGTTTAGGGATAGAATGTTAAAAGAGTATAACCGTTTTTGGAATGATTCTCGGTTAAATAAGGCTAAGGCTATTGGATTGTCTGAAGATGAGGTGATTGCCTTAGCATCAATTGTTTATGAAGAATCTAAACAGTCTTCAGAACAACCAAGAATAGCGGGTGTTTATATAAACAGATTGAAAATTGGGATGCCCTTACAGGCTGACCCCACCCTAAAGTTTGCGGCGTATAAATTGCCAAAATATGAAAACACAATTATAAAACGTGTTTTAAATATTCATAAGAAAATTGACTCTCCATATAACACATATAAGTATTCTGGTTTACCACCAGGCCTTGTTGCAATGCCAGATCTTTCTGCAATTGAAGCTGTATTGAATTACGAAAAACATAAATACCTCTATTTTGCGGCAGATGCCAAAAATGTTGGTTTTCACAAGTTTGCTAAAACTTTAGCTCAGCATAATAGAAACGCTAAGGAGTATCATACGTATTTGTCTTCTCAAGGAATTTATAAGTAGTGAGGTGTCTTTGGATAATATATTTTTTTTTAGTTCTAGGAATTTCAGCACCCGTATTCTCTCAATCAAAATTAGATGCTTTTTTAACACCAAGTGACACTTTAATCAAACCCCGAAGGAATTTAGTGGTTATTTCCGAAGCCTCATTGGCAAGTACAACATTGATTGGATTAAACCAACTTTGGTACTCAGATTATGATAGGTCAAAATTTCATACCGTAAATGATAATAAGGAATGGCTTCAAATGGATAAAGTTGGGCACATGTTTACGTCTTATCAACTTGGTAGAGTAGGAGCAGATTTATTAAACTGGAGCGGAGTTAGTAAAAAGGACCAACTAATATATGGAGCTACTCTAGGTTTTGGTTATTTAACAGCTATTGAAGTGTTAGATGGTTATTCAAAAGAATGGGGGTTTTCTTGGGGTGATATGGCAGCAAATGCTACCGGAACAGGATTATATATTGGTCAAGAATTACTCTGGGATGAACAGCGAATTGACCTTAAGTTCTCATTTCATCAAACTAAATACGCCTCAATGAATCCTGATAAGCTAGGGAAAGGTCTATTAGAAGAGGTTTTAAAAGACTATAACGGGCAAACGTATTGGTTAAGTGTCAATATTCAATCTTTTTTTAAGGAAAGTAAAATACCTAAGTGGTTAAATATAGCGGTAGGCTATGGTGCACAAGGGATGTTAGGGGAAACAGAAGATGTTGACAATCAGTTGTTAACAAATATTCAGCCTTTACGTAATTTCTATTTAAGTTTTGATGTAAATTTGAGTAAGATTAAAACCAATTCTCCTGTGTTAAGATCTGTTTTTAGCGTTTTGAATATGTTAAAAATACCGTTTCCTGCTTTAGAATTTAATAAAAAAGGGACTGTATTTCATCTATTCTACTATTAAAAGTAGTATTTAAACGAATTGTTTTGAGTGTATTAGTTTTTTTTATAATTTTGCACGCTCAAATTTCAAGGTGTATTTTAATTAAAAGAATACGCTAAAAAATTTAGAATTATGGTAAAGAATATTGTAAAATATTTTACCCTTGGACTAACAATATGTTTATTATTGTTGATTTCATTTTCATCAAATGAAACTGTAGATCTAAGTAAGTATTCTACTAAAGGACTGGACTTAAATTATACCGTAAGTCTAGAAGAGGCTAGAGGAAAGAACCTTATAGCGTCTAAAGAAGTTTTCTCTCCTTATTTAGGTAAATCTTTTGTTGGCTTTAAAGAAGCTGTGGCTTTTAAGGAATCTAGAGGAGATTATTCATGTGTAAATACCTTTGGTTACTTAGGTAAATACCAATTTGGGAAGGAAACTTTAAAACTTATTGGGATTAATAACCCTAAAGAGTTTTTAAATGACCCTAAGCTTCAGGAAAAAGCTTTTATTGCAAATGCTGAAAGAAACAAATGGATTTTAAGACGTGACATTAGGAATTTTGTTGGAAAACGAATTAATGGTGTTATAGTAACGGAATCTGGAATTTTGGCAGCTGCTCATTTAGCTGGACCTGGAAGTGTAAAGAAGTATTTAAGGAGTTATGGGCTTGATAATTTTGCCGATGGCTATGGAACAACGGTTTATACTTATATGAAACGTTTTTCTGGATACGATACTTCTTTTATTAAACCAAACAAAAGAGCAAAGGCAATATAATTAGCTTTTATGAATAATAAATATGGTAGGTCTTTTATGAAGGTCTACCATATTTTTTTTCCAGCTATTCGCGGATTGCGTTTTAATAAATTCTGTAGAAAGTGTAATATCACAAGCTACGCAAATATTCGTATTTCCACCTAGAATAGCCGAAATGTCTTCAAGCATTTTATTGTTTCTATAAGGTGTTTCAATAAATATTTGAGATTGCTTTTTTTCAAAAGATAATCTTTCTAAACGTTTAAGCTCATTCCTTCTCTCGTTTTTGTCAATTGGAAGGTAACCGTTAAAAGCAAAACTTTGTCCGTTCATTCCAGAACTCATAAGTGCTAGTAAAATAGAAGATGGACCAACTAAGGGTGTTACTTTTATATTTTTCTCATGGGCAATCTTTACAATATCCGCTCCTGGGTCAGCTATTCCGGGGCATCCAGCTTCAGAAAGTAAACCAATCTTCTCACCATTTAAACATGGGGCTAAGAAAGCTGGTAATTCAGATGGGTCTGTATGTTTGTTTAAAATGAAGAATTGTAGAGATGGTTGCGATTTTTCAGGTGTTATTCGCTTGATAAAACGTCTAGCTGTTTTTTCGTTTTCAACAATAAAAACGGTTAATTGTTCAATGGCTTCTTTTACAGTTATAGGTAAAACTTCTAGAGGTTCGTTGTCTCCTAAAGTGCAAGGAATTAAATATAAGTTGCCTTCGCTTTTCATTTTAACTCAAATTATCAGCAATTTTAGAGCAGGCTTCGTCTAGCATATTATAAACATTTTCAAAACCTTGGTTGCCGCCGTAGTATGGATCTGGCACATCATAATTCTTATCTGGATAAACTAAGTTTAAAATCATTTCAACTTTATCAATATCCTCTTGATTTCTTGCAAGGTTTATAACATTTTGATAATTTGATTCATCCATAACATAGATAAAATTAAACGTATCAAAATCATGAATGGTAAATTGTCTACCTCTTAAGTTTGATATATCTAGACCGTGTTTTCTAGCAACGGCAATTGAACGTTTGTCTGGTTGGCTTCCAGTATGGTAATTTGCTGTTCCAGCAGAATCAACTTTAAATTCACTTGAAAGTTTGGATTTTAATATACCTTCAGCTAATGGTGAACGACAAATATTGCCAAGACAAACCATTAGAATTTTAGTCATTAGAATTTAATTTTATACAGAAAGTTTCTTAGAAATATCTTCAACGTATTTTCTAAACTGCTTATCAGTTGAAGAAAGGTTATCAACTGTTTTACAAGCATGTAAAACCGTGGCGTGATCTCGTTTTCCTATTTGAGAACCAATACTGGCTAATGAAGCTTTAGTGAACTTTTTAGCAAAGAACATTGCTAATTGGCGCGCTTGAACTATATGACGTTTTCTTGTTTTAGATTGTAAGGTGTCAATATCCATTTGAAAGTAGTCTGATACTACTTTTTGTATATAATCAATAGATACTTCACGTTTAGTATTCTTAACAAATTTCTCTACTATAATTCTAGCTAAATCAATTGTGATTTCTTTCTTATTGAAAGAAGATTGTGCTATAAGGGAAATAATGGCGCCTTCTAGTTCTCTAACATTAGATTTAATGTTTTTGGCAACATAGTCAATAATTTCCTCAGGCATTTCAACGCCATCACGATAAAGCTTGTTCTTTAAAATTGAAACTCTTGTTTCAAAATCAGGAGTTTGTAATTCAGCAGAAAGCCCCCATTTAAAACGAGATAGCAAGCGTTGTTCAATATCTTGCATATCTACAGGTGCTTTGTCGCTTGTTAAAACAACTTGCTTGCCATTTTGGTGTAAATGGTTGAATATATGGAAAAACACATCCTGAGTTCCAGATTTACCCGAAAGAAATTGTACGTCATCAATAATAAGAACATCAATTATTTGGTAAAAATGAATAAAGTCATTTCTGTTGTTTTTCTTAACCGCATCTATATATTGTTGAGTGAATTTTTCTGCTGAAATATATAAAACCGTTTTTTCTGGGTATTTATCCTTAATGTCTACACCAATTGCATGAGCCAAATGTGTTTTCCCTAAACCAACTCCTCCAAAAATTAGAAGCGGATTAAAAGATGTGCCTCCTGGTTTATTGGCAACAGCTAATCCTGCACTTCTTGCTAATCGATTTGAATCGCCTTCTAAAAAATTATCAAAACTGTAGTTTGGATTTAATTGAGATTCTACTTTAACATTTCTAATCCCTGGAATTATGAAAGGATTTCTTAGCTCAGGACTTTTGTTGTTAAATGGAATATCAACATCTTGTGATTTTACTGCTGATCTATTTGAACTTGGTATTTTTTCCGTAAAAGGTTGTTTGTTGCCATAAGTGTTTTCCATTTTAATAATGTAAACCAATTTGGCAGTTTCACCCAGTTCCTTAGTAAGAGCCACTTTTAAAATTTTAACGTAATGCTCTTCAAGCCACTCATAAAAGAATTTACTAGGTACCTGAATGCTTAAAGCATTTTCAGTAAGTTTAACTGCAATTATTGGTTCAAACCAAGTTTTATATGCTTGCGGTTGAATATTATCTTTTATAAATTTCAGACAACTATTCCATACCGATTGCGCAGTTACACTCAT